>NZ_JBVIMH010000061.1:0-15335 GCF_055579945.1 Kitasatospora sp. NPDC032150 | reverse complement strand
CAGGAAGTCAGGACGCACACCCCAGGACTCCAGCAACCGGAACAGCGCCACCTCCACCGCGAAGATCGCCGGCTGGGTGTACTCGGTCCGGTCCAACTCTTCGCCGCTGAACACCACCTCGCGCAGCGGACGCGCGAGATGCCCGTCCAGCTCCGCGCACACGGCGTCGAAAGCCTCGGCGAAGACCGGGTACGTCTCGTACAACTCAGCTCCCATGCCGAGGCGCTGGCTGCCCTGACCGGTGAACAGGAAGGCGGTCTTGCCCTCGACCGTCCTGCCCACGACGAGCTGTGCGGACGAGTTCCCCGAGGCCAGTGCGTCCAGGCCGCGGAGTACGCCGTCCCGGTCCTCGGCGATCACCACCGCGCGGTGGTCCAGGGTGGCACGGCTGGTGGCCAGCGAGTAGCTGACGGCGGCGGGCTCCAGGGCCGGGTGGGCCGCCAGGTGGTCGCCAAGCCTTGCCGCCTGCCCTCGCAGGGCGGCGTCGGTCCGACCGGAGAGCTGCCACGGCAGCACGGCCGGGGCGGGGCGGACCTCCGCCTCCGGGGCGGCGGGGGCCTCGGGGGCCTGCTCCAGGACGGCGTGGGCGTTGGTGCCGCTGATGCCGAAGGAGGAGACGGCCGCCCGGCGCGGGCGTCCGGTCTCCGGCCACGTCCGGGACTCGGCCAGCAGCTCGACGGCGCCGGCCGACCAGTCCACGTGCGGCGTGGGCTCGTCGATGTGCAGGGTCCGCGGCAGTACGCCGTGCCGCATGGCGAGCACCATCTTGATCACGCCCGCGACGCCGGCGGCGGCCTGGGTGTGGCCGATGTTGGACTTCACCGAACCCAGCCAGACCGGCTGGTCCTCGGGCCGGTGCTGACCGTAGGTGGCCAGCAGCGCCTGCGCCTCGATCGGATCGCCGAGGGTGGTGCCGGTGCCGTGGCCCTCCACCGCGTCGACCTGGTCGGCGGTCAGTCCGGCGTTGGCCAGCGCCTGCTTGATCACGCGCTGCTGGGACGGGCCGTTCGGCGCCGTCAGACCGTTCGAGGCGCCGTCCTGGTTGACCGCGCTCCCCCGCACCACGGCGAGGACCGGGTGCCCGTTGCGCTGGGCGTCGGAGAGCCGCTCGACCACCAGCAGACCCACGCCTTCGGCCATGTTGGTGCCGTCGGCGCCGCCGGCGAACGACTTGCAGCGGCCGTCTGCGGCCAGCCCGCGCTGGCGGCTGAACTCGATCAGCGTGCCGGGGTTGGGCATCACCGTGACGCCGCCTGCGACGGCCAGGGTGCACTCGCCGGTCCGCAGCGCCTGCACCGCCAGGTGGAGGGCGACGAGTGACGCCGAGCAGGCGGTGTCCACGGTGACGGCCGGACCCTCCAGGCCGTAGGTGTAGGAGAGGCGGCCTGACATCACGCTGGCGGTGTTGCCGGTGCCGAGGTGGCCCTCGAAGCTCTCGGCCGAGCGCATCAGGACCGGTGCGTAGTCCTGGCCGTTGGTGCCGACGAAGACGCCGGTACGGCTGCCGCGCAGGGTGGCGGGGTCGATCCCGGCCCGCTCGAACGCCTCCCAGGAGACCTCGAGCAGCAGGCGCTGCTGCGGGTCCATGGCGAGCGCCTCGCGGGGCGAGATGCCGAACAGGGCGGCGTCGAACCGGTCGGCCTCGTGCAGGAAGCCGCCCTCGCGGGTGTAGGCGGTGCCCTGCGCGTCCGGGTCCGGGTCGTACAGACCCTCGATGTCCCAGCCGCGGTCGGTCGGGAAGCCGGAGATCGCGTCGCCGCCGGAGGCCAGCAACTGCCAGAGGTCCTCCGGGGAGTTCACCTCGCCGGGGAAGCGGCAGCCCATGGCGACGATCGCGATCGGCTCGCGGGCTTTCTCCTCCAGGCCGCGCAGTCGGTCGTGGGCCTCGTCGAGGTCCTTCAGGACGCGCTTGAGGTAATCGCGGAGCTTGTCTTCATTGGCCATCGGAACGCTGCCCATTCGAATCGTCGGGACACAGGCTGAGGGGGTTGCGGCACAGTGCGTCCAATGCGGTCAGCCCCTGCCGAACTTCTTGTCGATGTAGTCGAAGATCTCGTCGTCGGAGGCGTCGTCGTCGAGCTTGGACGAACCGCCGTCCGCCGCTTCGCCGTTGGCCTCGTTCCAGGTGGTGAGCAGGGCCTGGAGCCGGGCCGCGATCCGTCCGTGCGCGGTGTCGTCGGACAGGCCGGCCGCGGCGAGCGAGGCGAGTACGCCCTCCAGACGCCCCAGCTCCTCGAGGAGCTGCGGCTCCGCCTCGGTGGTGCCGGGCGCCACCTCGGCCCGCAGGTACTCGGCCAGCAGGGCCGGCGTCGGGTAGTCGAACACGAGCGTGGCCGGCAGTCGCAACCCGGTGGCCGCGTTGAGCCGGTTGCGCAGTTCGACCGCGGTGAGGGAGTCGAAGCCCAGTTCGCGGAACGCCTGCCCGCCGCCGACCAGGTCCACAGAGGTGTAGCCGAGGACGGCGACCACGTGGTTGCGCACCAGGTCGAGCAGCACCCGCTCCTGCTCGGCCGTCGACAGGTCGGCCAACTGCTGGGCCAGCGTGGCCGGTTCGGCTTCGGCGGTGGCGGCAGCCGCCGCGGCGGCACGGCGCAGCGGGACCCGGACCAGGCCGTGGAACAGCGTCGGCAGCGTGCCCGGAGTGGCCGCCAGGGCGCGCAGCGCCTTCAGGTCCAGGTGCATCGGCACCAGCACCGGCTCGTCCGGCACCGTCAGGGCGGTGTCGAAGAGTGCCAGGCCCTGCTCGGCGGTCATCGGCAGCACACCGCCGCGCGCCGACCTGGCGAGGTCGACCTCGCTCAACCGGCCTGCCATGCCCCGGCGTTCCGCCCACATGCCCCAGACCAGGGAGAGGGCGGTGAGTCCACGGGAGCGGCGGTGGCGGGCGAGCGCGTCCAGGAACACGTTCGCCGCGCCGTAGTTGCCCAGTCCCGCGCCGCCGAGGGTGCCGGCGGCGGCCGAGAAGAGGACGAAGGCCGCCAGGTCCAGGTGCTCGGTGAGCTCGTGCAGGTTGACCGCCGCGTCCACCTTGGGGCGCAGCACCCGGTCCACCCGCTCGGGGGTGAGCGAGCCGATCACGCCGTCGTCGAGCACCGCGGCCGTGTGGACCACCGCGGTGAGCGGGTGCTCGGCGGGCACCTGGGCCAGCAGCGCAGCCAGTGCCTCCCGGTCGGCCGTGTCGCAGGCGGCGACGGTCGCCTCGGCGCCCAACTCGGCGAGTTCGGCGGCGAGTTCCGCGGCACCTTCGGCGTCGGGGCCGCGGCGGCTGGTCAGCAGCAGGTGCCTGACGCCGTGCTCGGTGACCAGATGGCGGGCCAGCAGGGCGCCCAGACCGCCGGTGCCTCCCGTGACCAGCACGGTGCCCTGCGGGTCGAGCGGCCGGGCCGCCGGGGTGTCGGCGGCCGCCTGGACCGGGACCCTGGCCAGCCTGGGGACGAGGGCCGTACCCGCGCGCAGCGCGAACTCGCTCTCACCGGAGGCGATCACGGCCGACAGCCCCGGCAGCAGGCGGCGGGAGGCCTCGTCGTCGTCCAGGTCCAGCAGGACGAACCGGTCGTGGTTCTCGGTCTGCGCCGCCCGGACCATGCCCCACAGGGGTGCGTGGACCGGATCGGCCTCGGTGTCACCGGAGGTGGCGACGGCTCCGCCGGTCACCAGGACCAGGCGGGTGGCGGTGAGCCGGTCCTCTGCCAGCCAGTCCTGCAGCAGGGCGAGGGTGCGGTGCGCGGCCGCGTACACGGCGGGCACCAGGTCCGGTGCACCGCCGTCGGCCGCGGCGCAGGCCACCAGGACGGTGTCCGGAGCCGGGCCGCCGTCCGCGACCGCCGCCGAGAGGGCGACCAGGTCCTGGTACGAGTCGACCCGGGCACCGGCGGTCTCCAGGGCCAGGCCCAGCTTGAAGTCGTCGGCTCCGAGGACGGCCCAGTGGCCGCCGACCGTCGCCGGCTGCGGGACGGCCAGCGGCGTCCAGTCCACGCGGAAGAGCGCGTCGTGGTGGCCGGTCGCGTTCGGCCCGGCGAACTGTTCGGCCGAGACGGGACGCAGGACCAGGGACTCCACGGAGGCGACGGGCGCGCCCGTGCCGTCGGCCACGATCAGGGAGACCGCGTCAGGCCCGGCCGGGGTCAGCCGGACCCGCAGCTCGGCGGCCGAGGCCGCGTGCAGGGCGAAGCCGTTCCAGGCGAACGGCCTGCGCGCCTCGGGCTCCTCCTCGGTGGCGGTGGCGGTGCCGGTCGCGAGGGCCCGGGGCTGCAGCGCCGCGTCGAGAAGCGCGGGGTGCAGTCCGTACGAGTCGGCCTCCCCCTGCAGTTCCTCCGGCAGGCTGACCTCGGCGAAGATCTCGTCGCCGTGCTGCCACGCCCGGCGCAGTCCCCGGAAGGCCGATCCGTAGCACAGCCCGGCCTGAGCCAGTCGCTCGTAGTGGCTCTCGACCGGCAGCTCGACGGCGCCGGCCGGCGGCCAGTCGCCCGGGTCGAGCGGTGTCGCGGGCGCGGCGGCGACGCCGAGGAGACCGGCCGCGTGACAGGTCCAGGGTGCCGAGCCGGTGGCGTCCTCCGGCCGGGCGTACAGGCTCAGCGGGCGGCGACCCGAAGGGTCGGCTCCACCGACAACGAGCTGGAGTTGGAGGCTCCCCTCTTCGGGCAGGACCAGCGGGACGTCCAGCGTGAGTTCCTCGACCACGCCGCAGCCGACCTGGTCACCGGCCCGAACCGCCAGCTCCGTGAACACGGTGCCCGGCAGCAGGACGGTGTCGCCCACCGCGTGACCGGCCAGCCAGGGGTGCGTGCGCAGCGAGAGCCGCCCGGTGAACAGGAAACCGTCACAGTCCGGCAGTTCGACGGCCGCGCCCAGCAGCGGGTGCTCGGCCGGAGACAGTCCGGCCGAGGCAACGTCCGCCGCCCCCGAGGCGGAGGGCTCCACCCAGTAGCGGCGGCGCTGGAAGGCGTAGGTGGGCAGGTCCACCCGGCGGGCGCCCCGGCCCGCGAAGACCGCTTGCCAGTCGATGCCCGTGCCTCGCACGTACGCCTGGGCGACGGCCGTGGTCAGTGCCTGCGTCTCGGAACGGCCCGTGCGCAGCAACGGCACGAACGCCGGCTCCTCGCCCACGCACTCCGGGCCCATCGCGGACAGGACACCGTCGGGCCCCAACTCCACGTAGGTGCGGACGCCTTCGGCCTCCAGGGCCTGGATCGCGTCGTGGAAGCGGACCGCCTCGCGGACGTGGCGCACCCAGTACTCGGCGGTGCGGATCTCGTCTGCCGAAGCGGTCCGGCCGGTCAGCGTCGACACGATCGGGATGCGCGGCTCGGCGAACGTCAGTTCCTCGGCGACCGCACGGAACTCGGCGAGCATCGGCTCCATCAGCGGCGAGTGGAAGGCGTGGCTGACGGTGAGCCGCTTGGTCTTGCGACCCTGCGCCGCCAGCTGCTCGGCCGCCGCCAGGACGGCCTGCTCGGCACCGGAAATCACCACCGAGGTCGGCCCGTTGACCGCCGCGATGCCCAACTCGTCGGTGACGAACGGCAGGACCTCGTCCTCGCTCGCCTGCACCGCCACCATCGCGCCGCCCGAAGGCAGCTGCTGCATCAGGCGACCACGAGCGGCCACCAGCTTGGCGGCATCCGCCAGCGACAGCACCCCGGCGACATGCGCCGCGGCCAGCTCACCGATCGAGTGACCCGCCAGCAGGTCGGGCCGCAGACCCCACGCCTCGACCAGGCGGAACAGCGCCACCTCGATCGCGAACAGCGCCGGCTGCGTGTACCCGGTCTGATCCAGCTCCTCGCCGCCGAACACCACCTCGCGCAGCGGACGGTCCAGGTACTGGTCCAGGTGCGCGAACACCTCGTCCAGCGCATCCGCGAAAGGCGGGAACGCCTCGTACAGCTCGGCGCCCATACCGGCCCGCTGACTGCCCTGCCCCGTGAACAGGAACGCCGTCCGGCCCTCGACCACCGAACCCTGCACCAGGTTCCCAGCCGACTCACCCGAAGCCAGCGCGGCCAGCTCCCGGCCGGCGACGTCACGGCCAGCCGCGACGATCACCGCCCGGTGCTCGAACGCGGCCCGCGACACCACCAGCGAGTGGCCGACGTCGGTCAGCGACAGCTCGGGCCGCTCCGCCAGGTGGGAGCGCAGCCGCACGGCCTGCTCGCGCAGGGCCGACTCGGTGCGCCCCGACAGCAGGAGCGGGACGGCCCGACCCTCGTCCTGGGGGATGTCGACGACCGGCGGGGCGGGTGGCGCCTGCTCCAGGACGGTGTGCGCGTTGGTGCCGCTGAAGCCGAAGGAGGACACCGCCGCCCGGCGCGGGCGGCCGGTCTCCGGCCAGGGCCGGGCCTCGGTGAGCAGCTCGACCGCCCCCGCGGACCAGTCCACGTGCGACGACGGCTCGTCGATGTGCAGGCTCTGCGGCAGTACGCCGTGCTGCATGGCGAGCACCATCTTGATGACCCCCGCCACGCCGGCGGCGGCCTGGGTGTGGCCGATGTTGGACTTCACCGAGCCGAGCCACAGCGGAGAGCTTTCGTCCCGTTCCCGGCCGTAGGTGGCGATGAGCGCCTGGGCCTCGATCGGGTCGCCCAGGCGGGTGCCCGTGCCGTGTGCCTCGACCGCGTCGACGTCCTCGGCCGACAGGCGGGCGTTGGCCAGGGCCTGACGGATGACGCGCTGCTGGGAGGGGCCGTTGGGGGCGGTGAGGCCGTTGGACGCACCGTCCTGGTTCACGGCGGAGCCGCGGACCACGGCCAGGACCGGGTGTCCGTTGCGCCGCGCGTCGGAGAGCCGTTCGACCAGCAGCATGCCGACACCCTCACCCCAGCCGGTACCGTCCGCGTCGGCCGCGAACGCCCGGCAGCGGCCGTCCGCCGCCAGGCCGCGCTGGCGGCTGAAGGAGACGAACGCACCCGGCGTGGACATCACCGTCACACCGCCGGCCAGGGCCAGCGTGCACTCGCCGCCTCGCAGCGCCTGTACCGCCATGTGGAGGGCCACCAGCGAGGAGGAGCAGGCCGTGTCCACCGACACCGCCGGGCCCTCCAGGCCGAAGGTGTACGAGAGCCGGCCCGAGACGACGCTCGCGGCGTTGCCGGTGCCGAGGAAGCCGCCGAGCTCGTCGGAGGCGTCCATCGCGAGTTGGAGGTAGTCCTGGCCGTTGGTGCCGACGAACACGCCGGTCCGGCTGCCGCGCAGGGACTCCGGGTCGATTCCCGCGCGCTCGAACGCCTCCCAGGAGGTCTCCAGCAGAAGGCGCTGCTGCGGGTCCATCGCCAGCGCCTCGCGCGGCGAGATCCCGAAGAAGGTCGGGTCGAACTCGGCCGCGTCGTACAGGAATCCGCCCTCGCGGGTGTACGTCGTGTTCGCCCCGTCGGCGTCACTGCTGTAGAGCGCCTCCAGGTCCCAGCCGCGGTCGGTCGGGAAGCCGGAGATCGCGTCCGTGCCCGTCGACAGCAGCTGCCACATCTCCTCGGGCGTGGTGACCCCGCCGGGGAAGCGGCAGCTCATCGCGACGATCGCGATCGGCTCGTCCTCCGCGAGGCCGTCCAGTACCGGCGGTGCGGCCTGGTCGGCGGCGCCGCCGAACAGCTCGGCGTGCAGGTGGTCGGCCAGCGCGCGCACCGACGGGTAGTCGAAGACGACCGTGGCGGGCAGCGCCAGCCCGGTCTCCGCGGCCAGCAGGTTGCGGAACTCGACGGCGGTCAGCGAGTCGAAGCCCAGCTCGCGGAACGCCTTGCCGACCTCGATGCCCTCCGGGTTGCCGTAGCCGAGGACGGTCGCCACCTGGATGCGTACCAGGTCGAGGAGGACGGTGTCCCGTTCGGTCTCGGTCAGGTCCGCGAGCCGCTGCGTCAGCGTGGTCGAACCGCCGGCCGTCGACCGGTCGCCGATGGCTTCGTCGATCGCCCGGCGGGCCTCCGGCAGCTCGTCGAGCAGCCGGCTGGCGCGAGCCGCGGCGAAGGACGGGGCGAAGCGATCCCAGACGAAGTCGGCCGCGGTCACGGCCACGTCGCCCGAGGACAGTGCCCGGTGCAGGAAGGCGAGGCCTGACTCCGGTGCCATGGCGGGCAGTCCGCCCCGGTTCAGGCGCTCCTCCAGGGTGCGGTCGGTGGCCATGCCGCTCTCGGCCCAGGGGCCCCAGGCGATGGAGGTGGCCACCAGGCCGTCGGCGTGGCGCTGCTCGGCGAGGGCGTCCAGGAAGGCGTTGGCGGCGGCGTAGTTGGCCTGGCCGGCGCTGCCGATGACACCCGCGACGGAGGAGAAGAGGACGAACGCGGAGAGGCCGAGCTCGGCGGTGAGTTCGTGCAGGTTGAGCGCCGCGTCCACCTTGGGGCGGGCCACGGCGGCGAACCGCTCGGCGGTCATGCCCTCCACGACACCGTCGTCCAGCACACCGGCGGTGTGGAACACCGCCGACACCTCGACGGACGCCAGCAACTCCGCCAGCGCGGCACGATCGGCCACATCGCACGCCGCCACCGTGACGGTGACGCCCGACTCGGCCAACTCGTCGCGGAGTTCGGCCGCACCGGGAGCGTCCGGGCCGCGACGGCTGGTCAGCACCAGGTGCTCGGCACCGTTGCGGGCCAGCCAGCGGGCGACCTGGGACCCGAGGGCGCCGGTGCCGCCGGTGACCAGGACGGTACCGCTCGGCTGCCAGTTCGGCCCGGCGGTGTCCGGCTTGGCGGCGCGCACCAGACGGCGGGCGAAGAGGCCGGAGGCGCGGACGGCGAGCTGGTCCTCGTCACCTGCCAGGGCGCCCGCCAGCCGGGCGAGGGCCCGCTCGTCAGCGGCTTCCGGAAGGTCGATCAGGCCGCCCCAGCGGTCGGGGTGCTCCAGGGCCACCACCCGGCCCAGGCCCCAGATCTGGGCCTGCACCGGGCTGGCGAGCCGGTCGCCGCGGCCGGTCGAGACCGCGCCACGGGTCACGCACCACAGCGGGGCGGGGATACCGGCGTCGCCCAGCGCCTGCACCAGGGCCAGCGTCTCGGCCACGCCGCCGGACGGCGCCGGCAGCGCCAGCACGCCGGACACCGGCTCCGTACCGGCCGCATCCGCCAGACGTGCGGCGAGCTCGGTGCGGTCGGTGCCGAGCAGGATCTGACGGACGTCCGCGCCGCGATCGGCCAGCAGCCGCGCGACGTCCGCCGCACTGTCCCCGGCTTGTCCGGACGGGACGGCCACCAGCCAGGTGCCCGACAGTCCGGTGGCAGCCGGGTCGGCGACCGACTTCCAGGTGACCTGGTAGCGCCAGCCGTCCACGGTGGACTCGGCGCGGGCCTGCTTGCGCCAGGCGGACAGCGCCGGCAGCAGCGCGCCCAACTCGCCGTCGCCGTCAACCTGGAGGGTCGCGGCCAGGGTGTCCAGGTCCTCGCGCTCCACGGCCGCCCAGAAGCGCGCGTCCACCTCGTCCGCCGCAGTGACGGTCGTCCGGGCCGCCGGCTCCAGCCAGTACCACTCGCGCTGGAAGGGGTAGGTGGGCAGGTCGATCCGGCGGGCGCCGCGGCCGGCGAAGACCGCCTGCCAGTCGAGCCGCACGCCGCGGCCGTACACCTGGGCCAGGGCGGTGGTCAGCGCCCGTGCCTCCGGACGGCCCGCGCGCAGCACCGGCGCGAAGAGGGCGTCCTCGGTCGCGCTCTCCCGGCCCATCGCGGACAGCACCCCGTCCGGGCCCAACTCCAGGTACGTGCGGACGCCTTCGGCCTCCAGCGTGCGGATCGCGTCGTGGAAGCGGACCGCCTCGCGGACGTGGCGCACCCAGTACTCGGCGGTGCGGATCTCGTCCGTGATGTCGCCGGTGAGCGTGGAGACGATCGGGATCCTCGGCTCGGCGAAGGTCAGCCCCTCGGCGACGGTGCGGAACTCCGCGAGCATCGGCTCCATCAGCGGCGAGTGGAAGGCATGACTCACCGTGAGCCGCTTGGTCTTGCGACCCTGGGCGGCCAGCTGCTCCACAACCGTGACAACGGCCGCCTCGACGCCCGAAACCACCACCGAGGTCGGCCCGTTGACCGCCGCGATACCCACCTCGTCGGTCAGCAGCGGCAGCACCTCATTCTCGGAGGCCTGCACCGCCACCATCGCACCGCCCGAAGGCAGCGCCTGCATCAGGCGACCACGAGCCGCCACCAGCTTGGCGGCGTCCGCCAGCGACAGCACCCCGGCCACGTGCGCGGCGGCCAGCTCACCGATCGAGTGACCCGCCAGCAGGTCGGGCCGCAGACCCCACGCCTCGACCAGGCGGAACAGCGCCACCTCGATCGCGAACAGCGCGGGCTGGGTGTAGCCGGTCTGGTCGAGCTGCTCTCCCGCGAACATCTCCTCGCGCAGCGGACGGTCCAGGTGCCGGTCCAGCTCCGCGCAGACGGCGTCGAGAGCGGCGGCGAACGGCGGATACGCGTGGTACAGCTCCTGGCCCATGCCGAGCCGCTGGCTGCCCTGACCGGTGAACAGCAGAGCGAGCTTCCCGCCGCTCGCCGAGCCCCGGACGATTCCGGCGCCCGGCTCTCCGGCCGCCAGCGACCGCAGCGTGCGGACGAGTTCCTCACGGTCCTCAGCCACCAACAGCGCCCGGCGCTCCAGGGCGGCCCGGGTGGTCGCCAACGAGTAGGCGACGTCGGCGAGTTCGTCCTCGCTCCGGGTCTCGACGAAGGACAGCAGCCGCTCCGCCTGGGCCCGCAGGGCGTCCTCGCTCTTCGTGGACAGCAGCCACGGCAGCACGGCGGAGCGTACCGGCTCCGTGGTGGCGGCCTCCGGCTGGTCGGCGAGCTCGGGGGCCTGCTCGATGATGGTGTGGGCGTTGGTACCGCTGATGCCGAAGGAGGACACCGCCGCCCGGCGCGGGCGTCCGGTCTCGGGCCAGCGCCGGGCCTCGGTGAGCAGTTCGACCGCGCCGGCGGACCAGTCGACGTTGGGCGACGGTTCGTCCACGTGCAGGGTCTGCGGCAGGATGCCGTGCCGCACGGCCATCACCATCTTGATGATGCCTGCGACGCCGGCGGCGGCCTGGGTGTGGCCGATGTTGGACTTCACCGAGCCGAGCCACAGCGGCGAAGCCTGGTCGCGGTCCCGGCCGTAGGTGGCCAGCAGCGCCTGGGCCTCGATCGGGTCGCCCAGGGTGGTGCCGGTGCCGTGCGCCTCGACCGCGTCGACCTCGTCGGCCGACAGTCCGGCGGAGGCCAGGGCCTGGCGGATGACGCGCTGCTGGGAGGGGCCGTTGGGGGCGGTCAGGCCGTTGGAGGCGCCGTCCTGGTTGACGGCGGAACCACGGACGACGGCGAGCACCGGGTGGCCGTTGCGCCGCGCGTCGGAGAGGCGCTCCACGAGCAGCATGCCGACGCCCTCGCCCCAGCCGGTCCCGTCGGCCGCGGCCGCGAAGGACTTGCACCGGCCGTCGGCCGAGAGGCCGCGCTGGCGGCTGAAGTCGACGAAGGTCTCGGGTGTGCCCATGACGGTGACGCCGCCGGCCAGTGCCATCGTGCACTCGCCGCCTCGCAGCGCCTGGATCGCCCAGTGCAGCGCGACCAGGGAGGAGGAGCACGCGGTGTCGACGGTGACCGCCGGGCCTTCCAGGCCGAGCGTGTAGGCGACGCGGCCGGAGGCGATGCTGCCGGAGTTGCCCGTGCCGAGGTAGCCCTCGACGCCGTCCGGGAGTTCGCCGATCGCCGAGGCGTAGTCGTGGTACATCACGCCGGCGAAGACGCCGGTCCGGCTGCCGCGCAGCGTGGCCGGGTCGATGCCCGCGCGTTCGAACGCCTCCCAGGAGGTCTCCAGCAGTAGGCGCTGCTGCGGGTCCATCGCGACGGCTTCGCGCGGCGAGATCCCGAAGAACGCCGGGTCGAAGAGGCCCGCGTCGTGCAGGAAGCCGCCCTCGCGGGCGTAGGTCGTGCCCTGGTGGTCCGGGTCGGGGTGGTAGAGGTTGTCCAGGTCCCAGCCACGGCCGGCCGGGAAGCCCGAGATCGCGTCCCGCGCCTCGGAGACCAGTCGCCACAGGTCCTCGGGCGACTCCACGCCGCCCGGGTAGCGGCAGCTCATCCCGATGATGGCGATCGGCTCGTCGTCCAGGACCGCGACCGGGGCGGCGACCGATGCCTCGGTCTCCTCGCCGACCAGCTCCGAGCGCAGGAAGGCGGCCAGCGCGGCGGGCGTCGGGTAGTCGAAGACCAGCGTCGCGGGCAGTCGCAGGCCGGTGGCGCCGTTGAGTTCGTTGCGCAGTTCGACGGCGGTCAGCGAGTCGAAGCCGAGTTCCTTGAACGCCCGGCCCGCCTCGACCGAGGTGGCGTCCGGGTGGCCCAGGACGGACCCGACCCGGGCGCGGACCAGGTCGAGCAGCGCCTGCTCGCGCTCGCCGGCGGGCAGGGCCAGCAGCCGGCCGGCCAGCTCCGAGCCTGCCGCCGCCGGAGCGGAGCGCACGGCGCGGCGGGCCGGGCCGCGGACCAGCCCGCGCAGCAGCGGCAGGACCTCGCGGCCGACATCCGCCCGGAGCGCGGCCAGGTCGAGCCGCATCGGGACCAGGGCCGCGTCGACGCCGGCAGCGGCGCTGTCGAACAGGGCGAGGCCTTCGGCCGCGGAGAGCCCCTGCACACCCGAGCGGGCCATCCGGTCGACGTCACCGCCGCCGAGCGCGGCCGCCATACCCGTCGCCGTGCCGGCGCCCTCGGCCCACAGCCCCCAGGCGAGGGACACGGCCGGGAGGCCGGCCGCGCGGCGCCGCTGGGCGAGGGCGTCCAGGAAGACGTTGGCGGCGGCGTAGTTGGCCTGGCCCGGGCCGCCGAAGGTGCCGGCGGCGGAGGAGAAGAGCACGAACGCGGTCAGCTCGAGATCGGCGGTGAGCTCGTGCAGGTTCCAGGCCGCGTCCACCTTCGGGCGCAGCACGGTGTCGATCCGGTCGGGGGTGAGCGAGGAGACGATGCCGTCGTCGAGGACACCGGCCGTGTGCACCACACCCGTCAGCGGGAACTCCGCCGGCACCGAGGCCAGTGCGTCCGCCAGCGCTGCGCGGTCGGCGACGTCGCACGCCGCCCAGGTCACCTCGGTGCCCGACTCGCGCAGTGCGGCCGTCAGTTCCGCGGCACTCGCAGCGTCGCCACCGCTGCGCGAGACCAGCAGCAGGCTGCGTACGCCGTGCTCGGCGACCAGATGACGGGCGACCAGACCGCCGAGGCTACCGGAGGCGCCCGTCACCAGGACCGTACCATCGGTGCCGAACACCGGTGCGGCGGTGGATGCTTCGACGCGTGCCAGGCGCGGGACCTGCACCGCACCCGTGCGGATGATGAACTCCGGCTCGCCCGAAGCGAGCGCGCCCGCCAGGAGTTCGCCGGTGCCGTCCTTGGCGTCGAGGTCGACCAGGACGAAGCGGTCCGGGTTCTCCGCCTGTGCGGAGCGCAGCAGGCCCCAGACCGGGGCGTGGGCCAGGTCCTCGCCGCCCGCCGCCGCGCCACGGGTCACCAGGACCAGGCGGGAGTCGGCGAACCGCTCGTCGGCCAGCCACTCCTGGACGACGGCCAGCACCCCGTGCAGCACGGCGCGGGCGGTCGACGGCAGGTCGTCGGTGGCCACCGGATCCAGCGCGAGGAACACCTCGTCGGGAGCGGACCCGCGCTCGTCGGCGGCGGCCCCCAGGGTGACGAGGTCGGCGAAGCACTCGACGCCGGTTCCGGTCGGGTCCGTGCCGAGGGCGGCCCAGCGGCCCGCGGGCGCGGCCGGGACCGGCAGCGAGGTCCACTCCACCCGGAACAGCGACTCCGTGTAGCCGCCGCGCACCTGCTCCACGGAGACCTCGCGCAGCACCAGCGACTCGACCGAGGCGACCGCCTGACCGCTCTCGTCGGCGAGTTCCAGCGAGACGGCGTCCGTGCCGGTGCGCGAGAGCCGTGCCCGCAGGACGGCGGCGCCCGAGGCGTGCAGGGTCACACCGTTCCACGAGAACGGGATCCGGCCGCGTCCGGTGTCCTCCACCAGGTCGACGGTGCCCAGCACGTGCAGCGCCGAGTCCAGCAGCGCCGGGTGCAGGCCGAAGGAGGCCGCGGTGGAGCGCGCGTCGTCCGGCAGCGCCACCTCGACGAACACCTCGTCGCCCGACTGCCAGGCGGCGCGCAGGCCCTGGAACACCGGACCGTACCCGAACCCGGCAGCGGCCAGCCGCTCGTACAGGTCCTCGACCTCGACCTCGACCGCACCGGCCGGAGGCCACTCCCCCAACTCGAACGACGCCGCACCGGCACCGGCCGCCAGCACACCCGTGGCGTGCCGCGTCCACGGCTCCTCCGCCGCGGCCTCCTCGATGCGCGAGTGCAGACTCAAGCCCCGACGACCCGACTCGTCAGCCGCACCCAGCGCCAGCCGCAGCTGCACACCACCACGCTCGGGCAGCACCAGCGGAGCAGCCAGCGTCAGCTCCTCCAGCACCCCGCAGCCGACCTGGTCACCCGCCCGGATCGCCAGCTCCACGAACGCGGTACCCGGCAGCAGCACACTGCCCATCACCGCGTGATCCGCCAGCCACGGATGCGACTGCACCGACAGCCGACCCGTGAACACCACACCGTCCGAGTCCGGCAGCTCCACACTCGCACCCAGCAGCGGATGCCCCGCCGCACCGAGCCCGATCGACGCCACATCGCCGACCGAGTGGCCGCCTTCGAGCCAGTACCGCTGGCGCTGGAAGGCGTAGGTGGGCAGCTCCACCCGACGGGCGCCCCGGCCGGCGAAGACCGCCTGCCAGTCGACGCTCGCACCACGCACGTACGCCTGGGCGACGGCAGTGGTCAGCGTCTGCACCTCGGGTCGGCCCGCGCGCAGCACCGACGCGAACGCCGCGTCCTCGCTCACGCCCTCCTGGCCCATCGCGGACAGCACCCCGTCCGGACCCAACTCCACGTAGGTGCGGACGCCTTCGGCCTCCAGTGCCTGGATCGCGTCGTGGAAGCGGACAGCCTCACGGACGTGACGCACCCAGTAATCGGGGGTACGGACGTCCTCGGTGATGTCGCCGGTGAGAGTGGAGACGATCGGGATCCGGGGAGCGTCGAAGGTGAGACCCTCGGCGACGGTGCGGAACTCGGCGAGCATCGGCTCCATCAGCGGCGAGTGGAAGGCGTGACTCACCGTGAGCCGCTTGGTCTTGCGACCCTCAGCCGCCAGCTGCTCCGCAACCGCCAGCACGGCCGCCTCAGCGCCCGAAACCACCACCGACGTCGGCCCGTTGACCGCCGCGATACCCACCTCGTCGGTCAGCAGCGACAGCACCTCCTCCTCGGAGGCCTGCACCGCCACCATCGCACCACCGGCCGGCAGCGCCTGCATCAGACGGCCACGAGCCGCCACCAGCTTGGCGG
>NZ_JBVIMH010000060.1:11442-15550 GCF_055579945.1 Kitasatospora sp. NPDC032150 | reverse complement strand
GACCACCGACCGCACCGCAGACCCACCCCGCGACAGCGCCTCCAGACCCGCGCAGAGCTCGTCCCGCCCCGACCCCACCAGCACCGCCCGATGCTTGAAGGACGCGCGCGAAGTGGCCAGCGAGAAGGCGATATCCCGGATGCCCGTTTCAGGTGCGGCGGTCAGCCGGTCCAGCAGCCGCTGCGCCTGTCCCCGCAGAGCCTCCGCCGTCCGCCCGGAGAGCGCCCACGGCACGAACGGCGCGGCCGAAGGCGACCCTGCCGCTTCCTCGACCTCGGCCGCGTCGGCCGCAGGCGCCTGCTCCAGGATGGTGTGCGCGTTGGTGCCGCTGACGCCGAAGGAGGAGACCGCCGCCCGGCGCGGCCGCCCGGTCTCGGGCCACGGCCGCGCCTCCGTCAGCAGCTCCACCGCGCCCGCCGACCAGTCCACGTTCCGCGTCGGCTGGTCCACGTGCAGCGTCTGCGGCAGCAGGCCGTGCCGCATCGCCATCACCATCTTGATGATGCCGCCGACACCCGCCGCCGCCTGGGTGTGGCCGATGTTGGACTTCAGCGAACCGAGCCAGAGCGGCGCGGCCCCGTCACGGTTCTGCCCGTACGTCGCCAGCAGGGCCTGCGCCTCGATCGGGTCGCCGAGCGTCGTGCCCGTACCGTGTGCCTCGACCGCGTCGATCTGACTTGCCGTCAGTCTGGCTGCCGAGAGTGCCTGTCGGATCACCCGCTGCTGGGAGGGCCCGTTGGGGGCGGTGAGGCCGCTGCTGGCGCCGTCCTGGTTGACGGCGCTCCCGCGCACGATCGCCAGCACCGGGTGCCCGTTGCGCTGCGCGTCCGAGAGGCGCTCGACCAGCAGCATGCCGACGCCCTCGCCCCAGCCGGTGCCGTCCGCCGCCGCCGCGAAGGACTTGCAGCGGCCGTCGACCGCCAGTCCGCGCTGGCGGCTGAAGTCGATGAAGGCATTGGGCGTGGACATCACGGCGACGCCGCCGGCCAGTGCCAGTGAGCACTCGTCCGCCCGCAGCGCCTGGATCGCCCAGTGCAGCGCGACCAGCGAGGAGGAGCAGGCGGTGTCCACGGTGACGGCCGGCCCTTCCAGGCCGAGTGCGTAGGCCACCCGGCCCGAGGCGACGCTGCCCGAGTTGCCGTTGCCGAGGTAGCCGGCGACCTCCTCGGGGACGTCCAGCAGGCGGGAGGCGTAGTCGTGGTACATCACACCGGCGAAGACACCGGTCCGGCTGCCCCGGACGGTCTCCGGGTCGATGCCCGCCCGCTCGAACGCCTCCCAGGAGGTCTCAAGCAGCAGCCGCTGCTGCGGGTCCATCGCCAGCGCCTCACGCGGCGAGATGCCGAAGAAGTCGGGGTCGAACTGCGCGGCGTCGTGCAGGAATCCACCCTCCCGGGTGTACGAGGTGCCGGGGTGGTCGGGGTCATCGTGATGGAGGGCGATGAGGTCCCAGCCCCGGTCGGCGGGGAAGCCGGAGATGCCGTCGGTGCCGGTGGCCACCAGCTGCCAGAGGTCCTCGGGCGAGGTCACCCCGCCGGGGTAGCGGCAGGCCATGCCGATGATGGCGATCGGTTCCGGCTCCTGCTCCTCCAGCTCGCGCAGCCGCCGACGCGTCTCGCGCAGATCGGCGGTCGCCCGCTTGAGGTAGTCGAGGAGCTTCGCTTCGTTCTCCACGCCTTGTCCGTCCCACCCTTGAACCGGTCGTGAGGGCCGTGCCGGCTGCTTCCGGACGTCCGAGTCGGAACACGTCGTCGGGAAGGTTCGGGCATGACCGCCAATGACTCGCAATGACTCGTGCTTAATGGCCTGCGCCCACAACTCCCCGCCCGTGCGGGAGAAATCCTGCCCTGCAGTATTCGGTCACAATTGCCGCGAAGCGATTGCGGAGAATACTTGCGCCCTTTCAAGCTAGCAGCGGGCCGGACCGGCACACATCCCCTACTCTGCCCCTACCGCCCCTGTCCGGGCCAGACCGCGTCACCCATGCTATACATGGTCCCGGCACAGTTGAGTGTTCATTATCCCTTTCCGTCGGCGCGCATGACGGCGTAACACGACGGCGTTTCAGTATGCGTGTGATCCCTGCCGCGCTTCCATCGTCGCCGTTGTCGCGTCCCGCTCGATTCGCAGGAAGCAATGAATACAGCACGCGCACCGCAGGCCGTGGATTCCGATTCCACCGCCGTCGTCGTCGACCGGCTGGTCAAGAGATATCGCAACCGGCCGATGCCGGCCGTCGACGACCTCAGTTTCACCGTGAGGACCGGTGAGGTGTTCGGTCTGCTCGGCCCGAACGGCGCCGGGAAGTCGACCACCATCGGCATCATGACCACCCGGGTCGCCCCGACCTCGGGCCGGGTGTCCGTCCTCGGGGTAGACGTGGTGAGCCGGCCGGCCGCCGCGCACCGGGTGTTCGCGGTGGTCCCGCAGCGCAACAACCTCGACCGTTCACTGACCATCCGGCAGAACCTGGTCTTCCACGCCGGCTACCACGGTATGGGCCGGGCCGAGCGCAACCGGCTGGCCGACGAGAGCCTCGACTGGGTGGGCCTCGGCGACCGGGGGAAGGCCAGGGTGGACGAGCTGTCCGGTGGCCAGGCGCAGCGGGTGATGATCGCCCGCGCGCTGATGCACCGGCCCCGGGTGCTCTTCCTGGACGAGCCGGCCACCGGTCTCGACCCGCAGGCCCGGCTGTTCATCCACGACCGGGTGGCCGAACTGAGTCGCCGGGGCGTCACCGTGGTGATCACCACGCACGACATGGACGAGGCCGCCAAGCTCTGCGACCGGGTCGGCATCGTCGACCGCGGCAAGCTGCTGGCACTGGACTCGCCGCAGGCCCTGACCTCCTCGCTGAGCGGCACCGGCACGCTCACCTTCTGCGGGCCGCCGAGGCGCCGGCCGAGGAGCGTGAACTCACCGATCTGGTCCGGGTACTGGAGAAGATCGAGACGGTGGAGCGCGTCGAGACCGTCGAGGTCGGTGCCGACGCCCCCGACCGGCTGCGGCTCTACACCACCGGCCGGCCCTCGGCCACCCTGCCCGCCGCGGTCAGCGCCCTGAGCGAACTGCACTGCGACATCGAGGACGTGTCGCTGGGCGGGCTGACCCTGGAAGACGTCTTCATCGAACTGACCGGGAGAGAACTCCGTTGAGTGCGACCGCAACCCTTCCGCAGACCGGCAGAGGAGGCTCCGCGGCACGGACCTTCGCCTTCATCCTCTGGCGGGACGTCTTCGTGACGGGACGTGAGCTGATCCCGTTCCTCGCCCAGGTGCTGGTCGAGCCGTTCTTCATCCTGTTCGTGTTCGGCAAGATCCTCTCCGGCCTCGGCTACACCGGCCACGGTTTCCAGCAGGTGCTGCTGCCTGGCGTGGTGGCGCTCAGCAGCTTCCTGGTCGCGCTGCAGAACACCGCTTTCCCGCTGATCGTCGACTTCTCCTTCACCAAGGAGATCGAGGACCGGCTGCTGTCCCCGATCCCGCTCGCCCTGGTGGCGGTCGAGAAGGTGGTGTTCGGGGCGATCCGTGGTCTGGTGGCCGCCGCGGTGATGATCCCGCTCGGGTTCCTGGTCCTGGACGGTGTGCACTGGCCGGCCTCCAGCGTCCTGCCGGTCGCCGGTGTGCTCGCGCTCGGCTCGCTGGCCGGCGCGACCGTCGGGCTGACCATCGGCACCGCGGTGGAGTCCCGCCACATCAGCATCATGATCGCGGTCGTGCTGACCCCGCTGATGTTCACCGGCGCCACCCAGTTCCCGTGGTACGGCCTGTCCTCGGTGCGGACGTTCCAGGTGATCTGCGCGCTCAACCCGCTGACGTACGTCAGCGAGGCGATGCGTGCGGTGCTGCTGCCGGACGGTGAACCGCGGTCGATCCCGCTCGGGGTCGACCTGGCCGCGCTCGCGGCGGCCTGTGTGCTGTTCGGGCTGCTCGGCATCCGGGGCTTCCGCCGGCGGGCGCTGGACTGACGCGGCGAAGAGCGGAGGGGGGGGGGGGGGGGGGGGGGGGGGGGGGGGGGGGGGGGGGGGGTGGTGGTGGGGGGGGGGGGGGGGGGGGGGGGGGGGGGGGGGGGGGAGGGGGGGGGGAGAGGGATCGGGAGCGGGATCAGG
>NZ_JBVIMH010000060.1:0-11432 GCF_055579945.1 Kitasatospora sp. NPDC032150 | reverse complement strand
TCCCTCCCCTCCTCTTTCCCTTCCCCCCCCCCCCCCCCCCTCCCCCCCACCCCCCCCCCCCCCCCCCCACTCCAACACCCCCCCCCCCCCCCCCCCCCCCCCCCCCCCCCCTCCGCTGGTGTCCGGCTCTGCCGCCGGTCGGTCTCAGCCCATCGGGAACCTGACCTGCCCGGAGACGATCGGGTTGAGGTAGTTCGGCCCGGCGATCTTCAACCGGTTCATCGCCAGGCCGGTCAGGCCCTCGAAGATGGCGCGGCGGGCGTTCATCGTGGTGGAGTACCCGGAGTCCAGGTGCGGCGCGACCTCGACCACGTCCATGCCGATGACCTTGGTCTCGTGGCAGATCCGGCGGAACGCCGGGAACAGCTCGCGGTTGGTCAGGCCGCCGGGCTCGGGGGTGCCGGTGCCGGGGGCGAAGGCCGGGTCCAGCACGTCGATGTCCAGCGAGAGGTAGACGAACTCGGCGTTCTCCTGCACCTCGGCGATCGCCTTGTCCAGCACGGCGTGGAAGCCGATCCGCTCGATCTCCGCCATGAAGTGCGACTTCATGCCCTGTCGACGCATCCAGTTGAACAGCTGGTTGTCGGGGCCGGTGACGGTGCGCAGACCGACCTGGACCACGTTGCCCGCCGGGATCTTCTCGTCCTCGATGATCCGCCGGATCGGGGTGCTGTGGGTGGCCCGGTGGCCCAACTGCGAGTCGTGGCAGTCGGGGTGGGCGTCGAAGTGGATGACGCCGATCTTCTCCGGGCCGTAGACGTCGGCCAGCGCGCCGACGCTCGGCCACAGCAGCGAGTGGTCGCCACCGAGCAGCACCGGGACGGCCCCGACCTCGGCGATCTGCCGGACCAGTCCCCGGATGTGGTCCATCGAGTTAGGCGTGCTGAAGGCGTCCACGGCCGCGTCGCCGTAGTCCACCACCTTCAGCACGTCGAACGGGTTGATCCGGGTGCTGGCGTTGATCACCGCCTCGGGGGCGTTGAAGATGTACCGCTCGTCGGCGCGGATCATCCGCGGGCCGTAGGCCGCGCCGCGGTGGCCGATCGAGGAGTCCAGCGGGATGCCGAGCACGGCGACGTCGGCGTTCCCTGCCTTCAGGTCCTCCTGGTTGAGGCAGAGCGGAACGCCCATGAAGGTCGGGATGCCCGAGTGCGCGGGGGTCGCGTAGTACCGGCGGAGGTCGATCGGCCCCGGCTCGCGGCCGGGCGCCGCCGACCGGTCGATCTCCAGGCGGAACTCGGGCGTCTGAGGCTTGTCGTTCACACACTTCTCCTCGGTGGACGTTACGGCGCATTCCGCATTCGGACGGTTCGCATATTTCGCTGCGGCACCAGCCTAGTTGTGCCGGAAAATCCGCCGAACCCTTGTCCACCTCCTATCCGACCCCTATCCGGCGCGGACCGACCCCTACTGCGGAGGACGTCAAGCTCCTTGCGACACAAGGAGACTGCCATAGGATCGAGTCGCCCGCAGCACATCCCTGACGCCCTCTGCCCGGCGAGCCGGCCAGGCGCGGGAATGCGGATTGAGACCGGCCCGGCAATAGGGAGCGTGGACGCCGCGGGCCCTATGGCCGGCCGGCGCAAGCGAATGCACTCGGGATATCGGCCGAAAACCGGACCGCCGAATGCGAAGAATCGACCCACGTGGAGAAACCGTGAGCCAGACCATCGACAACGCCGCGCCACCGGGCGCCGCGGAACAACCGGTCGGTGTGTTCCTGCTGGCCCTGGTCGGCGCGGTGGCCGTGGCCGGCCCGCGCTCGCTGCTCGCCCGGCCGGCACTCTGGGCGGCGGCCGCGATCGCGGTGCTGGTGACGGTGCCCAGCCTGGTGTGGCAGGCCCGACATGGCTGGCCGCAGGCGGAGATGACGGATGCGATCGCCGCCGAGGACGATTCGCTGTTCGGCGGCCAGGTGCTGTTCCTGCCGCTGGCACTGACCCTCTCCGGCTTCCCGCTGTTCCTGCTGATGTGCGCGGGGCTGTGGCGGCTGCTGCGGATGGAGGCGCTGCGCGACTACCGCTTCCTGGGGTGGGCGGCGGTCGCGGTGACCGCGTTCTTCCTGCTCACCGACGGTCGGGCCTACTACGTCGCCGGCCTGTTCCCGATGCTCTGGGCGGCGGGCGCGGTCTCCCTCCAGCACCGCCCGGCGGCCCGCGGATGGCGCTGGGGCTTCGGCACCCCCGCCTTCGTGATCTGCGCGGCGGTGGCGCTCGCCGGCCTCCCGGTGTACCCGGTCTCCTCGGTCGGCCATACCCCGCAGGGCGCCAACTTCTCCACCACCGAGACGATCGGCTGGCCTCAGCTGGCGGCCACCGTGGCGAAGGCCTACCACGCGCTGCCCGTCGGCCAGGAGTACAACGCGGTGATCGTCACCGACACCTTCTGGGCGGCCGGCGCGCTGGACCGCTACGGGCCCGGGGACGGGCTGCCGAAGGCGTACAGCCCGCAGCGCGGGGCCTGGTACTTCGGCGCACCGCCGGACGACTCCGGCGCCGTACTGTACGTCGGCGGCGACAAGACCGAGCTGCGCAAGGAGTTCGCCAGCGTACGGCAGGTGGCCACGATCGACGACGGCGTGGGCGTGAAGAACACCGAACAGGGCAAGGCCGTCTGGCTCTGCGAGGGCCTGCACACCCCAGGGTCCAAGCTCTGGCCCGGCCTGCGCGCCGTCGCTTGACCGCGCCACCGCCCTTGTCTTTGCGGACTTGTCACCGCTTCGCCTGACGACATGACAGTGGGCCCCGGGATCAGTCCCGGGGCCCACCGCATGTCCGCTCCATCACTGACGACCGCCGCCGGTTGCCACCGGTCGCCTCCGCCCACCGATCGCCGTGGCCGCCGTCCGGGACGGGACGGTGCTCCGTCCCGGACGGCGGCCACGGGAGCCGAGTGCGCCGGGGCCCGCCGACCCGATCGGTCGGCAGGCCCCGGCGGGGTCGGATCAGGACAGACCGAGCTCCTCGTCCAGCAGGCTGAAGATCTCGTCCGCCGTCGCCGACTCGAGCTCGGCGTCGGCCGCGGCCGACTCGGTGTCCGGGCCCTGGGCCTCGGTCCACATCGACAGCAGGGACCGCAGGCGGGCGGTGACGCTGCGCCGCTCCTCCTCACCGGGGGCGAGGTTGGCCAGGATCGACTCCAGACGGTCGAGTTCCGCACCGATCGGGAGCACCGGCGCGGCCGACGCCTCGTCCTGGCGGGTCTCCTCCCGCAGGTAGGCGGCCAGGGCGGCCGGGGTCGGATAGTCGAAGATCAGCGTGACCGGCAGCCGCACACCGGCCAGCGCGCCCAGACGGTTGCGCAGGTCGACGGCGGTCAGCGAGTCGAAGCCGAGCTCGACGAAACCGCGTCCCGGTTCGATCGCCTCAAGGCCGCCGTAGCCGAGCACCGCGGCCACCTGGGTCCGCACCGCGTCCAGCAGGACGCGGTCCCGCTCGGCGTCCGGCAGACCGGCCAACTGCTGGGCCAGTGTGCGTTCTTCGGCCAGCTGGGCGCCCGCTCCCGCCGACGACCGCCGGACCGGCACCCGGACCAGCCCCCGCAGCAGGTGCGGCACCAGCTCGGGATCGCCCTGGGCCCGCAGCGCGGCCACGTCGAGCCGCATCGGAGCCAGCACCGCGTCGTCCTGACCGCCGGTCGCCGCGTCGAACAACGCCAGGCCCTCTGCCGGGGACAGCGGCGCCAGCCCGGCCTTGGCCATCCGGGCCACGTCGGCCTCGTCCAGGCCGCCGGCCATGCCGCCGTCCTGCGCCCACAGGCCCCAGGCGAGCGAACTCGCCGCGAGGCCGCGCGCCTTGCGGTGCTGCGCCAGTGCGTCCAGGAAGGTGTTCGCGGCGGCGTAGTTGCCCTGCCCGGGACCGCCGAAGACACCGGCGGAGGAGGAGAACAGGACGAACGCCGAAAGGTTCTGACGCTCCGTCAATTCGTGGAGGTGCCAGGCCGCATCCACCTTCGGACGCAGTACCCCGTCCAGCCGCTCGGGAGTCATCGTCGAGACGATCCCGTCGTCGAGTACGCCCGCGGTGTGGACGATCGCCGTGAGCGGCCGCTCGGCGGGCACCGAGGCGAGCAGGGCGGCGAGCGCCTCCCGGTCGGCCGCGTCACACGCCGCCAGCGTGACCTCCGCACCCGACTCGACCAGCTCGGAACGCAGCTCCTCCGCACCCGGCACATCCGCACCACGGCGACTGGTCAGCAGCAGCTGCCGGACACCGTACTCGGCCACCAGGTGCCGGGCCACCAGAGCGCCCAGCGCACCCGTACCACCGGTGATCAGAACCGTGCCCTCCGGCCCGAAGGGCCTGGGCTCGGCGGCCTGCTCGGTGACGGCCGGGACCCGGGCCAGCCGGAAGGCGTGCGAGACGCCCTGCCGGACGGCCAGCTGCGGCTCGCCGGAGGCGAGTGCGGCCGGGAGCGCACCGAGCGAGGCGCCGTCACCGTCCAGGTCCACCAGGACGATCCGCCCCGGGTTCTCGCCCTGGGCCGAGCGCAGCAGACCCCAGACCGGAGCGTGCACCAGATCGCTGACATCCGCGTCGGCGGCGGTCGCCACCGCGCCACGGGTCACCACCACCAGGCGGGCGTCGGCGAACCGGTCCTCGGCCAGCCAGGACTGGACGAGCTCCAGGGCGCGCCGGGTGGCGCCCCGGGCGGCGGCGGCGGTGTCCTCCCCGGCGGCACCCGTCCCGGCGAAGGGGGCGAGCACCACCTCGGGGACGTCCCCGCTCGCCGCCAGCGCCGCCAGGTCCGGGTGCACCTCGAAGCTCCGCTCGAAGCCGTCCAGGTCGGCGCCGGTCCCCAGCACGGCCCAGCGTCCGGTCTCGACGGCCGGCCCGGCGGGCAGTGCCACCCACTCGGGGCGGAACATCGACTCCTGGAACGCGCCCTGCGCCGAGCGCAGTTGCTCCGCCGAGACCGCCCGCAGCACCAGCGCGTCCACCGACGCGACCGCCCGGCCCGACTCGTCCGCCAGCCACAGCGAAACGCTGTCCGAACCGGCCGAGGCCAGCCGCACCCGCAGCGCGGAAGCGCCCGCGGCGTGCAGCCGGACCCCGCCCCAGGAGAACGGCAGCCGGGCGCGGCCCGCGTCCTGGTCGGCGTCACGGACCAGACCGCCGAGGCCGACCCCGTGCAGGGCGGCGTCCAGCAGCGCGGGGTGCAGCCCGTACGGCGCGGTGTCCAGGCCGGGCCCGTCCAGCGCGGGCCGGATCTCCGCGAAGACCTCGCCGTCGCGGCGCCAGGCCCGGCGCAGGCCCTGGAAGACCGGTCCGTAGTCCAGGCCGACCGCCGCGGCTCCCTCGTACAGCCCGTCCACGTCGACCGACTCGGCACCGGCCGGCGGCCACTCACCGAGGTCGAACCCGGACTCCTGTGCACCCGGGGCCAGCAGACCGGTCGCGTGCCGGGTCCACGGCTCCTCCGCGGGAGCGTCCTCGCGGCGGGAGTGCAGGCTCAACGCCCGGGCACCCGATTCGTCGGCCGCCCCCAGCGTGAGGCGCAGCTGCACACCGCCGCGCTCGGGCAGCACCAGCGGCGCCTCCAGCGTGAGTTCGTCCAGCAGCTCGCAGCCCACCTCCTCGCCGGCCCGGACGGCCAGTTCGACGAAGGCCGTACCCGGCAGCAGCACGCTGCCCAGTACCGCGTGGTCGGCCAGCCACTGATGCGTCGACAGCGCCAGCCGCCCGGTGAACACGAATCCGCCCGAGTCCGGCAGTTCGACCGCCGCGCCCAGCAGCGGGTGGCCGGCCAGGTCGAGCCCCGCCAACGCCATGTCGCCCGCGGACACGCCCGTGTCCAGCCAGTAGCGCTCCTTCTGGAAGGCGTACGTGGGCAGTTCGACCCGTGTTGACCCCAGGCCGGCGAACACGGCTGGCCAGTCGACGGCCGTGCCACGGACGTAGGCCTGTGCGAGGGCGGCGGTCAGCGACCGTACCTCGGGCCGGCCGGAGCGCAGCACTGGCGCGAACACCGCGTCCTCGTTCACGCACGCCTGGCCCATTGCGGAGAGCACCCCGTCCGGGCCCAACTCCACGTACGTGCGGACGCCTTCGTCCTCCAGCGTGCGGATCGCCTCGTGGAAGCGGACCGCCTCGCGGACGTGGCGCACCCAGTACTCGGCGGTGCGGATCTCGTCCGTGACCGAGCCGGTGAGGGTGGAGACGATCGGGATCCTCGGCTCGGCGAACGTCAGGCCCTCGGCGACGGTGCGGAACTCCGCGAGCATCGGCTCCATCAGCGGCGAGTGGAACGCGTGGCTCACCGTCAGCTGCTTGGTCTTGCGACCGTCCGCGGCCAGCTTCTCCGCGACCTCCAGCACGGCCCGCTCGGCGCCGGAAATCACCACCGAGGTCGGCCCGTTGACCGCCGCGATCCCCAACTCCTCGGCGAGGAACGGCAGGACCTCGTCCTCGGAGGCCTGCACCGCCACCATCGCACCGCCCGAAGGCAGTTGCTGCATCAGTCGGCCGCGAGCAGCCACCAGCTCGGCGGCGTCCGCCAGCGACAGCACACCCGCCACATGCGCGGCGGCCAGCTCACCGATCGAGTGACCAGCCAGCAGGTCGGGCCGCAGCCCCCACGCCTCGACCAGGCGGAACAGCGCCACCTCGATCGCGAACAGTGCCGGCTGCGTGTACCCGGTCTGGTCCAACTCCTCGCCGCCGAAGACCACCTCGCGCAGCGGACGCTCCAAGTGCCCGTCCAGCTCCGCGCACACCGCGTCCAAAGCCTCGGCGAAAGGTGGGAACGCCTCGTACAACTCGCGGCCCATCCCGGCCCGCTGGCTCCCCTGCCCGGTGAACAGGAACGCCAAGCGGCCACCGGCCACCGAGCCCTGCACCACGTTCGCCGGGGCCTCACCGGCCGCCAGCGCGGCCAGCCCGCGCAGGAACTCCGCACGGTCATCGGCGATGACCACGGCTCGCTGCTCCAGAGCGGCGCGCGTGGCGGCCAGCGAGTGGCCGACGTCGGCCGGGCTCAGCCCGGGCTGCTCGTCCGCGACGGCGTGCAGACGGGCCGCCTGGGCCCGAAGGGCGGACTCGCCCTTCGCCGACAGCACCCAGGGCAGCGCCGTGCGAGTGTCGCCCGCCTCGGTCCCGCCGTCCGCCCGCACCGTGTCCTCGGCGGACGGTGCCTGCTCCAGGATGGTGTGGGCGTTGGTACCGCTGATACCGAACGAGGACACCGCCGCGCGGCGCGGACGGCCGGTCTCCGGCCAGGGCTGTGCCTCGGTGAGCAGCGAGACCGCCCCCGCCGACCAGTCCACGTGCGGCGAGGGATCGTCGACGTGCAGGGTGCGCGGCAGCACACCGTGCCGCATCGCCATCACCATCTTGATCACACCCGCGACGCCCGAAGCGGCCTGGGTGTGGCCGAGGTTGGACTTCACCGAGCCGAGCCAGAGCGGCCGGTCGTCGATGCGGTCCTGACCGTAGGTGGCCAGCAGCGCCTGCGCCTCGATCGGGTCGCCCAGCGTGGTGCCGGTGCCGTGCGCCTCCACCACGTCGACCTGGGCCGGGGTCAGCCCGGCGGAGGCCAGCGCCTGCCGGATCACCCGCTGCTGAGACGGACCGTTGGGCGCCGTCAGGCCGTTGGAGGCACCGTCCTGGTTGATCGCGCTGCCCCGCACCACGGCCAGCACCCGGTGTCCGTTGCGGCGAGCGTCCGAGAGGCGCTCGACCAGCAGCATGCCCGCGCCCTCACCCCAGCCGGTGCCGTCCGCCGCCGCCGCGAAGGACTTGCAGCGGCCGTCCTCCGCCAGCCCGCGCTGGCGGCTGAACTCGACGAACGTACCGGGGGTGAACATCACCGTCACACCGCCGGCCAGCGCCATGGTGCACTCGCCGTTGCGCAGGGCCTGGCTCGCCAGGTGCAGCGCAACCAGCGAGGAGGAGCAGGCGGTGTCCACGGTGACCGCCGGCCCCTCCAGGCCGAAGGTGTACGCGACCCGCCCGGAGACGACACTGCTGGAGCTGCCGGTGCCGAGGTAGCCCTCGACCTCGTCGGGGGCGGTCCGCAGTCGGGTGCCGTAGTCGTGGTACATCACGCCGGCGAAGACACCGGTACGGCTGCCGCGCATGGTGGCCGGATCGATGCCGGCCCGCTCGAACACCTCCCAGGTGGTCTCCAGCAGCAGGCGCTGCTGCGGGTCCATCGCCAGCGCCTCACGCGGCGAGATGCCGAAGAAGGCCGGGTCGAAGTAGTTGGCGTCGTGCAGGAAGCCGCCCTCGCGGGTGTACGAGGTCCCGGGGTTGTCCGGGTTCGGGTCGTACAGGGCGTCGAGGTCCCAGCCGCGGTCGGTCGGGAACAGGGAGATCCCGTCGCGTTCCCCGGCGATCAGCTGCCACAGCTCCTCGGGGCTGGTCACCCCGCCGGGGTAGCGGCAGGCCATGCCGACGATCGCGATCGGGTCGTCGTCGGCCGCCACCGCCAAGGCCGTCGCCGGCAGGTCCGACTCCCGCTCGGCGCCCAGGAGTTCGGTGCGCAGGTGGCCCGCCAGCGTGGCCGGGTTGGGGTAGTCGAAGATCAGCGTCGCGGGCAGCCGCAGCCCGGTCGCCGCGTTCAGCTGGTTGCGGAGCTCGACGGCGGTCAGCGAGTCGAAGCCCAGCTCCCTGAACGCCCGTTCGCCGTCCACGGCCTCGGCGCCCGAATAGCCCAGCACTGCCGCGACCTGCCCGCGGACCACGTCCAGCAGCGCACGCTCCTGCTCGGCGGCGGCCAGCGGGGCCAGCCGGCGCACCAGTTCGGACTCGGAGCCCGCGCCGCGCGCCGCCGCCTCGACGGCCCGGCGCACCGGGGTGCGGACCAGTCCGCGCAGCAGCGGGGGCACCAGTCCGGCCGCCGCCTGCGTCCGCAGCGCGGCCGTCCGGACGTGCATCGGGACCAGCACCTCGCCCGGGGACTTCATCGCGGCGTCGAACAGCGCCAGGCCCTCGTCCGAGGAGAGCGCGCTCAGACCCGAACGCTCCATCCTGGCCAGGTCATTGCTGTCCAGGTGCCCGCTGACTCCGCTGCTCTGCGCCCACAGGCCCCAGACCAGCGAGGTCGCCGGCAGGCCGCGGGCCGCACGGTGGTGCGCCAGCCCGTCCAGGAAGGCGTTGGCGGCGGCGTAGTTGCCCTGCCCGGGACCGCCGAAGACACCGGCGGCGGAGGAGAACAGGACGAACGCCGAGAGGTCGAGACCGGCGGTCAGCTCATGCAGGTTCCAGGCGCCTTCGGCCTTGGGCCGCAGCACGCGTTCGATCCGCTCGGGCGTCAGCGAGGACAGCACTCCGTCGTCGGTGACGCCCGCGGTGTGGACGATCGCCGTGAGCGGCCGCTCGGCGGGCACCGAGGCGAGCAGGGCGGCGAGCGCCTCCCGGTCGGCCGCGTCACACGCCGCCAGCGTGACCTCCGCACCCGACTCGACCAGCTCGGAACGCAGTTCCTCCGCACCCGGCGCATCCGCACCACGGCGACTGGTCAGCAGCAGCTGCCGGACACCGTGCTCGGCCACCAGGTGCCGGGCCACCAGGGCGCCCAGCGCACCCGTACCACCGGTGATCAGAACCGTGCCCTCGGGGTCGAACACCTTGGCCTCGGGCTGCGGCGACACCTCGATCCGGGCCAGCCGGAGCGCGTGCGGCACACCCTGCCGGATGGCCAGCTGCGGCTCCTCCGCCGTGAGTACGGTGCCCAGTGCCCGGCGGGACGACGCCTCGCCGTCCAGGTCCACCAGGACGATCCGTCCGGGGTTCTCGGTCTGCGCCGAGCGCACCAGACCCCACGCGGCGGCATGGGCCAGGTCGGTGACATCCGGGTCGGCGGAAGTCGCCACCGCGCCACGGGTCACCACCACCAGCTGGGCCCCGGCCAGCCGGTCCTCGGCCAGCCACGACTGGACGAGGCCCAGGACCCGGTTCACGGTCTCCCGGACGGCAGCGGCGGTGTCCTGCTCCTCCTGGCCGTCCGACTCCTCCTGGCCGTCCGATCCGAGGCAGGGAGCCAGCACCAGGTCGGGAACGTCCCCGCTCGCCGCGAGCGCCGCGAGATCCGGGTAGGCCTCGACGGCCCGTCCGAGATCACCCAGTACCTGCGCATCGCCGCCGAGCACCGCCCAACGCTCGCCCTCGGAAGCCGGGCCGGCGGGCAGCGCCACCCACTCGGGGCGGAACAGCGACTCATGGAACACGCTCTGCGCCGAGCGCAGTTGCTCGGCCGACACCGTCCGCAGCACCAGTGCGCCCACCGACGCCACCGGCCGGCCGGCCTCGTCGGCCAGCTCCAGCGAGACGCCGTCCGAGGCGGCCGCCGCCAGGCGCACCCGGAGCGCAGACGCGCCGACCGCGTGCAGCGACACACCGGTCCAGGAGAACGGCAGCCTGCCCTGCCAGTCGGTCCCCTCGGGAGCCGCCAGGCCGAGCGCGTGCAGCGCCGAGTCCAGCAGGGCCGGGTGCAGACCGAACAGACCGGCCTCGGCCTCGGCCTGCTGCGGCAGGCTCACCTCCGCGAAGACCTCGTCCCCTCGCCGCCAGGCCCGGCGCAGGCCCTGGAAGACCGGGCCGTAGTCGAAGCCGATCCCCGTCAGCGCCTCGTACCGGCCGTCCAGCTCGACCTCGATCGCACCGGCCGGCGGCCACTCGCCCAGGTCGAAGCCGGGCGACTGCGCACCGGGAGCCAGCAGACCGGTCGCGTGCCGGGTCCACGGCTCCTCCGAGGGGGCGTCCTCGCGGCGGGCGTGCAGACTCAACGCCCGGGCGCCCGACTCGTCGGCCGCGCCCAGGGTGAGGCGCAGCTGCACCCCGCCCTGCTCCGGCAGCACGAGCGGCGCCGCGAGGGTCAGCTCCTCCAGCAGGTCGCAGCCCACCTGGTCACCGGCGCGAACGGCCAGTTCGACGAAGGCCGTACCCGGCAGCAGCACACTACCCAGCACCGCGTGGTCGGCCAGCCACGGATGGGTCGACAGCGCCAACCGCCCGGTGAACACCAGTCCACCCGAGTCCGGCAGTTCGGCCGCCGCGCCCAGCAGCGGGTGGTCCGCCGCACCGAGGCCCGCCATGGTCACATCGCCCGCACCCAGCGGCGGCACGTTCGGCCAGTAGCGCTGGCGCTGGAAGGCATAGGTGGGCAGATCCACCCGACGGGCACCCCGGCCCGCGAAGACCGCCGCCCAGTCCACGGCCGTGCCACGCACGTACGACTGCGCGACGGCAGTGGTAAGCGTCTGGGCCTCAGGGCGGCCGGAGCGCAGCACCGACGCGAACACCGCGTCCTCGCTCACGCACTCCTGCCCCATCGCGGACAGCACCCCGTCCGGGCCCAACTCCAGGTAGGTGCGGACGCCTTCGGCCTCCAGCGCCTGGATCGCGTCGCAGAAGCGGACCGCCTCGCGGACGTGACGCACCCAGTACTCGGGCGAGCACAGCTCCTCCGCCGAAGCCGCCTGCCCGGTCAGC
>NZ_JBVIMH010000059.1:0-15743 GCF_055579945.1 Kitasatospora sp. NPDC032150 | reverse complement strand
GAGATCGTCGACTACAAGGGCGACAACAACTGGGCCGAAGAGAGCCTGTCCAACCGCGCCGGCTACACCTACGCCATGAGCGACTCACCCGCCGCAGTCGTCGACAAGGCCGGCGGCATCCACGTCTTCACCCGCAAGGCCGACGGCGGCCAGCTGATGGAAACCGTCGACTACAAGAACGACAACAACTGGGCCGAGGAAATCCTCAACTACCGCGCCAACTACACCTACGCCATGGGCGGCTCACCCGCCGCAGTCGTCGACAACAACGGCGGCATCCACGTCTTCACCCGCAAGGCCAACGACGGCGGACTCCTCCAGACCGTCGACTACAAGAACGACAACAACTGGGCCGAAGAGAGCCTGTCCAACCGCGCCGGCTACACCTACGCCATGAGCGACTCACCCGCCGCAGTCGTCGACAAGGCCGGCGGCATCCACGTCTTCACCCGCAAGGCCGACGACGGCCAGCTGATGGAAACCGTCGACTACAAGAACGACAACAACTGGGCCGAGGAAATCCTCAACTACCGCGCCAACTACACCTACGCCATGGGCGGCTCCCCCGCAGCCGTCGTCGACAACAACGGCGGCATCCACGTCTTCACCCGCAAGGCCAACGACGGCGAACTCCTCCAGACCGTCGACTACAAGAACGACAACAACTGGGGCGAAGAGAACCTCTCCGACCGCGCCGGCTACACCTACGCCATGACCGGCTCCGCTGCCACCACCCTCGACTCCACCGGCGGAATCCACGTCTTCACCCAGAAGCCCAACGACCGCGACCTCCTCGAAACCGTCGACTACAACAACGACAACAACTGGGCCGAACAGGGCCTCACCAACCAGACCGGCCTGTAACACACACGTCGAAGCCCCCGGCCAGAACCTGTCTGAGCCGGGGGCTTCGGCGCACCTGGCGCCCTCCGCGGCGGCGTTGGCCCGGAGCCCAGGTGACAGCCATACCGGACGGTCGCTCGCTTCCGGGCGCAGCCGCCGCTCGTCAGCTCCTACGACGCAGCGCTGACCCAGTCGCCGAACGGACCGGCACCAGGCGCGAGTTGACGGCACACATGGAGACGCCCGTCGGACCCCTGGACGGCGATCACTGCCCGGCCGGTGCTGTCGTAGGCCGCGCTGGGCGAATGCACCAGACCGCCGAGCGGGGCCGGCAGATCGGTCCAACTGCCGTCACCGGGCACGCGGTCGGCTGCGGCCGCGCCGCCCGGCAGGGGTCGGAACTGGTAGCCGAGACCCGCGAAGTCGTTGCGGCCGACCAGCAGCACGGCACCGGGGACCACCGGGGACGGCACCGCGGTGAGGGGGCCGAAGCCGCCGCGGCCGGTGATGTACGCCGGCCCGTCGTTCCAGTTCCCCTTGTGGTCGGACTGGGCGGCGGCGTAGAAGCCGGCCGTCTCCGGACGGCGGTAGAACACCTGCACCCGGCCGTCGGCGATGGTCGCGGTCGGCGGATCAGCCGGAGTGGTGAGCCGGAACCTCGGAGCCAGCACCACGTCCGAGTCCTTGCTCGACTGGAACCAGTGGAAGACCCGGTCCCGGCCGGCGCCGAAGACGTCGATGGTGCCGCCCGGAGCGGTGACGGCCGTCAGGCCGTCCTGGATCGCGCCACCGCGCAGGTCCAGCCACTCACTCCAGGCGCCCTTCCGGTTCTGCACCCGGGAGCTGACGCCCTTGCCCCAGTTGCGGACGAACAGGTGCAGTCGGCCCTTGCCGTCGCGGGCGACCGCCGGGGTACCCAGTTGGCGCATCCGGTAGGCGGTCGGGCTGGGATTGCCGAGGCTGGTCCACGGGCCGAACGCGCCGCCGCGCTTGGACTGCGAGCTGTGGACGATCTCGCGCAGCTGCTGTTCCGGGTCGTGGCTCAGCCTGGTCAACCGGGTCGCGAAGAGCTGCCAACGGCCGTCCGGCGTCAGGTCGATGGCCAGCCGCGGCGCCACCGGACCGTCCAGGCCCAGGAGTTCGGGGCCGTCGAAGCGTCCGCTGCCAGGAGCGGACTCCAGCCAACGGACGACCCGCTGACCGAGCACACCGAACGCGGTGAGCCGGCCGTCCGGGCCGGTGCGCAGCCAGTCGGTGGAGCCGACGTACCGGTGCCGGGTCGCCTGGGCCCAGCCGGTGCCGCGGACCGAGAAGGCCACCGTGTAGTCACCGCCGCCGGCCGGGTCGCCGCAGTCGTAGCCGTCCGCGCAGCCGTAGATGTTCAGATAGAACTCCTTGGCCGCGTACGCCTCCGGCATCAGGTTCGGCACCCAGCGCTCGTTGTAGTAGCCCCGGTACGCCTCCACCGCGAAGTGCCCGGCTCCTCCCGGGCCGGTGTAGGACTGCAGCGCCAGCCAGGTGAACTGCGCGGTGGCGGTGTGGTCCTGGTGGTCCGAGTGGTCACCGTAGTCGTGGTGCTGGCGGTTCTGGGCGTCGTGCACCTGGTGGTCCGGGTCCGGGTCCATGGTGCGGACCGTGGTCGGCCGGAAGGTGTCGAACAGCCAGGCCAGGGTCCGCACCAGCCCGGCGCGTGTGTAGCGGCCCCTCTCGCGCAGCTCGGTGCCGGTCGGCAGCAGCGTGGGCACGTCGGGAACGGTGTCGTCCCAGAGCATGCGGAGCCGGGCGGTCTGGCCGTCACTCGCGGTGCCCTGCTGGCGGATGTTGAGGAAGACCAGCCGGACCTGGGGGGCTCCCTCGAGGGTGAAGGTCTCCAACTGCGCCCCGTCGGGCGCGGTCAGGATGCCTGGCGACCAGCGCGCGGCACGGTCGCCGAGCGCCATGGCCGCGTACGCGCCCTTGAGGCCGTTCTGCCTGGCCCGGGCGAAGCTCTCGAAGTCCGCCGGGCCCCGCTCGTGCGGCAGCGTGCCGTACCGGTGGTTGTGGCCGTCGGCGTCACCGCTGGTCAGGTAGACGCCGGTGACCGGCGCACCGGTGCGCAGCGACCGGGCGATCTCCGGGTTCATGAAGTACAGGTCGTCGTCCGGGTGGGCGACGACGTGCAGGAACGACAGTCCGCCGGGCGCGATGTCGGTCATCGGCTCGTCCCTCTCTCTGCTCCGTGGCAGCGTACGGCCAGGATCCGTCTTGGACCGCTGACAGGACCGGTAACGGAACCGGCAGCAGGGCCCGCGTCTCGCGGATCCTGCTGCCGGTCGGTGTCAGCCTCGGGCAAGCCGCTTGTTGCGGACGGTGCCCTTCTCGTACTGGCTCGGCACGGGGAAGTAGCTCGGCAGGAAGACGGAGAGGATGTCCGCCTGTTCCTCGGCCGAGACGTCCGCGTTGTGGTAGTCGTTGATGCAGAACACGTCGTTCGGACGCAGGCTCAACAGCCTTGCCAGCTTGGGGTGCTGGACCCGCAGGCCGACGTTGACGAAGCCGCTGGAGATGGGGGCGGCCACGCTGGTGCCGGTGAACATGCCGTAGTAGTGGTGCAGCGAGGAGGCGATGGCCAGGTCGGTCTCGCTGCGCAGCTGGGCCTTCGCGGTGCGGGCGACCTCGTCCGGGAAGCGCTCGTCGAGTTCGGCGAGGACGCTCTTGCGCAGGGCGTGCGGCGTGTGCAGGAAGGTGTTGGCAAGGCTCCGGCCGAACTCCCGCTCCAGCAGGGCGCGGTTGTTCTTGGCGGCGATGAAGGCGAACTCGTCGCCCTCCTGGACCTCCATCGGGTCGACCGTGGTCGGCGACTGGAAGCACTTGGCCTGGCCGGTGCCGAGGAAGAAGGCGTCCGGGCCCAGGGCGCGGCCGATGAACACGTCGTCGTTGAAGTACAGGAAGTGCTCGGCCAGGCCCTCGATCCGGTGCAGCCGGCTCTCGATGGCGTGCGAGTTGAAGCTGGGCAGCTTGCCGGTGTCGCCGAAGATCTCGCGGTGGCTGACCACCTTCACCCGGGGGTGGTCGGTGTCCAGCCAGTGCGGCACCTGGTCGTCGGTGACCAGGTGGATGGTGCGGATCCAGGGGGCGTACATGTCCAGCGAGCGCAGCGAGTACCGGAGTTCCTCGCGGTTGCGGAACCGGGCGTCGTCCGAGGAGCCGTCGGTCTCGGAGGGTGCGAGGCCCAACTCGACCAGGGCCTTGTTCTTGCGCTCGCGCCAGGCCGGGTCGTTGCCGTCCACCCAGGTGTAGACCACGTCGACGGGGAAGTCGACATCGGTCGGCAGGGTCTTGGTGAAGGCCTCGATGGTCGGGTAGCTGCGGTCGCCGACCTTGAGGGTGGCGGTCGCGGTGAGCGCGGCCGCCGGCAGGGTGGCGCCGTAGACCGTGCCGCCGGGGACGTCCAGCAGCCTGGCGTCGTCCTTGTTGGGCGTGGTGAAGGCCACGGTGCAGCCGTAGACGCCGGTCAGGCGCATGGTGCCGGCCGTCGTGGTGACCGGGCGGAACAGCCGGAGCGCGGCCATCGAGCCGGCGGCCGGCAGGTACTGGTCGAGGATCGCGGCGAGGACGTTGGCCTTGGTGCCGCCCCGGGCGTCCAGCAGGCTCACGTACACCGGAGCGTCCTTGTACCGCTCGTTGATCGCCCGCAGCAGCTTCTCGCGGTACTCGACCGCCACCGCCAGGCTGTGCCGCAGCGCGGTGGTCCTGGTCATCACGTACGGGATGCCCAGCTCGTCCAGCAGGTCGACGGTCAGGTCCAGGTTGGCCTGCATCACGTCGAACGGCGAGAGGTCGTCCGCGATCTGGCAGATGTGGCCGCTGGCACGCATCACGGTGCCGCCGCTCTGCGCCTCGATCCGGACCTCGTGGGCCTTCTGGCCGACCTTGTCGATCGACCCGACCGCGCGGGAGGGCTCGGCGCCGACGGTGCCCAGGGCGCCCCGGGCGGACTCGGCCAGCGCGCGGCGGCGACGGCGGGCGGCGACCAGCCGGCCGCTGTCACGGTCGGCTATCAGACCTTGGAAGAGCTCGCTCCACTGCGCCGCGACCTCGGGCGCCGACCAGCGCGCGGCGGCCTTCAGCGAGGCGGCGCCGAAGGCGTGCCGGGTGTCGTCCTCGGACATCATCCGGTCCAGCGCCTCGGCCAGGCCCTCGATGTCGTCCGCCGGCACCAGCAGGCCGTTGACGTCGGGGGTGACGATCTCGCCCGGGCCGTTGGGGCAGTCGTACGCGACCACCGGGACGCCGGCGGCCTGCGCCTCGGCGAGCACCAGCGGCAGCGCCTCGACCCTGGAGGTCAGCAGGCAGACGCTGGCCTGCGCCCATTCCTCCAGCATGTGCTGGGTGGAGCCGACCAGCTGGATCTGGTCGGCGGCGCCGACGGTGCTGGCGAGTTCGCGCATCTTGCGAAGCAGCGGGCCGTCACCGAGCACCCGCAGTCGCCACTGCGGGTGCTTGGCGGCCACCCGGTCGAAGGCGTGGATGGCGTGGTCGATCTGCTTCTCGGCCACCATCCGGCCGGCCAGGGTGATGGTGCGGGTCTCCAGCGAGGATGCCGGACGGTAACCGTCGGGCAGGGCGTTGCCGAGCACGGTGAGCTTGGGCGCGTACTCGCCGAAGGTCTCGGCGAACCAGGCCCGGGTGGGCTCGCTCAGCGCGATCAGGGCGTCCAGGTGCGGGGCGAAGCGCAGCAGCGGGGCGCCGCTGACGCCGCGCAGCTCGGAGACCCGGTGGTCCTGGCAGACGGTGATCGCGGACGGCGGGGCGACCCGGACCATCAGCGCCAGCAGGGCGGGCGTCGAGGCGACCAGGACGTCCGAGTCGGTGTCGCGCAGCGCCCGCTCCACCTCCAGGTCGGACAGCCGGTTGAAGGACCGCTCCCAGGCCGGGTCCACCAGCTCGCTGGGCTGGGCGGCGAGCCGGCGGTACACCGCGTCGTCCAGGTCCGCGCCCTTGACCGGGCGCGGGACCGGGCCGGTGTTGTCCACCAGGTTCCGGATCTTCAGCTTGCCGCCGGTGGAGAAGAAGCCGCTGGAGCGGGTCTTGAAGACGCTGAGCACCTCGACCTGGTGCAGCTCGGCGACGGCTTCGGCCGCGGTCAGGATGGCCCGTTCGGTGCCGCCCATGGTGTCGGCGCTGGTCAGGAGGAAGGTGATTTTCACGTGAGCGATCCCGTGGTGGCGGTGGAGTTCGACTGCTGGCCCGGGGCGGCCGGTCCGGGCACCGGGCTGAAGGACAACCGGTAGATACCGCGGATGGTGTGGCGCTGGGTCACGTAGTGTAGGCGGCCCTTGCGGTCCGCGATCACCAGCTTTACGCCGGTGTTGAGCATCACGCGGACCGGGCGCAGGTCGTCGGGGCGGCGGCGCAGCCAGTACCTGCGGCCGCTCTCGCCCACCCAGCGGAAGCTCCAGTTGGCGCCCTTGCCGGCGGCCTGGAACTGGTCCAGCGGCAGCGTGCAGCGCAGCAGTTCGGGGCTGCCGGGCACGGGCTCGACGGTCAGCGCGATCGTCTGCCGGCCGTCGGTCGCCTCCAGCCGGCCGCGCGGGCCCGGCGGGCGGAAGTCCAGCTGCAGCCCGGCGAACCGGCGGACGGTGCGGACCAGTACGGCGCGGACGGCGGGGTCGGAGACGTTGAGCCTGAGCCGGCCGGACGGGGAGACGCCGGTGTGCATCGACAGGCCGCTGACCGGGCAGGCGACGAGCGCGGTGCTCGGCCCGGTGAGGGTCGGCGTCTCGCCCACGCCGATCAGCCGGAGCTCCTCGGTCGCGCCACCGGAGGTGGTGATCCTCAGCGCCAGGGACCAGCGGCCGTCGGTGACGGGGAGGCCGCCGACCTGCTCGCCGAGCAGCGCGGAGACCGTGACGCCGGGGCGCCCGCCGGATCCGGCGGACAGCCGGGCGGGGACGGTGAAGTGCCGGCTGCCGTTGCCGACCGTCAGCTCGGCCCTGGCGTCGGCCGGGGTGCCCGGCGGCAGCAGGGCGTGCACGTTGAGGTTGTGGCCGCCCAGCACCATCGCGTACTTCACCACGGCGGCGGTGCCCTCGGCGCGCGGAGCCACCACGGAGTGGATCAGGTGGTCCCGGCCGGCGGCCACGTGCCGGCCGGCCTTGCGGCGGATCCGGTCGGGCAGCTGGCTGACCGGCAACCTGCGCCAGGCCAGCACTCCGGAACGGCCGACCACGCGCAGGGCGTGTACTTGCTCGGCCACCGTGACCTCCTAGGGCTCTCCCCGGAAGGTCCGGGCTGTCGATTCGGGCACTCGTGCGGGTGCTGGGAGCAGCCATGCTAAGTCACCGGCAGATCCCGGGACTTCCTCGCCTCCGGGCCCGACGCCCCACTCTATCGGGGACGAAGTTTGCCAAAACGGACATTCCCCTTACGCGGCCCCCTCCTTACGGCGCAGTGTTCCTCCGGTTGACACACGGCAAAATCAAATGACAGTGTGAGCGGCGAGCGAGGACCGCCATCCGTACCCACACACGCGGTCCCGCCGACGCCATCGGGAGCGGTGGCGGCAACTCGGTCCTCCGCGCGCACCGTGGTTGATGGTGAAGCAGAAGTGTTGGGGGAGCGATGAATCGCTTGACAGCCGTGGAGAACTCCGACTCCACCTCGCCAGGCGCACCCAGCACCCCGGCGTCCCGGGGCAGCGCCGTCGGAGTCCTGAAGTCCGAGCACTCCAAGCTGGTCCACGCCTACCGCCGGATCCTGCCCGAGCGCAGCCGCGCGGCGATCGCCAAGCACATCTCGCACGAGACCCGCACCCGGGTGATCCACACCATCTCCCGCTCGCTCTCGATGCAGCAGCGCCTCGACGACGGCGGGCGCCTGGCCAGACGGCACCCGCAGTTCTTCGAGTCCGGCGAGGTGGGCCTGGCCCAGATCGGCAAAGACCGCAAGATCGTCAGCATCCGGGCCGACCTCGACCCGCTGAGCTGCCGGGCGCGGAACCTCGAGCTGGTCCGCGACGCGCTGGACGGCGCCGGCATCCGCTACTTCGCCGTCCGGGGCCTGGCCGACACCTCCTCGGTGCTCGCCGTCACCCTGGCCGACCGGGCCGCCGCCCTGCGCGCACTGCAGGCACTGTGCACCAGGGTCCCCGGCTACCTCTCCGTCCCGCCGCGCTCCGGCGACCAGCCACCCGCCACCTCGCTGCCCGGCTTCGAGCCGGAGAGCTGGCGGACCGTCGAACAGGCCGAGGTCATCCGGCTGACCTGGTTCCAGGCGGACCAGGACGGCCACTACCTGCTCGGCCACGAGTACGGCTGCGACGTGGAGTTCTGGCACGCCGAGGACGGCGCACTGATCGCCCCGCGCCGCAACCGGGTCACCGATCAGGTCGACGCCGACGAGCCGACCACCCCCGCGCCGGGCGCCCTGTTCACCAGGCTGGCGGCCTGGAGCAGCCCCGGCGACGAGCTGCCCACCCGCGCCCCGTTCACCGCCGCGCTGCCCGAGGACATCCGCTTCCCGGTGGACGTGGTCTATACCTGGGTCGACAGCAACGACCCGAAGTGGCAGGCGACCCGCGCAGCCGCCAACGGCACCGCCGCCTCCTACAACCCCGAAGCCGTCAACGACGCCCGCTTCATGAGCCGCGACGAGCTCAAGTACTCGCTGCGCTCACTGCACCTCAACGCGCCGTGGGTCCGCCACGTCTATCTGGTCACGGCCGACCAGGTGCCGTCCTGGCTGGACACCTCGAACCCGCGGATCACCGTGGTCAGCCACCGGGAGATCTTCACCGACCCGAAGGCCCTGCCCACCTTCAACTCGCACGCCATCGAGAGCCAGCTGCACCACATACCCGGCCTGTCCGAGCAGTTCCTCTACTTCAACGACGACGTCTTCCTCGGCCGGCCGGTCATCCCACAGCTGTTCTTCCACTCCAACGGGCTGACCAAGTTCTTCCCCTCCCAGGCGATGGTGCCGTTCGGCACCCCTTCGGTCCAGGACCCCCCGGTCGCCGCCGCGGCCAAGAACAACCGCCAGCTGATCCAGCAGGACTTCGGCACCACCCTGGTGCAGAAGATGATGCACGTACCGCACGCGCTGCGCCGGGACGTCCTGCTGGAGATAGAGGAGCGCTTCGCCGAGCAGCACCGGGAGACCGCCACCACCAGGTTCCGCGGCCCGTCCGACCTCTCGGTCGCCTCCTCGCTGCACCACCACTACGGCTACCACAGCGGCCGAGCGGTCCCCTCCGAGATCGCCTACGCCTACCTGGACCTGATGCACGACAGCACCTCGCGCCGCCTGGCCCGGATCCTGGCCACCCGGAACCTGGACGTGTTCTGCATCAACGACACGGTCTCGGACCGCAAGGACCTGCCGGCCCAACTGGAGCTGCTGCAGCCCTTCCTGGACGCGTACTTCCCGGTCCCGAGCCCCTTCGAGAAGTGGGCCTGAACCGGCCGCACGGGCACGGCCGTTGCGGATCCGCCGCGGGGTCGTTGGCAGTGCGTGCGAGCACGAACGACAGCCACTCCCGACCCGTACCCCGACCGCCCCGGGCACAGTAGGCGCCGGTTCCTGGCCGCAGCCGGCAGCCTCGGCGGCGTGCTGGCCGCGGCGCCGCTCGGTGAGACGCGGGCCGCCGCCCCTCCCCCGCGGCGCGGCCGGGCACCCGGCAGCGTGGCGGTGCTCGGCGGCGGAGTGTCCGGCCTCGGCGCCGCCCACGAACCGGCCGAGCGCGGCTACCACAACGGCCTTCCCAACGCCCTCGACCTCGACTGAGCCGCCCGGCCACCGGAACGGGCACGGCAGCGGCACGGGGGAATATCGGCGGCGCACCGGGCCGATGTCGGCCAGACTGGGCCGGTGATCGTCATACACCTCGTACTGGAGAACGGTGCGCTCGACGCCTTCGAGCTGTGGCCGGTGGCCGAGCAGCCGCCGTACCAGCTCGTGCCGTTGAACGGAATGCTGGACGACGAGGGGGTCGGCGCGGCCGTCGCCACCATCGCGGGCTACAACCACAACCGGGCCGACCCCGACCCCGCCGACCCGGCCGCCGCCTACCTGAGCCCGCTGCTGCACGAGGAGGGTTTCGTCGCCCCCGGCGGGCTCCGGGTCCAGGACACCGCCACCGGTACGACACTGAACCCCGGCTGCTGCTGCGGGCTCGAGGACTGGCGCGCCTGGCTGGAGGTCGCCGACGGCGGCGAGATGTGGCTCGGCCACGACCCGATGCCATGGGCCGAACAGGCCGGCGAGACCATTCGCCTGCATCCCGACGAGGAGCGTCCCGGGCCTGTGATCGAGCTCCCCAGGGCCGCGCTCCGCCGGCTGCTGGCCGGGGTGCAGCAGGACCTCGCCGACTTCCTCCTGCTGCTCGCCGACTGGGCCGGCCGGTACGCCCCCGACTCCGCCGACGCACTGGTCGCCGCCTTCGACAGCTCGCTCCAGATCACCGCCCCGCTCCGGCGCACCCTCGAGTGGCCGGCGCATGACTGACCCGGCCCTCCCCGCCCGGGCAGCTGCCCACGGCGCCGACCGCGGCCGGGGCCGCACGGCCGCCTCCGCCCAGGTCGTGGCCCGGCGCGGCGACGTCCTCGAACCGGACCGTCCACTCGGACGCGACCACCACCGCCGGTGAGCCGGGTCCGCCCCGGCTCAGTACTGGATCACCCACCAGCGGTCGTTGCCGGACGCGTCCTCGCACCCGAACTCGTAGCCATCGCCACTGTCGTCGGACTGCTCCTGGTAGCGCTCCGCCGCACTCCGGCATGCCTGCTCATCGCCGAAGCCGTCACCGGTCGGGCCGCCGTCCCACAGGCACTTGTCCTCGGTGCCCCCGGGGAGGCAATCGCGCTGCGCGGGCACCTGGCGCTGGCCCGCCACCTGGCCCGCCTCCTGGCCCGCCACCTGGCCCGCCACCTGGCCCGCCGCCTGGGCCCCCGCCCGCCCCGCCACCTGGGCGGTCTCCTGCCGTGCTAAGGCAGCCGGGGCCACTGTGCCGAACAGACCCACGATCGCCACCACGGCCAGACACACCCGTACCATCCTGTCCATTCGCTCCCTCTTCCCTAGGCCGACGACCTGCGCGGATCCGCGCCTGACGAAGCGACACCTACCACTGCCGGCCGAGTGATTCGGGGACGCACCACCGCCGGAGGCGCGGCCGCCACACGAAAGCGTGATCGCCGGCGAAATGGCGCACCGCTGGGTGATGATGGGCAGGCGGAGACCGCCTCGGCCCTTCGCTTCCGCTCCACCACAACAATCTCGCTCGAAACAAGGCAGGGTCATCCATGTCCGAGCAGTTCGATGTCGAGCCACTGGGCGATCACGACTACCTCGTGCGCGCCCACGTCAGCGAAGAGGTGATCGAATCGCGCTTCCAGGCCAGCCCGGCGGTACTGGCGGAACTCCGGCTCCCGGAGGCCGACGAGCAGCGCGTGGTGCGCGAGGCGGCGCAGTTCCTCGCCGAACGGCAGCCGGTCATCGACTTCCCGCAGATGGTCGACCTCGACGATCTCGTCGCCGTCTACGACGACTTCATCTCCGAACTGGGCCGCCGCCTGCCGCCGCACTGACCCCGGACAAGGATCAGGCCCAACCGGTGTGCCTGAAGCACCAGTTGGGCCGGATCCACGCACCGCTCGGGTACCGCGGGCGGGTAACTCGGTCGGACTGTCAGGTCTTGGGCTGCCAGCCCTCCAGGTGGGCGAAGGCCACCACGTTCTCGGTGTAGTCCATGGCGTTCCGGTCGTACGCACCACCGCAGGTGATCAGCCGGAGCTGCGCGTCGTCGGCCTCCCCGTACACCTGCTCGTCGGGGAACTGCTTCTTGGCGTAGGCCTCGATGTTGTCGATGACGTACGTCACGGTGACACCGTCCGCACGGGTGATCTCGACCTTGCTCCCCTGCTGGACAGCGCTGAGCCCCACGAAGACCGCGGGCCCGGTCTTGGTGTCGACATGGCCGATGACCACGGAGGTACCGAGTTCGCCCGGCGAGGCGCTGCCGTTGAACCAGCCGACCAGGTTCTTGTCGTCGGCCGGGGGCGGAGCGATCTCACCGGAGGGCTGCGCGGCCAGCTCGGTGAAGGGGGCGTCCACCCCGATGGCGGGAATTCTCAGGCGTTTCGGCGGCGAGAAGCCCAGCACCGGCTTGGACGGCGAAGGCGCGGCCTCCGGGGGCTTGGCCTGGGCGGGGCCCTGCTGAGCGGGGCCCGGCTGAGCCGCCGACGTCTGCGACGGCACCGGCCGAGCAGCGGCGGTCTTGGGGACGGCAGCCGACTTCGGGGGCAGCGGCGCAACGGCCAGCGACCCGTTCAGCGGCTTGAAAATCATCAGAATGCCGAAGACGGCCATCCCGATGCCGAAGAGCGACAGCCAAGGCCTGCGGGTACGTCCCTCGGGCTGCTGATCTGTCTCGGGATCCGACGCGGAGTGAGACTCCATCCTGCAATGCCTTTCCTGAAGAGCCCATCGACGGCTTGCCTACTGGGTCTGCCACGCGCCGGCGCGGCCATCGCAACTTCGCGACGGCCGCACCGGAACTACCCAGTGGCGGTGAGCTCAGATCGTGCGATGGGCTCAGATCACGCTGCGGGAGGCAGCACGGCGGCGCAGTGCGTATGCACTGAGCCCGGCTCCGCCCAGCAGCAGAGCGCCACCGCCCATCAGCCCGGAGTCGGACTTGGTCAGACCGCCACCGCCCGCGTGGACACCACCGTGCGGGTGACGGTGATCTCCTTCCTCGCGGTCACGGTCCCGGCCACCCTCGCGACCGTGGTCCCGACCGTGCTCGCGACCACCCTCGCGACCGTGGTCCCGACCGTGCTCGCGGCCACCCTCGCGACCGTGATCCTCACCGTGCTCGCGACCACCCTCGCGACCACCTTCATGGTCCCGGCCGCCCTCGCGGCCGCCCTCGTGGTCCCGGCCGCCCTCACGGCCACCTTCATGGTCCCGGCCGCCCTCGCGGCCGTTGTCCCCGTGCTCGTCACTGTTACCGCCGGTCAGCCCTGACAGGGCGAGGAAGCCACCACCGGCGTGAACACCGCCGTGGTGGAAGTCCTCGCCACGGTCGTGGCCCCGACCGTGCTCGCGGCCACCCTCACGACCGTGATCCTCACCGTGCTCGCGACCACCCTCACGACCACCTTCATGGTCGCGACCGCCCTCGCGGCCGCCCTCGTGGTCCCGGCCGCCCTCACGGCCGTTGTCCCTGCCGTGATCGTCTCCCTTGTGCTCATCGCTGTTGCCGCCCGTCAGAGCGGACAGGGCGAGGAAGCCACCACCGGCGTGAACACCGCCGTGGTGGAAGTCTCCGCACTTGCGGTGCTGGTGACCGTGCTCGTGCTCCCGGCCGCCCTCGCGGCCGTGCTCCTTGCCCTCGTGGTCGCCGCCCGTCTGAGCGGAGAGGCCGAGGAAGCCACCACCGGCGTGAACACCGCCATGGCGGAAGTTCTCGTCACGGCCACGGCCGCAGTCACCGTCACGGTCACCATCGTGGCGGTCGTTCTTCTCAGGTGCAGCGTTGGCCTTCGCGTCGGGCTTGGGAGTGTCGTCGGCAAACGCGCAGGTAGGGGCAGTAAGGACGAGCGAGGCGGCAAGCGCCGCTCCGGTCACCATAAGGCGCGTGGAACGCATTGGTGCCTCTTCCTTCCGCACCACCACGAGGGCAGACGGAGTGTCAGCTCGATGTCTCGTCGTGGCGCTTCACTCACCGTCAGTCATCTTTTGGAGATTCGCCACCGGACATTCCGCCATTAGTGGTATGAAATGCTCACATTCTGGCGCGCTCGGAGCCTTTCGTTCACCCGTTTCCGCCAACGCCGGCCGGGAGCCGAGAGCCATTCCAGGGCTCCGGCCTGCGGAAACGCCTGGATCGCCGGTCAAAACGATCACCACCGAGGGCAATCTCGCATACTCGCTCCGACTCTCACCCTGGTGGACCAAGCCCCTGTGGTCGCCGGACCGTCAAGCACACCGTACGACTCCTCAAATCCCCGAGCGATCGCCCGGATTGTCACAGCTGAAGTCCCACCAGAGCTGACCAGTCGTCGATTCCCGACCCGTCAGTTCGGCCCCCTCGGAGGTGCGGGATCCCGCTTGATCGACTACGTCCGCGAGCCTCCTGCGGGTGCGCCCGGGCCGCCTCCAGGGCCGTCCGGAACCCGGGCACCGTAGCCGGTGCGCGCCGCCCTCCTTCAGTCGAGACGCGGCGCCCGCGGCGCAACCCGGGACGCCCCTGGGCGACTCCTGGCGGGCTAGCCACCGGCAGCTAGCCCGACGCCAGGCTGCCCGGAGGGCACGCCCGGCTGCGCCGCGAGCACGTCCACGCGGAGCTCGCGAGAGCGGCCCTGTCGCCTCTCCGGCCCGGCCATGGGCCTCCTACCCACCGAACCGGCACAGCCCGGCCCGGAGCGCCCGTAGCAGGCCAGGGCCAGCGGCGCCACCAGGCCACCGCCGCCGTGCGGTCTGACGGCCTCGCAGCTGGCCGGCCGCGCCGCTCTTCGACCGCCGGATGAGGACGACAGGGCGAGGAGCGCGCTGCTGAAAGCCTCCCGCCTGCCGAGCCGCAACGGCCTCCGGCGAGTCGGGCGAGGCGTGCGACTCGCCGAAGACGCCGCGACCGGTGGCAAGGCCGCCCGGGCGTGTCGGGCGTGTCGCACGGCAAGACAACGATCACTCGACCCGGTGTGCAATCCGATGAGTTGACGGCCCGGATGCCATTTACTGACGGACCTTCCTGACAAATCAACGGTTGGCGACACGCCGTCAGACAGGCGCGTCGATCGAGACCTCGGCCCGCGTGTCGGACACCGGACCTGGTACGGCGTGTCGCTGCCGGCGCGGCAAGTATTCCCACCCCTGCGGCGGCCCGGGCCCACGGGGGAGAAGGATGGCGTGTCGCACAGGGGACGCGGAGCGTCCTCGATGGCAGGACGGAGATCTTGCCAAGCGGACTGCCGTCGGCTCGCCCCTGCCAGAGGTCCCACCTACCACATGCCGGGGCGGTCAGGCGACCGCACCTCGCATGCCCGACCGAGCACGCCGGTGATCGCGGAGTCCTCCAGCGCGGCTCACGGCTTCTCCGGGGCCACCTCAGTACAGAGTAGGAGGCCGAAAGTGCACCTCGCCTTCAGCAGTCCGTGAGCACTTCACCCAGTCGGCTGCACAACGGTGGCGGTCCCCCGGCAATCACGGGCAGGCCGGCCTCGGCAGGCCATCCCGGCCTCCACTGCCCGAGCCACTCTGCGAAGTCCTCCCGCAGGAACTCCGGAGCCACCGGCTTCAGCCGGATCTGGGGCCGGTCATCCACCCACCAGACCTCGAAGTCCGACACCGTACCCTCCGCCGGCCACCGAGCAGGATCCTGCGGCAGCAGGAGCACATCGACGAAGCCGTTCACGGGAAGCCCGATATCCACAAAGACCCCGATCGCCCCAGGGCGCGGCACACGGACCACGGTCCCCTGGAGCCGCTGCCCGAACCGCAGACGACGGAGCCTCTCCCATTCCTGCGGACTCGTCACTGCGGCATCCTCCCAGAGCATCGCTTTCATGAGGCGGCAGTCTCCGGCCTCCGTGGTCAGCCTTCGGTGTACGGCGAGTTGGCGTTCTGCCCGGCGTACTCCCCACGGAGAAGCCGGCAATGGCGCCAGGCGCTCAACCGTCCAGCACCGCCGAGTAGTTGAGCGCTCCTCAGGCACACAACCTGCTGGAGAGCGCCTGGAGGAACTTCCGGACTTGCCGTGAGTGGCCGCAGGTCCTCGTGCCTGACAGCCACCTCGACCCTGAAAGCTCGGAAATGCGGAAAGCCCGGAAATGCGGAAAGCCCCTCCCGGTATCCCCGGGAGGGGCTTTCACTAAAAATTGTTCGGCGGCGTCCTACTCTCCCACAGGGTCCCCCCT
>NZ_JBVIMH010000058.1:3118-18874 GCF_055579945.1 Kitasatospora sp. NPDC032150 | reverse complement strand
CCGCCGTAGATCTCGCTGCAGGGGTAGACGAAGCCACGGCGCTTGCTCAGGCTGACAATCGTGTCGATCTTGTCGGCGGCCACAGTGCTCTCTTCGTAACGACGACACAGGCACGGCTGGTTGCTCGCACCCGGATACCTCAGGCTATCGGCCATACGGGTGATGGGTTCAAATCAATATCGGTAACAAGGCGCCGGGCCACCGACGAACCCGCAGCGCGTCCGGCTGATCCCCTTGCCGCCCCTCGCGGGGCTGTCTCGACGCCGAGCGGCTGACCTGACGGCCCGTTAGTGGCTGTTGTCTTTCCGATCTTGAGGGGTGCTGGTCGAACGGGAGTCTCAATCGGGTGATTGCGGCGGGTGCCGTGGCTGCGGCAGGGGCTTCTTGTTAGCTCGAACTTGATCGCGTGCTGGTGTCACCTGCCGTTCACGCTGGATCCACGTGCCTGCTCACGATCCATGCGTGCTTGCCGACCTGGCGGACACGGGTGAATCCGTAGTCTTCGAACAGTTCGACCGTCCCGCTGAAGAGGAACTGGCCCTGGGCCTGGCGGCCGAGAGTGACTTCGGTGATGGCCTCGACCAGGCCGCCGCCAGCCTCGGCGATCTGGTCGAGGGCGCCCGCCAGGGCTGTGTGGGCGATGCCCTGGCGGCGGTGGCATCTGTCGACGTAGATGCAGGCAATCCGCCAGTCCGGGAGTGGGGGCGCGTCCTTGTCGTACGCGCGGCGGTGCTTGATGTTGGGTAGTTCCTCGGGGCTGCCGTACTGGCACCAGCCCTGGGCGGTGCCGTCCTCGTCGAGAACGAGTGCGGCGTGCGCCTGGTCTGTGCGGACGCGCTGCTCTTTGACGGCGCGGTAGTCGATTCCCGGCTGGCCGCACTCGGGGTGGTAGCCGATGCACCAGCAGCCGCCGAAGATGCCGTTGTTTCGTTCGACGAGTTCGGCGAACGCGTCCCAGGTCGAGGTGTTCAGCTGGCGGACGGTGTGAGCCATGGTCGGAGTCCCTGCCGGTCAGTCCTGGGATGCTGCCACGTCGAGGAGACGGGCGAGTTCGGCCGGCTTGGTGAACATCGGCCAGTGGCCGGAGTCGATGTCGACGAACTCAACGTCCTTGGCCCGGGCGAGTTCCGGCACCTCGCCGGCAGCGATCCATTCGCGGGCCTGCTCCGGGGTGAACTCCGGGCAGATCACCACGACCGGAACCTCGTAGCGGCACTGATCCGTCAGCCGGACCACGCCCCTGGCCACCTGCTCGGGGACGGGGACGGCACCGGCTGCGATGCGCCGCCGGAGTTCCTCGTCGAGGTCGGCGCTGTCCGCTCCCTCGAACGGGCCCCAGCCGGGGAAAGGCATGGCGCCCTCGCGCATGTCGAAGAAGTCGGCGTACGGCTGACCGTCCTTGTTGGGAAAGCCGCCGATCAGCACCAGCTTGGCCACCCGTTCCGGGCGCGCGTCAACAGCCAGCCAACCCAGAGAGCAGGCGGCCGAGTGCGCCACGAGCAGCGGCTTCTCCACCGCTTCATCAACGGCGGCGAGGACTGCCGCCACCTGCTCGTCGAGCGTGGCAGACGAGCGCCCGTCGCCCTGGCCCGGAAGGGTCACAGGCTGCGGGCGGTGCCCGAGCGCCTCAAGGGCCGGCACCACCGCATCCCAGGCGGTGCCGTCCAGCCACAGGCCGCCGATGAGCAGAATGTCCACAGTGAGACCCACTTCCAAGTCAAGGTCGAAGCAGAGACGGCCGAATGCGCCGCGCAGCCTTCCGCTGCCTGGCCGACCAGGTGTGTTCCCAGGCTAGGAGCAGTTCAGGACGATCGACTTCCTGATTGTCCGCCAGCCGCCTACGCTCTCCGACGTGCAGACCGCAACGAGCCCCACCGCCCGCGCACTGCGCACCCTGGAGATCCTGCAGACCCGGCCCGGCACGACAGCCGAGCAACTCGCGGAGAAACTCGGGGTGACCGATCGCGCCGCACGTCGCTACGTCGCGATCCTCCGGGAGGCCGGCATCCCCGTGGACTCCGTGCGCGGCCCGCACGGGGGATACCGGTTGCGGCGAGGGACCCGGATGCCACCAGTGAGCTTCACCCAGAACGAAGCACTCGGCCTGGTCATGGCGGTGCTCGACGGCAGGCCCGCCGCCACCGATCCCGGGGACCTCGTCGGCTCCGCCCTGGGCAAGGTCATCCAGGCGCTGCCCGAGAAGATCGGGCGTCAGGCGGCCGCGCTGCGCGAGCATGCCGCTGCCGCGCCCGATCCGAGTGCGACCTACGCCGATCCCGCCGTCACGAGCACCCTGGTAGACGCGATCGCGTCCCGGCGGCGCGTGGTGATCACCTACCGGAGCGAGGCCGGCAACCAGTGGCAGGCGGAGGTGGACCCGTGGGCGGTCGTCGTACGCCGGGCGCGCTGGTACCTGCTCTGCCATTCCCATCGCGCGGACGCCGTGCGCACCTACCGGGTCGACCGCGTACTGGCAGCCGAGGAAACCGCGGTCGGGTTCCGGATGCCGGAGGACCACGACCCGATCGCGCTACTGGAGGAGAACCTGGGCACCGGATGGGCCTATCCCACGCGCGTGCTCTTCGACGCGCCAATGGAGCGGGTCGCCCCGTGGGTCGGGCCGCCGATGGGACAGCTCGAACCGGTGGGGGCGGCGGGAGAGCGCTGCGTGCTCGTCGGCAGCACCCGCAACCCGGCGATGTACGCGCAGGAGTGGCTGGCGGCGGTCCCTTATGCCTTCCATGTCGTTGGCGGGACGGAGCTTCGGGAAGCGATCGCCACCCTGGCGACCCGTCTTGGCGCGGCCGTGTCCGGACCGGTATCGGGGGCCGGACAGGATTGGATCCGGGGCGTCGATGGCGAGTGAAGGCTCCCTGGTGGCTGTCTCGATCGGGTGACTGTGGCGGGTGCCGCGCATGAGAGCAGAGCCTCTTGGTAGTTCGAAGGGTGTCGGCCCCAACAAGCTGTCCAGGAGGCCCTATTGTCGTACTTGTGCGGCACTGTGGAAGCGGAGTCCACCTCGGTCGCCGCACCTGCCCCGGGCGGGGAACCCGTGCGCACGGCCCCGGATCCGTCCTGGGGGGGGCGGGGCTGTCGCTGCCGGTGGCTATGGTCTGAGGCATGGCGACAGTGATCTTCGTCGATGAGACGACATCGGGGGTGCGGCGGGACGCGTGGCGGCTCGCCGTGGCGGAGGAGCGGTTGACGCTGCGCGAGCTGATCCGCCTCCGGGTGCACGAGGAGGTGGCGGAGTACAACGCCCGCGGCCCTGAGGTGTTCCACGGCCTGGTGCAGCCGACCCCGGCCGAGCGGACCCTGAACGGGTACCGGCAGCTGGAGGCGGACCGCACGATCGACCCCGAGCGGCAGTTCCTGAGCGCCGTCGAGGCGTTCGGCCGCAACGGCTTCCTGGTGCTGGTCGGCAACCGCCAGGTCGAGGATCTGGACGCCGTGCTGGACCTGCGCACCGACACCGAGGTGTGCTTCCTGAAACTCGTTCCGCTGGTGGGTGGCTGATGACGACGACCGATCCCTTCGACTCCGCAGTCGCCCGGCTGTACGACGCGTTCGACACCGGGCACGTGGACGGCATCGTCAGGGCGCTGTCGGAGGTCGACGCCGCCATCGGGGGCGACTGGTCCGCCGAGCGGGTGCAGCCCGCCCGTGAGCGGGTGCTGGAGCTGCACGGAAACACCCGGGCCGCGCTGGTGGCGAGCTTGGTGCGATGGATGCAGATGCTCTGGCGGCCCGTGGAGATCGAGCGGATGCAGCGGGAACGCACCGCGCTGATCCGGCTGGCCGCGACGGTCTCCCGAGGCTTTCCGCCGGGGCCGGCCCGTGAGCTCCGCGAGGACCGGCTGCACCTGATCGGCCGCCAGTGGCATTTCGGCGACTTCCACGCGGACGAGGCGCTGGTCGGTGACGAGCTCGCCGCGGGCCGACCGGTCGACGCCGCGGTGGTCGCCGCCGTCCGCCGCAGCGCCCTGTACGTCCGGCCCCACCACAGCCCCGTCGTCGACCTCGCAGCCGCGCTGACCGAACCGCCGCTCAGCCCGGGCGAGGCCTGGTCCGACCGGGTGCTCGACGATGTCGCGGAGCTCGATGCCGAGCTCGATGCCTCCGTGGGAGAAGGCGGCCGGTGGGCGGCCCTGCTCAAGCACGCCTTGGGAGTCAAGTCGGCTAAGCCGACCGCCCGTTGGGAGCGGACCGGACGGGCGCTGATCGACCTGGTCGGCCCGGACCGGGCCCGCGAGCGGATCACCGAATGGCTCTCGCTGGTCGGCCGCCCGCGCACCCTCGAACTGGTCGCGGACCCGAACGGTGCGTACAGCAACCAGCTCGACCCGTACAACCTGGACGCGCTGCGCGGAATAGCCCTGCTGCTGCCCCTGACCCCGGCCCACCCCGACAGCGCCCGAGTGCTGGGCCGGCTGGTCGAGTCCGCGCTGCGCAAGGTGCCCGGCATCGGCCCCCAAGCGCCCAAGGTCGCCAACGCCGCCGTGCACGGCCTCGCCCGTCTGGACGGCGAGGACGGGCTCGCCCAACTGGCCGTCCTCACCACCCGGGTGACGTACAAGGGCACCGTCAAGGAACTGGAAAAGGCGCTCCTGGACCGGGCCGCGGCGCTCGGCCTCGGCCGGGCCGACATCGAGGAACTCGCCGTCCCCAGCTACGGAATGACCGAGCCGGGCCGACACGTCGAGCGGTTCGGAGACGCCCGGGTGGAGCTGCTGGTGGAGGGCACCAGGGTCCGGCAGACCTGGTACAACGAGGCCGGCCGTCCGGTGAAGACCCCGCCCGCCTCGGTGCGCCGGGAACACGCCGACGGGTTCAAGAAGTTCAAGGCCGTGGTCAAGGACCTGGAGAAGATGCTGACCGCCCAGTCCGAGCGGCTGGACCGGCAGTTCCTGACCCGGCGCAGCTGGCGCTACGGCGCCTGGCGGGAACGGCTCCTGGACCACCCGCTTGTCGGCACCCTGGCCCGCCGACTGATCTGGACCGTCGACGGCACGGCCTGCGCCTGGCTGGACAGCGCCCTGCGCACCCTGACCGGCGACGAGCCCGCGCCCACCACCGATGCCCTGGTCGAACCGTGGCACCCGGTCGGCCGCCCGACAGAGGAGGTGCTCGCCTGGCGCGCCCTGCTGGAATGCCACCAGGTCGTCCAGCCGTTCAAGCAGGCGCACCGCGAGGTCTACCTGCTCACCGCCGCGGAGGAGCACACCCGGGTGTACTCCAACCGCTTCGCCGCGCACGTCCTGCACCAGCACCGGTTCCACGCGCTGGCGGGCGTGCGGGGCTGGCACAGCCACCTGCAGTTCGCGGTGGACAACTCCTTTCCCGCCCCGAAGCGCCTGCTGCCCGAGTGGGGGCTGCGCGCCGAGTTCTGGGTGAACGGCATGGACGCGGACCGGGGCGGGACCTTCTCCCACCTGGGCACCGACCAGGTGCGGTTCTATCCGATCGATGCCCCGGAGAACCTCACCCACGCGGGCAGCGGCCAGTTCGGCCCGGTGATGCGGCCGGGTGTGGAGATACCCGAGCCGGTGCCGCTCACGGAGGTGCCGCCGCTGGTGCTGAGCGAAGTGCTGCGCGACGTCGACCTGTTCGTGGGCGTGTGCAGCGTCGGCAACGACCCTAACTGGTCGGACGGCGGGCCGGACGGGCGCTACCGGGACTACTGGCAGTCGTACGGCTTTGGCGAGTTGTCGCAGAGCGCCCGTGAGCGCGGCGAGCTGCTGGCCCGGCTGCTGCCCCGGCTGGCGGTGGGGGAGCGGTGCAGGGTGGACGGCCGCTTCGTGGAGGTCCGCGGCGAACTGCGGACATACCGCGTTCACCTGGGTTCGGGCAACGTTCTGATGGCGCCCGACGACCGCTACCTGTGCATCGTGCCGGCCTCGGACGGGCCGGCCGGGTCGCCGGATGGGCCGTACCTGCCGTTCGAGGGCGACCGGATGCTCGCGGTCATCCTCAGCAAGGCGGTCCTGCTGGCCCATGACACGGCGATCACCGATCCGGCCATCACCAGTCAACTGGGGCCGCGCTGACCGCCCGTACGGGCGAAGCTCCGTGTCCTTGCCTCATTTGGTACTCCAGTGTCACTTCGTGGTCTCGCGCTGAAGCCGGGTGGGAACGGCAACGGCCACCGCGTGATCATCAAGGGTTGTGTGGATTCATGACGATCATGCGGTGGCCGCGGGTCACAGCACAGACGCCGCCCGTTGGCGGGCGATGTTCGACCAGGCCATGACCCGGATCGCGGGCCGGTTCAAGCTGGTGGAGCCGCGGGCGACGGCCCGTGCCTTCGTGCTCGCCCTGCTGTCCGGCGTCGAGGGTAATTGCCAGATCGGCACGTTCCTGGCCTACGCCTCGTCCAAGGGCCGCGCGCTGATCGACCGCGAGCTGTACCTGCCCAAGTCCTGGACCGGCGACCGCGAGCGCTGCCAGGCCTCCGGCATCCCGGACGAGGTGCCGTTCGCGACCAAGAACGAGCACCTGAAGTGGATGCTGCAACGCGCGATCGACGCCGAAATACCGTTCGCGTGGGTCACCGCGGACGAGGCGTACGGGCAGGTCAAGCACCTGCGGCTCTGGCTGGAGGAACGCCGCGTCGCCCACGTGCTGGCCACCAAGGTCAACGACACGGTGACCACTACGCGCTGGGCCGACATCCGGGTGGACGCCCTGATCGCCGCGCTGCCCCCGGCAGGCGTGGAAGCGCCTGTCCGGTGGCCAGGGCGCGCACGGCGAGCGGATCCACGACTGGGTCCGTGTCGCGACCCGACCGGTGTGGGAGAACGGCTTCGGACACTGGGTCCTGGCCCGCCGCTCCGTCAGCGACCCCAGTGAGATCGCCTACTACGTCTGCTACGGCCCCCTCGGAACCCGCCTCAAAGACCTGGTGAAGGTAGCGGCCGCCAGGTGGGCGATAGAGGAATAGTTCCAGGTCGCGAAGAACGAGTGCGGCCTGGACCACTACCAGTCAGGCTCTACCGGGCCTGGTACCGGCACATCACCCTGGCCATGGCCGCCCTGGCCTACCTGACCGCCGTCCGCGCCCAAGAAGCCACGAAGGGGGGCGCCACGGACCACGAGGGCGAGCTCATACCCCTGAGCGTTCCCGAGATCCGCCAGCTGATGGGCCACCTCATCAAGCCCCGCCACCACACCAACGAGCACCATCTGCGCTGGTCACGCTTCCGACGACGCAGCCAAGCCCGGGCCCGTCGCTCCCACTGCAAACGCCGAGGCCACAACTTCTGGATCCGGTTGCCGTATTGGAGGTTCTGTCCGCGTGCGGGGGGCGTCCGTCCGGGCGAGGGGCGTGGCGGCCGTCGGGAATCCGGCCGGGTTGACGCGGGCCTGGTCGGCGAGGAGGTCGGCGAAGGCGACGGTGAGGGGGTCGGGGCGGGTGCGGGTGTAGGCGGTGAGGGTGCGCCGGATCGGGGGGTCGGGGCGGAGCAGGACGCCGTCGAAGTGGGACGGGACGATGTTGGCGGGCACCAGGGCCGGGCCGAGTCCGGCGGCGGCGAACAGGGGTGCGGCGGAGGTCTGTTCGGCGCGGATCGCCGCCTGCGGTTGGAAGCCCGCCTGGGCGCAGACGTGGTCGAGCAGGTCGGCGAGGCCGTTGTCGGGGGCGTAGTGGACCCAGGCGCGGTCGGCGAGTTCGGTGAGGGCGACCGCGCCGGTGGGGCGTTCGGCCAGCGGGTCGTCGGAGGGCAGGACGATCGCGAACTCCTCGGTGCCGAGTTCGCGGATCGGTCCTTCCCAGGCGGTGGGCGCTGGGCCGATGGCGAGGTCGGCGCGGCCGGCGGTCATGGCGGCCTGGAGCCGGTCGGCGTGCGGGTACTCGCGCAGCCGGATCCGTACGCCGGGGTGGCGGCGGCGCCAGGCTCGTAGGACGGGCGGCAGGATGCCGAGGCTGACCGAGTAGATGGCGGCGACCTCCAGCTCGCCCTCCTCGAGGCCGGCCGTGCGCCGCGCCACCGTGTGCAGGCGTTCGGCCTCGGCGAGCGCGGCGCGGGCGTGCGGCAGGACCGCCCGGCCCATCGGGGTGAGCCGCACCGATCGCGGCAGGCGTTCGAGCAGCGGGCCGCCGACCGTGCTCTCCAGGGCCCGCATCTGGTGGGAGAGCGCGGGCTGGGTGACGTGCAGCTGCTCGGCGGCGCGGGTGAAGGAGCCGGTGTCGACCACGGTGACCAGGTATTCGAGCTGCCGGAGTGTCGGGATTGCCATGAGCAGATTTTATCGCTGCGGTAGAGAACAAGCCTTGGACTCATCGCTGGTGGTCGAGAGAGGGTCGTGGTGTGGCCGCCGCGGGGGAGCAGCGGGCGGCCGATCCCCGATGACTCGAAGGAGTTCTCCTCATGTTCGATGGCACGCCTCTGAAGGGGCAGCGACTCGTCGTGGTGGGCGCGGGCTCGCGCACCGGGCGCGCGCTCGCCAAGGCCGCCTCGGCGACCGGTGCGGCGCTCGTGCTGGCCGGTCCGGACCCGCGCAAGCTGGAGTGGACGGCCGGTGAGCTGTCCGGGCCGTCCGAGGTGCTCGCGCTGGACCTGGCCGACGAGCGGTCGATCGCCGACTTCGCCGCCCTGGTGGGTGGGTTCGACCACCTGGTCTCCACCGCCGCGATGCCGGCCAACGGCCCGCTGAAGGGCCTTGAACTGCCCGACGTGCAGCGGGCGTTCGCGGCGAAGGTGATCGGGCCGCTGATGCTGGCCAAGCACCTGGCCGGGCAGGCGTCGGAGGGCGGCTCGTTCACCTTCTTCTCCGGTGTGGCCGCCTGGCGGCCGGCGCCCGCGCGCACGGTGATGGCCACCACCAACGGCGCGCTGGCCTTCCTGGTGCAGGCGCTGGCGGTGGAGATCGCCCCCGTCCGGGTGAACGCGGTGTCTCCCGGCATCGTCGACACCGGCTCCTGGGACGGCCTGGGCGCGGACAAGGAGGCGTTCCTGCGGGGGGTGGCCGAGCGCAACCCGGCCCGCCGGGTGGGCAGCCCGGAGGACCTGATCAAGGCCGTGTTCTACGCCATCGACAACCCCTACGTCACCGGCACCGTGCTGCACGTCGACGGCGGCGGCCGCCTCACCTGACCGGCACCCGCAAACCCGTCCGACTCGACCGATACGTAAGGAGCAGCTGATGGATCTCCGACTCGACGGCAAGGTCTTCCTGGTCACCGGAGCCTCCGCCGGCATCGGCGCGGCCACGGTCCGCACCCTCGCCGCGGAGGGGGCCACCGTGGTCGGCACGGCCCGCCACACCGAGGGCATCGAGGCGCTCGGAGCGCGGGTGAGCGCGGTGGCGGCCGACGTGACCGATCCGCGGGCGCCCGAACGGGTCGTGGCCGACGTCCTGGCCCGGCACGGACGCCTGGACGGCCTGGTCAACAACGTCGGCGGCCTGACCTCGCGCACCGGCTTCCTGACGGTGACCGACGAGCAGTGGCAGACGGCGTTCGACCTCAACTTCCACTCGGTCGTCCGGATGACCCAGGCCGCGCTGCCCGCCCTGTTGGAGCACGGCGGCTCGCTGGTGCACGTGACCAGCGAGGCCGCCCGGCTGCCCGACGTGCCCTTGGTGGACTACGCCGCCGCCAAGACGGCCCTGCTGTCGCTGAACAAGACCCTCGCGGTGGAGTTCGGCCCGCGCGGGGTGCGCTCCAACGTGGTCGCCCCCGGCCCGACCCGCACCAGGCTGTGGGACGCCCCCGGCGGTTTCGCGGAGCAACTCGGTGAACAGTTCGGCCTCACACCGGAAGCGGCGATCGACCACTTCGTGCGCGAGGTACGGCGACTGCCCAGCGCCCGGCTCGGCGAGCCGGACGACGTCGCCCGGGTCATCGCCTACCTGCTCTCCCCACTCGCCGGCCAGGTCACCGGCGCCGAATGGGCCGTCGACGGCGGCGCATTGCGCCAGATCTGACGTCACGTCGTCACGTCCGCCGGCCGGTCGAAGGGACCGGCCGGCCACCCCCGGCACGCCCGAAACCGGTGCGTGACCGGCCGATTCAAGGAGAAACACCCATGCGTTCGCGCACCCTCGTCCGCACCGCCGCCCTCGCCGCTGCCGCGGCCTGCCTGGCCGGTGGCACCGCTGCCGCCGCCTACGCCCACGACAACGGCCACCACCAGGCCTCGCACGCCTGGCCGCAGCGCCTGATCGACCGCTCGCCCGACCTGGTCCAGCCCCAGGCGATCACCGTCGACCACTCGATCGGCGAGAAGCGCGCGGCCCAGGAGGTCCACCTGGCCCAGCAGCTGTACACCTTCTGGAACACCGGACAGCAGAAGTACCTGGACGCCGCCGTCAGCCCGCAGTTCAAGGACAACACCCTTCCCGCCGGCCGCCCGCAGGGCCCCACCGGACCGATCTTCGCCTCGAAGAACTTCCGCACTGCCGTGCCGGACCTGACCTGCGAGCTCTCCGACCTGCTGGTCAGCGGCGACAAGATCACCGCTCGGCTGGTCTTCCGCGGCCACTTCACCGGCACCTTCAACGGCGTCCAGGGCAAGGGCCAGAACGTCGACTTCAACGCCATCGACATCCAGCACGTCGGCACCGACAAGATCGTCGAGGACTGGCACATCGAGGACACCCAGACCCTCATGGCCCAGCTGGGCGTCAACGGCTGATGCCGCTCCTCCTGTACGCCCTCGCTCTGGCAGCCTTCGCCATCGGAACCACCGAGTTCGTCGTCGTCGGCCTGCTCCCCACGCTGGCCCACACGCTCTCGGTCCCGGTGCCGACGGCAGGCTACCTGGTGACCGGCTACGCCGCCGGCGTCGCGATCGGCGGGCCACTGCTCGCCCTCGCGGCCCGGCGGCTGCCGCCACGCACCACCCTGATCGGCCTGATGACACTCTTCAGCGCCGGCCACCTGCTGATGGCGGCGGCCCCGGACTTCACGGTGCTGCTCACCGCCCGGCTGGTGACCGCCTCCGCACACGGGGCCTTCTTCGGCACCGGCTCCGTGGTCGCGGCGGCCACCGTGCCGCAGGACCGACGCGGCCGGGCGATCGCCCTGATGTTCACCGGCCTCAGCGTGGCCACCGTGATCGGCGTCCCCGGCGGCACCCTGCTTGGCCAACACCTGTCCTGGCGAGCCCCGTTCGCCGCGGTCGCCCTCCTCTCGGCCGTCGCCGCCCTCGCCCTGCACCGGCTGCTGCCCAGGCACCAACCCGCCCCCGCGGCCGCCCGGCCCGCCGCCACGCCACGCCCAGCCCCGGCCGCCCTCGCGCTCGCGCTGGCCACCACCGTCCTCGGCTGGGGAGCGATCTTCGTGCCCTACACCTTCATCACCCCCTACCTGGAGACGGTGAACGGATTCGGACAGAGCACGGTCACCCTCCTCCTGCTGCTGTTCGGCGCGGCCTCCGCCGTCGGCAGCGTGCTCGGCGGCAGGGCCGGCGACCGCCACCCCGGCGCCGCGCTGCCCCTCACCCTGGTCCTGCTCGCCACCGTCCTGGCCCTGGTGCGAGTAACCGGTCACAGCCAGGCCCTGATCGTCGCGCTGCTGACCTGCTGGGGCGTCAGCGCCTTCGCCCTGGTCCCCACACTCCAGGCCCGGGTCGTCGCCATCGCCGGCCCGACCAGCACCCTGGCGGCCACCCTCAACATCGCCGCGTTCAACATCGGCATCGCCGCCGGCTCCGCCCTCGGCGGAGCCATGGTGGACGCGGGCCGCCTGCGCGCCACACCACTGGCAGCCGCCGTCGCCGTCCTCGCGGCCGTGATACCGGCGGTCCTCTCCCACCGGATGGCCCGTTCCTCCTCACCCGGAAGGCAACCACTCCCCGATGCGCACTGACGACCTGTCCGACCTCCCCCTCGCCGGCACCCTGATCGCCGACAGCTTCCAGGACTGGACGCCCGCACTGCGCGAAGAGTTCGAGCGTAACGCGTACAACGGCCAGGTCGGCCGACGGCTGCTCAGCGAAACCGAACGGGGTGGAGCATCCACCTCGCCCCCCGGCGAGCGGGTGACCACACACCGCCACGTCCTCGACTACTTCTGGACAGCCCACACCGCGGGCCGCAGCCTTCAGCACACCTGCGACGGCACCACTCGCATCGTGGACTACACCCCGGGCGAAACCCGCCACTACACCTTCGGCCCCGGCCGCTACCTCCTGCACGACCTGGAGAACATCGGCACCACCAGCCTGGAGTTCACCACCGTGGAGCTCAAGGACGGTGAGGTGACCCCCGGATTGTGGACAAAGGGGTTACGCCGCGAGTGAGAGTTTAGCCGTCGTGTGTTGCTGCTGTTCGAACTCCCTCGGGGAAAGGTAGGCCAGTGCGCTGTGGCGTCGCCTTGCGTTGTAGTACGTGAGCCACCGCAGGATCACCATTCGGGCCTGCTCCATCGTGGAGAACAGCGTCTTGAACACAGGGCGACTGGGCGCATCAGGCCGTCGCGGGAGCGGTCGGCCCCGCGTCGGCCCGCGAGATCGAGTCAGCGCTTGAGCCCGTCGATGAGGCCGGAGCAATCGAGCGGATGACCAACCTGTCGGCCTTCGATCTCGTCTACTCGCGCCACCCTCTCCGGGATCCCGATCACGCCAGGCGGGCAGCCACGAGGGTGGCGAAACTGCTCGGGCGGGGTACGAACTGGGTCACGAACACAGAGGGCATAGGCAACGGTCGAGCGTGGACGCCCGTCACCCGGCACGGCATCGACGTCGTCGTTGCCGGAACCACTGCCGAGTTCTTCGTGATCCTGCTCGCCCTCGGCGACGACTAGGTTCGTTCCGGCAGGTCAAAGCGTCATAGGCTCCACAGCATGCACAGCACCCTGACGGAGCACGCCCGGTGTCTCTACGGAGACGAGTATCGACCGACGCCCGAGTGCGACCTCGACCACCGGGAGCACTACTTCGTCGAGGAACTGACATTCGCTGACGCGGATTCGATCCTCGCCATGCTCCGTGAGCTCAGCCCGCACGTGGTCGATGGCCGTCTCCCGGTCTGGGTGCGCAACCTCTCCTATCGGTTGGTGCCACTGCAGCGACCTGATGAGCCAGCGCTGATGCGCGAGGCTGCCGAGAACTTGTGGTTGCACGGACCAGACTGGGATGACATCGCAGCGGACCTGACGAAGCGGGCAGACACCCTGGAGGCCGACTGATTTCGGTTGGCCCTGAGCCTGGCGGCGGCTGGCTGGCTGGCTGGCTGGCTGGCTGGCTGCCGATGGCGGGTCATCTGGGGCGACGTGGGGGGCTCAGGCGCGCGGCGGCAGGACCTCGATCACGGTAGCCGTTCCGGCAACAGGTCTGGCTTCGTGCATGGTGATCACATCGCCGCACTTCAAGTGCCTCCACTGCTCGGGGCTCAGGGGAGCCAGCCGAACGTCGGCAGTCTCTCCCGGGCCGAGCTCTTGCGCATGCTCCACCCACAACCTGGCGATGTTCAGCTCTCGCTCCCCGCCGGCGGTGCGGTTGCCGATGTCCCACATCGGCCTGAGCCGTCCGTCTGCGGCGAAGGCAGTCCGGCGTCGGCCCTCCTCGGCACCCACCAGGCTCAGGGTCGCCCGGAGGGTTCCGTGCCTGACCTCCCAGCCCCGCCACTCGCACCAACGACGGCTACGGTCGAGCATCATCTGCCGAGCAGCCTCGGCAAGGAGGTCCCAGAAGTCGACGGACACGGGGTGGAGATCCCCGATCTCGATGAGAACGCCGAGCACCATCTCCCACTCCTGGCGCCCGATGTCCTCGCGCGCATCCCCGACCGTCTGCCCGTTCTCTGCCGCTGCCTCCTCCGGCAGCAGATCGACGGCCTGGCGAAGGAGTGTGAACGCGTCATCCATGTGCTGCATTCTCCCCCGTCCCGGACACGCGTTGAAGAGCGACCAGGCCAGCCGGAGTTGGCAACGCGACACGCCCGAATGCTTCCCGGCTCCGTGATTGTTGCTGACTACTTTGAGCAACTCGACTGCGAGCAGACCCCGCCAGGCCGTTCTCGGCTAGTTCAGATAAGCCTGCGTGCGCTGCCCCGTGCTGATCGTCAGCCCCGAGGAACGGCCACGACTGGTCGAGATCAGCGAGAACCTGCGCGACCGGATCGCCGAGGCCGAAAGGGAGGGCTGGCTCGGAGAGATCCAGGGTCTGTCCGTCAGCCTGGATGCGGCCGAGACGAAGATCGCTCAGATCGACGCCCGGCAGGAACGCAGCGCATTCCTCGGCCTGCCGACCTTCGACCGCATCGCCGTCGCCACCGTCACGGTGCAAGGGTGACTCAGCCGAGAGTGATCCCCAAGACCGGCTCCCATCGCTGTTACGAGGGGGCCCAGCGCTCAGCGGCGCCGAGCCCCCTCAAAGGTGGCGTCAGCGACTTTCTTGGCAGGTCAGTCGTCGATCGCCTGGTAGAGCGTGGTCCAGAAGTCCTGCATGGCCCGCGCCGAGTCCGGGGTGGACATCCCGGTCTGGGTGAGCAGGATGCCGACGAGCTGGTTGTCCGGGTCGGCGTATGTGGTGGTGCCGGCTCCGCCGTCCCAACCGAACTGGCCGATGGGTGCGTAGTCGCCTCGGTAGGTGCGCACCGTCATCCCGAAGCCCCAGCCGCCGGTCTGGCCCTGACCGTGTGACAGGTGGACGACGCTGCGCGCCCAGGCCTGTAGGGCGGCTGTCTGCTCGGGCGTGAGGCGGTTGGTGGTCATCAGCTCGACGGCGGACCGGGACAGGATCCGCTCGGTGCCGTGCTTCCCGTGGTTGAGCAGCATCCGGAAGTAGGCGTGGTAGTCGTCGACTGTCGAGTCGAGTCCGCCGCCGGCGGACGGGAACGCCGGAGGCTTGCTGTGGTGTCCTCCTTCGGCCGGGTCCTCCACATGGAACTCTCCGGTCTGCGGATCGGGGGCGTACAGGGGCGGCAGCCGGTCGATCTTGTCGGCGGGCACGTGGAAACCGGTGTCCTTCATCCCCAGCGGATCGAAGATGCGCTCGCGCAGGAACGCCTCGAACGACTGGCCGGTGACCCTGGCCACCAGCACCCCGAGCACGTCGTCGCTGACGTTGTATAGCCACCGCTCTCCGGGCTGGTACATCAGCGGGAGCGTGCCCAGGCGGCGCATCCACTCATCCGGCTCCACCGCCGGCAGCATCCATCCGTTCTCGCCGTAGACCCTCTGCTCGAAGTACGCGCTCATCATCGGAGAGCCCATCGCCGTCATGTCCAGCCCGAGCCCGCAGGTGGAGGTGAGCAGGTCCCGCACGGTGATCGGACGCCGCGCCGGCACAGTGTCGTCCAGTGGGCTGTCGGGCCCCTTGAGTACCCGCCGGTCGGCCAGTTCCGGCAGCCACTGGTCTATCGGGTCGTCGAGTCGTAGTCGGCACTCGTCCAGCAGGACCATGGTCGCGGCGACCGCGACCGGCTTGGTCGTCGAGGCCATCCTGAAGATGGTGTCCCGGCGCATCGGCGCGCCGCCGTCATGGCGCATCGTCCCGATCGCTTCGACATGGGTCTCCTCGCCTCGGCCGACCAGGGCGACGAGTCCGGGGATCTTCTTGGACTCGACATGCGCTTCCAGTACCTCGCGCAGTCGGCGCAGTCCTGCTTCGGACAAGCCGTTGTTGCCGTTTCCCATCATAAATCTCCTTGCGCGCAGTGGTCGGTCTCGACGGTGCCGCGGGCATGCGGCGAGGGGCGGGGGGGGGGGGGGGGGGGGGGGGAGAGGGGGGGGGGGGGGGGGGGGGGGGGGGGGGGGGGGGGGGTGGGGTGGTGGGGGGGGGGGGGGGGGGGGGGGGGGGGTTTGGGTTTTTT
>NZ_JBVIMH010000058.1:0-3108 GCF_055579945.1 Kitasatospora sp. NPDC032150 | reverse complement strand
TTGGGGGAAGGGCTTTGTTTGCTTTTTCCAGCAGGAAGTCTGGTGGAGGGGGGGGTTGGTTTGGGAGGGGTCAGGGGGGGGGGGGGGGGGGGGGCCCGGGGGGGAAAGGCCCCCCCCGGGCCGCGTGGTGCAAGCAGGCGATGAAAGTGGTGCTCGGCCCCTGGGGGCGATGTGCTGAGGCGCGATCAGTCCGTCTTGTCTTCTGTTGACGTCCGGCTACCGGCGGCGCGCTCGATGTCGTCGGTCAGCCGCTTCCGGGCGCGGGCGGGGACGTAGCCGCCCTCGGTGTAGTTCTGGGCGAACGTCTCGGCGAACCCCACCGGGTCCTGCCCGACAATCTCGCGGATCGGAGTTCCGTTCGCCGCGGCCTGCTCGAACAGGTCGGCGAGGTCTTCGAACATCGATGCGCTGCTGTCTTCGTCGGCCGGCACGAAGTGCATCAGGTGCCGCTCGATCGCCTCGACCGCCGTGCGGTGGTTCTCGGGAAGCTCCTTGACGCGCGTCTTGTACGCCCTCCAGCGCTTCTTGGGCCCGATCACCTTCGAGATGAAGCCGGTCTTTTCGACATCGGACATGGTTACTTGCCCTCCCCTTCGCGGAGCTGTTCCAGTCGTTCCGTGAGGAAGCTCCACGTCCTCCAGAACTCTTCGAGGTACTCCCGTCCCTGAGCGGTGAGGGAGTGCACCTTGCGTGGCGGCCCCTTCTCGGAGGGGACCTTCTCCACGTCGACGAGGCCGCGCTTCTCCATCCTGAGGAGCAGCGCGTAGACGGTCCCCTCGGCGATGTCGGAGAAACCCTGCTCCCGCAGCCGTGCCGTGATCTCGTAGCCGTAGGCGGGCCGGCCGGACAGGGACGCGAGGATGATGCCTTCCAGCGTGCCCTTGAGCATCTCCGTCTCCAGCTTGGCCATGGAATACCTCCTCCCTGCGCTAGTCAGCGCTATTGAGTACCGGTATACAGTAACGCTGACTACCGGTACTTAGCACGACGGAATAGTGGAGGTGCCAGCACCGCAAGCGCTCGTTTCCGGCGGGGGCGTTGTCACGTTGTTAGGTGCGAGAGTGCCTGAGGGTGTGTCGGGGTGTGGTGGGGCCGGGTTGCAGAGTGTGTTCAGGCCGCGGTGGGCGGGCCGGCGGCTCGGGTGACCTGCTCCCAGATCGCGAAGCGGACGGTCATCTCGGCTCGGTAGCCGGTGGCGGCCATCAGGTGGCGGCGGGGCCGGAAGTGGGGTGAGACACCGCTGAACGCGGACAGGAAGCGTTGGGCCGCACCGGCGGAGCGGAAGCCCTTCATGGCGCGTTCGCGTTGCCTGGTGGGCTGGTGGCTGTTCTCGGCCCGGTTGTTCAAACCCTTGTGGGAGCGGTGCTCCACGGACGGCATGACCTCACGGTGGGCGGCTCCATAGGAGCGGAGCTTGTCCGTGACGATCACCCTCGGCACCGTGCGGGTCCGCTTGAGGAGGCGGCGCAAGAAGCGCCTGGCAGCGGCCTTGTCCCGCCGCCCCTGCACGAGGATGTCCAGCACGTTGCCGTCCTGGTCAACGGCCCGCCACAGGTACTTCCTCTCGCCGTTGACCTTGATGAAGACCTCGTCCAGATGCCACTTGTCCCCGATCCGGGGCTGCCTGCGGCGCAGCGCCTCGGCGTAGGTCTGCCCGAACTTCAGGCACCACCGCCGGACCGTCTCGTAGGAGACGACGACACCGCGCTGGAGCATCAGCTCCTCCACCTCGCGGAACGACAGCGGGAACCGGAAGTACAGCCACACACAGTGGGAGATGACCTCGACCGGGTACCGGTGACCGCTGTACGACGGCGACGTGCTCTCCACGAACGATCCCCTCCACCGTGATCGATCGGAAGATCATCTCACCCGGTCGGCCAACGTGACAGCGCCTTTGTAATCGCTGCGGCGGGCTCGGGTCTGGCTGAGGCGTCTCCACCATGACCAGTGCAGATGGTGCTGTGGGGTGAGCCAGTGTGGCTGGAGGACCAGGCCGATGAGGCGGCGGGTCTCCGCGACGAGCACATAGGCGACGCCACGTTGCTCCAGCCAGAAACGCAGATGCTTGACCTGCCCGTATGCCTCGTCCGCGGTCACCCACGCGAACGGCAGGCGCCGGCGGGTGAGCCAGTGTGGCTGGAGGACCAGGCCGATGAGGCGGCGGGTCTCCGCGACGAGCACATAGGCGACGCCACGTTGCTCCAGCCAGAAACGCAGATGCTTGACCTGCCCGTATGCCTCGTCCGCGGTCACCCACGCGAACGGCAGGCGCCGGAGAGGGGGTGCGGGTGCGGCCGGGATCGGACGTTCTCCGGCCGTCTCGACGTCCTGGCGGGCCTGCAGGAGAGCATGAAGCCCGGCAGCGCCGCAGAAGGTCGGGCCGGGCGGCGATGACGGGCCGCGGTGGGCCCGCGTTGACCGTTTCGGTGACGCGGCAGACCGCGGCCGTGCCGGGAATCTGGAGGTTGGTGGTTCGTAGGACCTGTGCGTCCGCGCCGAGCGTTCTTCGCATGATGACTATGTGCCGGTCGGGGATGGGCGTTCCGCCTTGCCAGTGCCCTCGGAGAGCGACGATCCAACGTCTTGATGGTCCGGAGCAAGCGGCTGTTCGACCGCCACCTGGGCCGGTCGCAGGAGGATCTCGCCCAGCCGGTAGCCGGATCGCAGGATGTGTGTGCAGGTGGGGCGGTCGACCCGGTTCGACTCGGTCGAGCTGAGTGCCTCGTGGCACGAGGGGTCGAAGGGTTCACCCTCCTTGCCCACGGTCTCGAGTCCGAGCGAGGCCAGCTGGATCTGCAGGCGGTTGGCGACGGCTTCGAAGCCGTCTGCCGCGTCGTCTTGGGCGCGGGCCTGTTCGATGGTGTCGAGGACGGGCAGCAGGGTGCGGACGGCTTCGGCCACGGCGGCTTCGCCGATGGCGAGGCGTTCGCGCTGGACGCGCCGGCGGTAGTTGTCGTACTCGGCCTTCACCCGTTGCAGATCCTGGGTGCGTTCGGCCAGCGCGGCCCTTAGTGGTCGGCTCCGGAAGTCCTTCGGGGGTTGATCATGCGGCGAGGCGGATGGAGGATCCTTCCTGGTGATCGGCAGTGCGCCGGTCGAGCCTGG
>NZ_JBVIMH010000057.1:0-19908 GCF_055579945.1 Kitasatospora sp. NPDC032150 | reverse complement strand
GCGTCACGCGACGGCCCACCCCGAACTGCCTGGGGACATAACGGGCGAACCGCCGAGCCTCTCAGCGACCAAACCCCGCTGACGAATCGAGGCTAGGCCTGTCCGAGGATTGATCTTGTGGCAGGTCGCGGTGAGTCGACGGATGTGGTGTGAGAGCGGATAGAGCCCCCTGTTGCCGAACCGACCGGATGACCATCTGTCAGACAGGCGTTAGGAGGCTTGGCGGGTGGGCTGGCCGTGCCAGTGGGCGACGGTTCGGCGGGGGTCGCCGGCGGGGTCGGGGGCGGTGGTGAACCCCTTCCCGCCGCCCGTGGCGATGCCCCCGGGCCATCGCCTCGCGGGCCAGCTCCGGGCACGACCAGCGCGACAGCGGCACTCCAGTCTCGGCGGGAAGCTGGCAGGCCAGTGCCTTGATCTCGGCCATCTGGAGCGGGGTGAACGCAGGCGGCCGACCGGAGTGCTCACGGTCACTCAGGCCGCCAAGGCCCCGCTCCGCGAACCGGCCGCACCAGCACCGGACCGTGTCCACACGCAGGCCGGTCTCCCGGGCGATGCGCGCATCGGAGCGACCCAGTGCGGCATGCAGCACCACCTGCGCGCGTATCCGCAGCCGGTGCTCGGTCTTGTGGCCGTAGGCCACCTGCTTCAATCGCTCACGCTCGGCGGCGCGCAGGACTATCGGGCGGGCGGTGGCAACGGGCAAGGCAGGCACACCGTCGGGAGCAGCGGATCACGACAGGACGTAGCCTGCCGCATCCCGAGCCTGTCCCGTCGGGTAGGACGTGCGCCATGTCCACGCCTTCGGAACACACTCGACTCTCGCTGCAGGGGCGCCGAGCCGCGGCACACCGAAAACACCCATGCCAAGCTGAAACGCCTGGTCGGCCGTGGCATCCTCGCCGAACCCGAGCCCGGCCTGTTCACCCTCAGCTTCCCAGAGCCGGTAGCCCCAAGGACCAACTCAAGCTGAACTTCGAACACCCTCTTCAGCGACAAGGAGCGCAAGATCACTGGCACCCTGGCAACGGAGGGGCGACGTGCGAAGGCAATCCCGGAGTCGAAGGGTCGCAAGAGGTGAACCATCCGCTGGAAAGCGCCGCTCAACGCCTTCCAGCTCAATGACCCAGATCAGCCGTTAAGTTGGGACAGAGCCCTTCGCAGGACGGACTGCCGCCAGTGGGGCGTACCGCCCCGTCATGCGGGGCGAGAAGTCAGCAGAGCACCTGCTCGGCCGCTTCCCGGATGGTGTCCGCGAGTACTCCAGGGGCTGTGAGATGAGCGGCATGCCCTTGGCCCGCGAGGGTGAGGATCCGCGCCTTCGGCAGGGTGACCGCCAAGTCGGCCAGTCGCTCCCGCAGGTGGGCCGGGCTCATGCCGCCCTCGACCAGGGTGGTCGGCACATCGAGCTGCCTGAAGCGGTCGATGCCGACTCCGAGCGCGTCGAGCGCGCCGACCTCGGCGATCTGCGCTGCCGCCTTCGACGCGAACGCAGCCTGCATCTCCGGATCCGCGATCAGCATTTCGACCAGCTCCACGGGTTCTTGAACGATGTCGCGCAGGTGGATTCGCATCGCCTCAACCGGATCTCCTGCGGCAAGGGCTTCGCGGGCGCGCCCGGCTGCCTCTCCTCCAACCAGCGACCTGGTGGGCATTGGCGGCTCGTAGAGGAACAAGCCTGCGAACATCTCGGGCGCCAGCAAGGCGGCTTCCAGCGCGGCGACCGCACCCGAGGATTGCCCGACTAGGAGCATAGGCCGGCCGAGGAGTCCGGTGATCGCCAGAACGTCCGCCGCCTCGACAGCCATTGAGTACGTCGGCGGGATGCTCGCCCTTGGGACATAGATGCGACGGGCGACCCTGACCACTCGGAAGTCGTCGATCAGCGACGGTATGACGCCGTCCCAGGACGTGGCCTCCCCACCGCCCCCGTGGACGAGGAGCAGCGTGGGGCCTCTGCCGTTGTCGAGAGCGGTGATGGGCGTGCCATCGGTGGACGTTGCGAGAAGCTCAGCCATGCGCGCAATTCTGCACCGCTTGGCCCACAGCACACCGATATCTCACTAACATCTCACCAACAGCGGACAGTCGATGGCATTGACAGGCCGATCCTGTGATCGGAGGCAGAAGGTTGTTCATCTACTGGGCGTAACATCAACAGGATAAAAGCCATTTACGGGACCAGAGCCCTGAAAACACCCTCTCGGAGGGTTAGGTCACTTATGGGCATCTGTGTGCTATCCGTCCAATGCCTGGTTTGCGCTATATATCCCTAGCGTCCCGATTCGGGTTGCGATGCGCAGTGCTCGCGGAAGGCGTTTCGCCATGACTTGTTGCGTGAATCGTGTTTGGTTTGAATATGAGCCGATTCACCCGTCTTGCGGTCGAATGGGGCTCGTTGACTGGACATCGAAGTGGGCGTTCGGTGCGAGGCGGATGGACAATGCCACTGGGTTAATGGCCCATAAGGCCATAGAACAGACATTTTAAATCGGGATAAAACGCCTTCTGAGATGACCCCGATCGCGCCGATGCCCATCTTCATCGCGACGTCGAACTTGCCCTGATGGATGAGACTGCGCCGTTTCGCGCGCCAGGTGACTGAATCGGCACCGGAGCCGGTTCCTGCCTATCCCGCGTTGATCTTGTAGTCGTAGTAGTCGGTCGGGCCGACCAGGATCGCTTGGAAGTAGAGCGGTTCGCCGTCGGTGTCCAGAGGGACTTCGTGGCCGGCTACGCGGGTGAAGCCGAGGGAGAGCCTGGGGACGTACGCGTAGCGGGTCTCGTCCAGGACGGTCAGGCCTGTTGCTTCCAGCTGTGAGAGCAGTTCCCGGGCTGGAGTGCGGAAGACGTCGGTGCCACGGAATCGGATGGTGATCTTCTCGTCGCCGGGGTGGGGAATCCACACCTCGGCGGCGGTGAGGGTCTTTCCGTCTTCGAGGTGAAAGACGATCTCGAACTGAGGGTGCAGCGCGGTGACCTTCATGTAGTGGAACTCGTCGGCGGACCCGTCGTCCTGGATGTTGACCCGGCCGAGTTCGCAGGCTGCGGCCTTGAGGGCCTTGGCCTGCATGCCGAGCGGGAATCCGGTGATGCCGTGGGGTGGGTCGAGTTCGAGGTCCATGGCGATCATTCTGTACGAGTCCGACCGGCTCACTGTGGAGCTGTCGGCGGTGGACGAACTGCCGGAAGTTGGCGCCAACTTGCGGGAGTTGGCGAGGATACTGGCGATACGGCGGTGGGAGTAGCGCCCGGACTCAGCCGCCGGAGTCACCGGCGGCAGCAAGTCGGGCGCGTGCACCCGCTTGAGCGGCCCTGGAACCCGCCGTCGCGGCCACCGCCCCAGCTGTTGCCGTCCAGGCCCCGGCGACCGCAGCTTCGGCTGGCGGGGCCTGGTGGACGGCGGCGGACAAGTGGAGTCAGCGGCGCCCCGCCGAATCCGTAACCGGATCACAGTTCTCAGTTACGAGCTGGACCACTCCCAGCTGATCGCCGCCTCGGAAGAGGGGCTGGACCGGCTCGAACGCCGCACCCTATGTCCCCGACCGTCCCCGAGATCCGCCGGCTGATCGCCCACCTCACCCGACCGGTCCGCCGCAGCGTCGATCACGAGTTGCACTGGTCGCGCTGGCGCCGCCGACGCCAACACCAGGTCCGGATCAACCACTACGAGCAACGAGGCCACAGCCCGGGAGCTGAAGCCTCGTCACGGTAGGCACTGTTGCGATACTAGAGGGCTTCGGCGGGCGCGTTTCCGGCATCCTCGGCCGCGCGGGTGAGGGTGGCCTGAACGGTGTCGAGCTCTACGGTGAGCTGGTCGCGGAGGGTGGGCAGCAGTGCGAGGGCGGCGCGGGCGGTGTCCGGGTCGGTGTCCGGGTCGGCCTCGGCGGCGGTGATCGCGGCACGCAGCGGCATGGTGGTGAGCGCGGTCTCCCAGGCGGTCCGGTGCACGCCCTGCGCATAGCGGGCAGTCAGGAACTCCAGCGGGTCGAGCGCGAGTCCGGCAGGCTCCCCGGGGGCGGTGAGCCGGTGGCTGGGCAGCAGCCAGGAGATGCCGTCGCGGGCGACCAGGTCGAAGGCCCGGCTCTCGTCCGGCACCGCCCACTGCCCGTCCCCGGTGGTGGCCTCGGCGAGCAGCCGCTCCAGCATCGCCTCCTCGCGCGGATCGGCGGCCCGCTCGGGATGCGGCCGGTCCCCGATCACCTGTTCCAGGTGGTACCGCTGGCCCCAGCTGCCGACCCGGCGTCGCATCGCTCCCGCGCGGGTCTCCCGGATCGCCGCCAGCGCCAGCGCCCGGGTGGTGAGGTCCCGCCGGACCAGCACCTGGGAGGTTGCGGCCGTCACCCGGGCGAGCTCGGTCTTGATCACGGCCACCGAGGGTCCGTCGTACCACCGCAGGGTCCAGCGGCAGCGTTCGGAGTCGAACCAGGTCTCGATCGGGGTCCGGTGGCGGGTGCCGAGCCGTTCGGCAAGGCGGCGCAGGCGTACCTCAAGGGAGGGGGTGGGGGTGGGCATGAGCCGCACAGTAGCGATCGGCGCGGTGCGTGGCGCGTAACGCCGCCGGGCGCCGGCCGGGGTCCACCCGTGGTGATCGCTCGGACGGGTGAGGCCCGCCCGACCGCGGCCCGGTCGCCGCTCGAACCGGTGAACCGCCTTGCGACGGCGTGACCTTGGACTGCTCCTCCCGTTGCCCAGGGTGTTGTCCGAGTGTGTATGCGATGGAGTGATTCCGTGGACCTGCCCAGTGATCTGCCCACCGATCCGTCAACCGGTCGGCGGGAGGTGAGCCGGCCGCGCGGCGGGCTCTCCCGCCGGACGCTGTTCGGTTCGGCCGCCGCTGCCACCGTGGCCGGAACCGCCGGATTCGCCGGCCGGGCGTCGGCGGCCGCGGTGCCGGCGGCCGTACCGCGCGGTGCTGACGAGCACCAGTCGCGCGACCTGGCGCGGAAGATGCTGATGGTCAGCGACGACGAGCAGCGCGACCTGACACTCGACTACCTGAAGATCCTGATCGACGGCAAGCTGCCGCCCAGGGCCCCGCGCAAGAAGGTCCTGGTGGTCGGTGCCGGGGTGGCGGGCATGACCGCCGCGTACCTGCTCAAGCAGGCCGGGCACGAGGTGGTGGTGATCGAGGCCAACGCCAGCCGGACCGGCGGCCGGGTGAAGACCTTCCGGCACATCTTCGAGGACAAGCGGCTGCACGCCGAGGCGGGTGCCATGCGGCTGCCGGACTTCCACCCGATGGTGCTGGCACTGGCCGACAAGCTGGGCGTCAAGCGGCGGCTGTTCTACAACGCCGATGTCGCGCCCGGTGCCAGGCCGGTGGGCGAGGTGCCAGCGGTGGTCCACCGCTCGTTCACCGGCGAGGTCTGGAGCAACGGGCCGGCCGACTCCACCTTCAAGGCGCCCACGGCCAACTTCCGCACCTGGATCCACGTCAACGGCGCGCGCAGCACCCGGGCCGCCTACGCCCAGTCCCCGGTCGCGATCAACCGCACCTTCGGCACCGATCTGGCCAGCACCACCACGGCGGCCGTCAACGAGGCGTTCAAGAAGGTCACGGTGCCGGACGGGCCGATCGCGGACCGGCTGGCCGCCTGGACGGACATCTTCCGGAAGTACGCCGACTACTCCACCCGCCGCTTCCTGTCCGAGGAGGGCGGTTGGGACGACAACCGGATCCAGGCCGCCGGCACCCTGGAGAACATGACGTCGCGGTTGCACTACTCCCTGGTACCGACGCTGATCGACCACGCGGTGATCAGCCCGACCAACCGCTACTGGGAGCTGGAGGGCGGCACTGCCGTCCTCACCGACAAGCTCGCCGAGCAGCTGAAGGGCGAGCTGCGGATGGGCCGCCGGATGACCCGCCTGGTGCAGACGGACAGCGGGGTGCGCATCGAGACCACCGCGGAGAGCGGCGACGAGGAGTCCTGCGACGGTGCGCCGACCGCCCCCACGGAGGTCTTCCAGGGTGACTACGCCATCGTCACCATCCCGTTCAGCGCCCTGCGGTTCTGTTCGATCGAGCCGTTGATGTCGTACCAGAAGCGGCGTGCGGTGACCGAGTTGCACTACGACTCGGCGACCAAGGTGCTGCTGGAGTTCAAGAACCGGTTCTGGGAGGAGGGCGGTGCCGGCTTCACCGGTGGCGGCTGCGTCTCGGACAGCGCCAGCCGGTTCACCTACTTCCCCTCGCACTCGCCGCAGGGGGCGAAGGGCGGCGTGGTGCTGGCGTCCTACACATGGTCGGACGACGCGATGCGCTGGGACTCGCTGACGCCGGGCGAGCGGTACGCCTTCGCACTGAACGACATGGAGCGGATGTTCGGGCCCCGGGTCCGTACCGAGTTCACCGGGGTGGGCGCCACCCAGTCCTGGGCCCGGGCCCGTTACGCGCTCGGCGAGGCGGTGATGTTCACCCCCGGCCAGGTGCACGAGCTGCACCCGGCAGCCAGTACCGTCGAGGGCCGGGTGCACTTCGCCGGTGAGCACACCAGCCTGAAGCCGGCCTGGATCGAGGGCGCGCTGGAGTCAGCTGTGCGGACCTTCCTGGAGGTGCATCCGCGCTAGCGGCTGCTCCCGGTTGTGCCGAAGGCGGTGAGCGGGGGCGACCCCTGGCTCACGGGTCTTCTTCGGCCGCGAGCTGGCTGGTTGTACGCGGGCGCGACGGACATGGTTCCTCCTTTCGAGTGGCGGACGCATGACCGGGGTGGGCCATGCGCATGACACGCTAGCCAGGTTGACGGCCCGTGGGGAAGAGTGCCTACTTGATCGAGTAGCCCTTCCGTAGTCGAGGGGCTACTCGCGGTAGCCCAATCGGGGGTGCCCAAGTGCCGGGCCGTCGGTCAGGGCGGTGCTGAAGATGGCGATGATGCCCAAATCGCCGTCGATGAGTCCGCGCTGCTCTGCCGGGGTGCCGTCCGCCGAGCGCACCCGGTCTCACGGTGCGCTGTGTGGAGCGGGCGGCGGGGGAGGAGAGTCCATGATCTTGTCGTACCGGAACGGCAGGAAGTCGTTCTCGGTCAGGAAGGAGCGGGAGTAGGTCGACTGCCGGGCACGCGTTCCGCTGTGGGCCAGTTCCAGGACCACAGCGGTCGAGTGTGCCGCATTGGCCCACTTCTTGAAGAGGACGACGTGCTGGTCCGTCTTGTCGATCATGTCGCCGGCCCGCAACTCGTCCAGGCCGTCCAGCCGGGTGGCGAAGTCCGGAAGCGTCCAGGTGGTCTGGCCCCAGTTGTCGGCGGCGCTCGACGGCAGGTTCCAGGCCATCGAGATGTAGCCGGAGCAGTCGGTGCGGTAAGTGCCCCCGTCGTCCGTGTGCTTGACGCTCCTGTTGTAGGGGACGCCCTGGGCCACCCAGGTCTGGGCCCTGGCGATCACATCGGTGCGGGAGATCGGCTGCCCGGCTTGCCCCAGCGGGTCGGCGATCGGGTCGGACGGGAACCCCGCGGCCGCCGCTCCCGCGGCGAGCTCCTCGGCCGTCGCGGTACTGGGGTCGGGGACCGTCGGGATGAAGGGGGTGAGCCAGCTCGACGGCGTGCGGGCAGTGGGTGCGGGAGGCGCCGCGGGCCTGGCGGACGAGGGCCGCGCGGCCGCCGGTAACCGGGACCCGGGCCGGCCGGTGGCGGCGTACGAGAGGCTGTGCGCGCTCGCGCCCAGGCACAGGGCGACGGCGGCCGACAGGGCGGCGGAACGGCGAGTCATCGGCTTGCGCATGGGAGCGGTCTCCAGTGACGGTGCTGACGGAGGCCCGTACGAGGCCGTGCAGGCCGACATCGGGGCCGACTGCGTGACCTCGGTTGGACGGGGCTCGAACCATCGGCCACTGACCCCTGATCGGTATCCCGATGATCGGAGGGGCCGCCCGTGTACCCCGTCCGGCGCGCCGTCGGACGGACGATTGGCGGCGGGCAATGACCCGGACGAACGACCTGACACCGTGTCGGCCGATGGCGCAGCCAGGTCGGCCCGGATCGGCTCGCGCTGGCCCGGATCGCCCACGCCGGCTCGGGTTTGGCGGTCGTTGCCCGCTCAGGCCGTGAACTCGATCCCGCGCAGCCCGCGGGCCGCCGCGCGGTCGAGCAGCACCGCGGACGCGCAGCCCGCCACCGCCCCCGACGGGCCGGCCAGTTCGGCGCGCAGCCGGCCGACGGCGCGGCGGTGCCGGGTGAAGGCGTACGCGGACACCCGGCGGCTGCGGGCGTACTGGCCCTGTCTGGCCTCGGCCGGGGTGCTGTCGAGGAGTATCAGATGCAGTCGGCGGCCCTGCCGGTGCGCCGCTCTGACCAGCCAGTTGCGGACCCAGGGCAGGGTGCCGCAGTCGTGCACGACCAGCGGACCACCCGCCAGCAGCGCCCGGTGCAGCCGCCGGTAGTGGTGCAGCCGGACCATCGGGCGGTAGACCGCGTACGGCAGGCCGGGCGGGAGCAGGCGGGCGTAGTGCTCGCGGCTGAACTGGGAGTCGATGGCCGGCGCCTGGGCGCAGCGCCGCATCAGGGTGCTCTTGCCGCTGCCGGGCAGGCCGCTGACCACCACCAAGTCGCCGGGCGGGTAGCTCAGTACGGCCGGGCCGGCCGGGGGCGTGCCGTGCCGCAGGTCGTGCAGACCGCGCGGCCGCAGCACCCACGGCCGCTCCGGGCGGCCCGGCGCGGGCCGGGTGCCGGTGCTCGCGGTGCCGGTGCTCGCGGTGGCGGATCGAGTGAGGCCGGAGCCGATGGTTTTCCGCACTTTCCCTCCTCATCCTCCCGGATTTCTCCACTCCCCTGGGTTGCCCATGGGATTGTCAAGAGATGGTAATGGCAGGGTCTGACAGTGTTGCGGTGCCGGAGGCGCAAGAGGTCGGCTCGGAGCGGGTTCGGGACTCGGCTGTGACGTTTTGGCGCTCTGTCGCGTTGATGGCCTGAGGGAATGTGGGTGTACGGAGGTCCGGGATGGTCGCTAGCAACTGTGTCTGCGCCGGCGGTGGAATCGGCCGTGGTGCCGGTGGTGCGAGGCGTGCGGTGCTGGGCCGGGCCGAGGACGTGAGGTGGGCCGCCGGTGCGGTGGTGGCGGGGCTGGCGGTGGCGCACGGCTTCGGAAACCTCTACGCGCTGACGGCGCGACCGGAGGCAGCGGTGGTCCGGCGGGTCAATCTGATGAAGGGCCGGCCCGCCGGGCAGACCGGCAGCGTGACCACCGCGCCGGCCCGGATCCCGCTGCTCTTCGACTGGGCCCGGCTGCCCGACGGAATCGGCCACCGGGAGGTGACCGCACTGATCGACGCGCTGTTCACGCTGGGCCCGTTCGGCTTCCAGGGGCCCGCGCCCGCTGACCTGCCCGGCCATCTGACGACGGAGGAGGACGGCCGGCGCACCGTCCAGGTGATCGGCCCGGGCTACTCCTGCCCGTCGAACGAGTTCCTCTCCCGGGCGCTGGCCGGCACCCGGGGCGATCTGCTGTTCATCACCTCGGCCAACCGCTCCCGGCGCGCCACCGGCGCCGACGAGGAGCCCGCGCACTGGCGGGCGGCGGCCCTGCGGGCCGAGTTCGGCCGGGAGGCCGGGGTGCGGGTGCTGGAGCACGCCGACGAGGAGGCCGCGCGCCGCAACCACCCCCTGCACGAGCCGATGTCCACCTCGGTGCTGGCCTTCCACCGGACCGACGGCGTCGACGAGCACGGGCGGCCGCGACTGGTGCTCCAGCGGCACGGCTCGCTCCCGCTGGAGCGGATCCGGCAGACCACCGAGCGCTTCGGCTTCGGTCTGACGCTCGGCCCCGGCGCGCAGCGGCGGTTGTCGAGGCGTCAGTACGAGGGCGCCGCCGCCGAAGGGAGTTGAACCATCCGACACCTCGGCTAAATTCAGCTGTGGCGCTCTTGTTGCCGTTTCATTACCTCCTGGGTGATCTTGTCCGGGCAATTCATGGCATCCTGGGGCGCTGAGACCGACAGGCAACAGGGAACGCGGGCGTCGGCCGATCCTATTCCCGAGGTCCCCGTTGCCGGCCGGTCCGAGGCCGACCGAGCCCGGTCGGCCGGTGAAGTCGGGGGGACAGGGGTAGTACGCGATGAGATTCTGCTTCCTGGTGGAGGAGCAGTACCGAAACGACGGCATGCCACTCGACGTGGTGCGCCAACTGCGGTCCTGGGGCCACCGGGTGGACGTACTGCGGCCCGGCGGTTCGCTGCTCGACCTCGGCGAGCTGATCCGGGACGGTGTCCACGACGCCTGGGTGCTCAAGACCGTCTCCGGCGGCCCCGGTCTGGGACTGCTGGAGGCCGCCGCCGGCGCCGGACTGACCACCATCAACGATGCCCGGGCGATCCGGGGCGTACGGGACAAGGCGCGGGCCGCCGTGCTGGCCGAGCTGGCCGGTCTGCCCGTCCCGGCGACCTGGGCGGCGGCCAGGACCGAGGACCTGGCCCGGATACCGGCGGACCGCTACCCGTTGGTCGTCAAACCCGCTGACGGAAGTTCGGGCCGGGCGGTCCACCGGGTCGACGCCCCGGAGCAGTTGACGGCGCTCGAGCAGCACCCCGGGGGCGAGGGCCTGCTTCTCGCGCAGCCGTACGTGCCCAACGCCGGTGTGGATCTCAAGGTCTACTGCGCCGGGGGTGAACTGTTCGGCACCGAGCGGACTTCGCCGCTCGCCCGGGGCGGCGGGCCGGTGCGGGAGCGGCCGGTGGCGCTGAGCCCCGAGGTGGCCGCCATCGCCACGGCCGTCGGCGAGGTCTACGGCCTGGACCTGTACGGGGTGGACGTGCTGCTCGGCCCGGACGGGCCCGTGGTGGTGGACGTGAACGACTTCCCGAGCTTTCGGCAGGTGCCGGACGCCGTGGCCAAGGTCTCCCGGGCCGTCCTTCGCCTGGCGCGGAACGGATCCTCGTGGCCGTCGGCGCTGCCGGGAGCGGTCCGGATCCCCGAGCAGGTGGGCGCCGTATGAGGATCGGCCTGCTGACCGCGGCCCCCGGGCACCCACTGCTGACGGCCACCGCGGCCCTGCTGGCCGAGGACGGGCACCGGGTGGCGCACCTGGCGCCCGGCCAGGATCTGCCGGAGCCGGCCGCACTCGCCGAGGTGTACCTGCTCAAGGCCCGCACTCCGGCGGCGCTCGCACTCGCCGAGCGGCTGGAGAACATGGGAGTGCCGGTGGTCAACTCGGGCGCCTCGACCGGCTTCTGCCAGGACCGGGTGCGGATGGCCCGCCTCGCCGAGCGGGCCGGGCTCCCCTTCGCCGCCACCACCGCACTGCCGGACCTGGCGGCGCTGGCGGGCCGAGGTCCGGTCCGGCACCCGCTGGTGGTGAAGAGCCGGCACAGCCGCCGGGGTGACCTGGTCGCCAGGGTGGCGGACGACCGCCGGTTGCGTGAACTCGCCGACCGGTGGCCCGGGGAGCCGGTGGTGGTCCAGGACCTGGCGCCCGGATCGGGCTGGGACCACAAGCTCTGGGTGGTCGCGGGAGAGGTCTTCGCGGAGCTGCGCCAGTCCGAGCTCGCCGAGGGGGAGCGGCTGCCGTCTTGCTCCGTGGATGAACTTCCGCATGGCTGGCGGGAGTTGGCGCTCCACGTCGGTGAGGTGTTCGGACTGGATGTGTACGGGGTGGACATCCTGGACGTCGGGGGCGCGCCGCTGATCGTGGATGTGAACGCCTTCCCGGGGATCCGGGGGCAGCAGGGCGCGCCGGCCGCGCTGGCCCGGCTGGCGGTCGCGGTGGGACACGGCCTGCACCGGCCGAGAGCGCTCCGACCGGCGGTGACCGGGGTCGGAGAACCGGTGCCGCCGCCCGGTGGGGCGGCGGCACCGAGGGGGACGGCTCAGTAGCGCGGGGCGAGCAGCTCGCCGGTGGCGGCCGAGTGCACGGTGATGGCCTCGACCGGGCACAGCTCCGCGGCCTCGGTCAGGTTCGGCAGGTCGTCCGAGGCGGGGCGCAGCACTCTGGCCCGTCCGTCCGGGCCGAGTTCGAGATCTCCGGGAGCGGTGCGGGCGCAGGCGCCGGTGCCCACGCAGCGGGTGCCGTCCACCCGTACGGTCAGCTCCCGCTCGGCGGCGCTCACCAGGCCAGCCGCAGCGATGCCGGGCTCCGGGTCAGCAGGCCCGTGCGCCAAGCGATCTCCTCGACCGGCTCGGCGAGCCGCAGGCCGGGCAGTCGCCTCGCCAGGTGGTGCAGGCCCAGCTCCAGCTCCATCCGGGCCAGCCAGGCGCCGAGGCAGTGGTGCGGTCCGGCGCCGAAGGTGAGGCTGGGGGTGCCGAGCGGGGCGAAGTGGTCGAGCGTTTCGCTCGGCGGGTAGACCTCGGGATCGTGGTTGGCGGTGCGCACGTCGGCGGCCACCACGCTGCCGGCCGGGATGGTCACCCCGCCGATCTCCAGGTCGGCGACGGCCCGGCGGAGCAGGCCGGGAACCTCGAGGGTGTCGCTGAGCGGGACGGCGCGCAGCAGCTGTTCGGCGGCGGCGGTGGCGCTCTCCTGGTCCGCCCCGATCCGCGCCCAGGCGGCCGGGGACTCGGTGAGCAGCTGGACCAGCGCGTTGCCGAAGGAGGTCATCGTGGTCTCGTGCCCGGCCACCACCAACCCGCAGACCAGCACCACCAGTTGGCCTTCGGTCACACCCTCGGTTGCGTCCGCCGCCTGCAGCAGGCTGCTGACCAGGTCGTCGCCGGGGTTCTTCCGGCGCTGGGCGATGAGCTGCTCCGAGAAGGCGTAGAACTCGCGCATCGCCTGCCGGACCCGCTCGGCCGGGTAGGCGGAGGTGGAGAGCGCGTGGTCGCTCCAGTAGGCGAGCCGTTCGTGGTCCACGCCGTCCAGGTCCATCAGCCGGCTGATCACCGCGATGGGCAGTGAACTGGTGAGCCCGGCGATCACGTCGACCGGCGGACCCGAGGCCTCGAGGCCGTCGATCAGCTCCTCGACCACCGACTCCACCCAGGGGCGCCAGCGCTCGATCGCCCTTGGGGTGAAGGCGCGTTGGACGGTACGGCGGAGCCGCTGGTGCTCGGGTCCGTCGATGTTGAGCAGGCCCTCCGGGTCGTCCAGGAGGTTCGGGCCGGTGGAGGTCGGCGGCGCGTCCGGGGCGTAGAGCGAGGCGCGGTCCAGCCGCGGATCGGTCAGTACCTGCCGGACGTCCGCGTGCCTGGTCGCCAGCCAGACCGGAGTGCCGCCCGGCAGCGCGGTCAGTCTGGGCGGTCCGGGCTCCGCGTGGCGCAGACAGTGCAGTGGGATCAGCGGCTCGGCGGATTCGGCCTCGCCGTGCTCGACGGTCATTCCGTCCTCCTCGCGGTCGGGGGAGGGCACGCCACGTCTGCGCGCCGTTACCGACGGTAACTCGCCGTGTCCCGGGCAGGAAGACCGTGAACCGGCCAAGAGATCATCGAATGTCGGCCATTCGGGACGGCGGACCGGCCCTGGGGTCCGCTGTCGGGCAGTGGGCCCCACGGCCGGTTCGGGGAGCGGTCAGACGCCGGTCTCGGCGGGGAGCCGACCAGAGCGCACAGCGGTGAGCAGTGCCGCGTGGTCGGCCTCGCTCTGGTCGGCGTAGGCCATTGCGAACGCAGCCATCGCCTCGTCCAGGGCCTCGCTCTTGCCGCAGTACCCGGCGATCACGGCCGCGTCGGCGGTGTGGGCGTGGGCCCGCGCGAGCAGCGCGCCGGTCAGCCGGCCGTAGTCGTCCAGCTGCTCCGGCAGCAGGACCGCCGGGTCGACGCTGCCCTTGCGGTTACGGAACTGCCGTACCTGGTAAGGGAGTCCCTTCACCGTGGTCCAGCCCATCAGCATGTCGCTGACCACCTGCATCCGCTTCTGGCCGAGCACCACCCGGCGGCCCTCGTGCCCGGCGGCCGGCACCGGGTACCCCGCCCGGGCCAGATGCGGCAGCAGGGCCGACGGCCGGGCCTCCTTGACCTGGAGCACCAGCGGCTCCTCGCGCCGGTCCAGCAGCAGCACGACGTACGAGCGGGTGCCGACGCTGCCGGTGCCGACCACGCGGAACGCCACGTCGTGCACGCTGTAGCGGGCCAGCAGCGGGTGCAGCTCGACCGGAACCGTCTCCAGGTACTCGGCGAGGGAGTTCGCGACCTCCGCAGCCCGGGTGTCCGACACCTCGTTGAGCACGGGCGGTGCGGCGGTGAACCGCCACTGGCCGTCCCGGCCCCGGACGGTGGACTTGGCGGCGAACTTGGCGCTGGTGTTGCGCAGTGCCTTGGTGCCCACACCGTCCAGCACGTCGGTCAGTTCATGTGCGTCGGCGAAGGTCACCAGCCTGTCGTCAGCGACCGCGTTCCAGGCGTCCTGGGCGGGGAGCCTGGCCAGCAGGCGCATCGTCCGCCGGTAGGAGCGGACCGTGTCGAAGGCGGCCCGGCGGCAGGTGTGCTCGTCCGTGCCCGCCTGCCGGCCCGCCAGCACCAGGCTCGTCGCCAGCCGCTTGAGGTCCCACTCCCACGGCCCGGGCACGGTCTCGTCGAAGTCGTTTATGTCCATCACCAGACGGCCGGTGGCGTCGCCGTAGAGGCCGAAGTTGGCCGCGTGCGCGTCGCCGCACAGCTGCGCCAGGATGCCGGAGGCCGGGCCGGCGGCCAGGTCGCAGGCCATCAGTCCGGCCGCGCCGCGCAGGAAGGCGAAGGGGGAGGCGGACATCCGGCCGACCCGGATCGGGACCAGCTCCGGGAGCCGCCCGGCGTTGCCCTCCTCGACGGCCCGCACCACGCTCGGGCGGTCCTCGGGAAGGGTGGGCCGCGCATGCGCCTCGCGGGGCACCTGTTCACGCAGCCGCCGGCCGCGCCGCTTGTCACCCCTGGGCGGCGGCCACGGCGCGAAGCCCGGGACCGCGAAGGTCCTGCTGCCCTCCCGCACCGTGTGCCCCTTGCTCCCCGTCCTCGGTTCGACCGTCCTCGCCACTGCCGGACTCCGTTCCCTCACACGCCATCAGTTGGCCTTGCCGCAGGTGGGAACGGTACCTGGTGGGGCTGGACGGAGGCGGCAACTGAGCTGGGGAGGCGACGTAGCGGCGGACGGGCGTGCCGGACGTGGCAGGAGCGGCCGGCTCCGTCGGGGACGGGGAGTCCGGCAGGAGCCCGGCGGGCGCCGGAGCTCGCGACGTAGCATGCCGGTATGCCTCATGACCCGCGTGCGCTGGACGAGAACCTGCTCGGCTTCTGGCGCGAGTACCACCTCTGCACCCTGACCACCCTGCGGCCGGACGGCACCCCGCACGTCGTCCCGGTGGGCGCGACCCTCGACCCGGAGACCGGCACGGCGCGGGTGATCAGCGGCCGGAACAGCCGCAAGGTCCGCAATGTGCTGGCGGCCGGGCCGGGCGGGCTGAGGGTCGCCGTCTGCCAGGTGGACCGGGCGCGTTGGTGCACGCTGGAGGGCATCGCGGTGGTGAGCGACGACCCGGAGCGGATCGCCGAGGGCGTGCGCCGCTACGCCGAGCGCTACCGCCAGCCGCGGGAGAACCCGGAGCGCGTGGTCATCGAGATCGCGGTGGACCGGGTGCTCGGGCGGGGCTGAGCCCGCGCGGAGGGGCGCCGCGGTGGGCGCTCAGTGATCGTTTATCGGCTGTTGAGAGCCGGACGCGAGGATCGGGGTGTCCACCGCCCGCAGCTCGCGAGGAGAGTGCCCGCCGCATGCCGTCCAACGACTTCACCCAGCCCGCCGATCAGCCCGCCGACGCCGAGAACTTCCGCAAGCTGCTGAGCGGGCTGGTCAGTTCCCTGGACACGGACCGGCGCGAACTCGCCGCCCGCGGGGAGCTGCCGGGGGCCCGGAGCGACGTCCCGCCCCGGGCTCCCGGGCTTGCGGCGCTGGCAGGCTGACCGTGCGGTCGCGTCGCAGCGTCGCAGCGTCGTACGGAACGCGTGGCAGTGCGGCGCGCCTGAAGGTCAGGCGGACTGGAGCACTTGGTCCAGGAAGGCGTCCAGGTTCACCCGGGTCCGCAGGATCTGCTCCTCCAGTGTCAGCGACTCGGTGACGCGCTCGGCCAGTTGCGAACGCTTCTTCCCCCGGACGTACAGCGAGCAGGCGAGGTCCGCGCAGACGTAGGCTCCGACGGTGCTGCCGTCGCGTCCGGCCTGGCCCGCGCGGCGGGCGGCCAGCAGTGCGACGCCCGAACCGGCGTGGGTGGTTATGCAGAAGGAGCAGAGGTTGCTCTTCAGCACGCTCCGGCGGATGCCGGTGGTGGCGCGCAGCGTGATCCCGACCAGGCCGTCGGGCCGCTCGGCGACCAGGTAGGCGCGGTCAGGGGCGCCCGGATCGCGCCAGCCCAGGAAGTCCAGATCCGCCCAGTGAAGGTCGGCCGATTCACGGGGCAGTCGGAGCCTGCGCGCCTCCCCTTTGGTGCAGTTCACGAAGGAAGCGCGGATCTGTTCGTCGGTGACCGGTTTCATGTGATCTGAAGCTAGCACCGCGCCGCGCCGGCGTCGCCTGAATTTCTCCGGGGGCTGTCGCTATGCTCATGCCGGTGCGATGATCAAGCCGGTTCATGACCGAGCCGCGACCGAGCTGCCCCAGCAGGGCAGTTGGATCCCGGCCGCGCACCGGCCGCGCGGACGGCAGCCGAGCCCGAGGGGGCCCATGGAACAGCGGAATGTCCTGATCACCGGCGGCTCGGCGGGCATCGGACGCGCCTGCGTGGCCCGGTTCGCCGCCGACGGGCACCGGGTCTGGTTCACGTACCACTCGGGCCGGGAACGCGCCGCCGAGCTCGCCGAGGAGTTGAACCGCGAGGGACCGGGGACGGTCCAGGCCTTCCCGTTCCGCCAGGGCGAGTGGCCCGACCACGAGCGCCTGGTCGGCGAACTCCCCGGACCCGTCGACATCCTGGTCAACAACGCGGGCGCGGGATCGGCCACCATCGAGCGCTACGCCGAGGGAGCCGCGCACGAACAGGACGCCGCACTGCTGCGGATCAACGCGGTCGGGCCGCTCTGGCTGATCGGGCAACTGCTGCCCGGGATGCGGGAACGCGGCTTCGGCAAGATCGTCAACGTCTCCAGCGTCGGCGGGGGCATCTCCCAGTTCCCCGGCTTCCGGCTCGCCGACGGGATGAGCAAGGCCGCCGTCGGCCACCTCACCCGGCAGCTGGCCGCCGAACTCGCCCACGAGAACGTGGACGTCTTCGCCGTCTGCCCCGGCGCCACCGCGACCGGCATGTTCGAGGCCAGCACCCTCACCGGCCTCTCGCCGGACGAACGGGCCGGACTGCTCGCCCGCCTGCCGCGCGGACGGCTGATCGAACCGGACGAGGTCGCCGAACTGGTCCACTGGCTGGCCGGCCCGCACTCCGCGCTGCTGCACGGCGCCGTCATCGACGCCTCGATGGGACTGGGCGTCCACCCGGGACTCATCACCGGAACCACCGGCGCCGCAACCCCCACCCACCACGACGCCGGAGGCCACTGATGGTGTCACGGACCGCCGCCGCCCTCACGGCCGCCTCCCCGGCCATCGCCGAGGCCCACTTCCGCGCCGAAGCGCGGCCCTACCACCCCCGGCTGCGCCCGGACGGCTACCTCAACCTGGGCACCGCCGAGAACCGGCTGGTCGGTGACCTGCTCGCGGACCGCCTCGCCCGGCCGGGCACGATCACCGAGGAGAACACCCGCTACGCCGAACTCCACGGAAGCCCCGTGCTGCGCCGGCGGATCGCCGAACTCCTCACCCGCACCGGCCGGTCCGCGATCGATCCGGAGGACCTGGTGGTGGTCAGCGGCGCCACGGCCGCGCTGGACATCATCGCCACCGTCCTCTGCGACCCGGGCGAGGCGATCGTCGTGCCCGCGCCCTACTACGCGGCCTTCGACACCGACCTCGGCGGCCGGTCCGGCGCGCGGGTGGTCCCCGCGCTGCTGGACGAGTCCGAAGGCTTCGCGCTCTCGGCCCGGGCGGTGGACCGTACGGTCACCGAACTGCACCGGCAGGGCGTGACGGTCCGGGCGGTGGTGCTGGCCTCGCCGTCCAACCCGCTCGGCCAGGTGCACAGCGCCGAGCAACTGCGCGAGCTCACCCAGGTGGCGGCGGCCCACGACCTGGACCTGGTGGGCGACGAGCTGTACTCGCACTCGGTGTTCGGCCCGACCCCGTTCACCAGCCTGCGCAACCCGGCCGTCGGCCGGGCCAGGGCGGGCCGAACCCACACCATCTGGGGCTTCGCCAAGGACTTCGGCCTGCCCGGTTTCAAGACCGGGGTGCTGCACGTGACGGACCCCCAGGTCCGCGCGGCCGCCCGCGCGCTGTCCTACTTCGCCCCGGTCTCCACCGGCACCCAGTCCTTCCTCGCCGACCTGCTGGCCGACCCCGAGTGGACGGCCGGCTTCCTCGCCGAGAACCGGCGCCGGCTCGCCGCCTCGTACGCGGCGACCGCCGGCGCGCTGGCACGGGAGGGCATACCGCACATCCCGGCGGAGGCCGGCTGTTCACTCTGGCTGGACCTGCGCGACCGGCTGCCCGAGCCGACCTACGACGGCGAGCGCGAGCTCTGGCGGACCATCCTGGAGCAGGCCAGGGTCAGCATCATCCCGGGCGAGATCTTCCATCCCAACGCCCCCGGCTGGTTCCGGCTCTGCCACACCCAGGACCAGGAGACGGTCGCCGAGGCGGTGGCCAGGCTGGGCAGGCTCCTCGGTTCGCGGCCCCGGCCCTGAGGGGCAACCGGCCCTGGCTCCGAGCGTCAACTGCGGTGGCTCTACAGTGACCTGATGATCAGACACATCGAGTTCGACCGGCTGCACAACTTCCGAGACCTCGGCGGCTACCGCACGGAGGACGGCCGTACCGTGCGTTGGGGCGCGCTCTACCGGTCGGACTCGCTGGCCAAGCTGGCCGGCGCGCCCGACCGGGAGCGTTTCCGGGCCCTGGGCATCCGTACCGTGATCGACCTGCGCTACCCCTGGGAGATCGAGGCCAGGGGCCGGGTACCGGAGGACCTCGTGGTCGCCTACCACAACCTCAGCATCGAGCACCGCCCGTACGACCAGGCGGCGCTCGGCCCCGAGACCGACACCGCGGCCTTCCTCGCCGAGCGGTACGCGGAGGTGGCCGAGGACGGGGTGAAGGAGCTCCGGCAGGTCCTGGAAGTGATCGCAGCCGACGGCGGCCCGCTGGTCTTCCACTGCGCATCGGGCAAGGACCGTACGGGAATCGTGGCCGCGCTGGTGCTGGACCTGCTCGGGGTGCCCGAGGAGACGGTGGTGGCCGACTTCGCGCTGACCGGGCTCGCCACCGAGCGGCTGGTCGCGGACTGGCGCGCGGCGAATCCGGGCCGTGAGCTGAACTGGCCCGGGTACGGGACCGCGCCGGCCGTGCTGATGCGGCTCTTCCTCGATGGGCTGGCGGAGCGGCACGGGTCCGTGCGTGGCTACGTCGGCGAAGTCCTGGGCCTCGGGCCGGAGTTCGGAGAGCGACTGCGCGAGCGGCTGCTCGTCGACTGAGCTCGGGCGACCGCCACCGGCGGGCTCGGTCCGGAGCCGCCGCACCCGACCGGGTCGGGTGCGGGCCCGTGAGTGGGCGCTGGTGGGCCGTCCAGCGGCTCTGAGGGGGCTCTCAGGCTCCGGGGATCCGTACCCGCATGGTCAGGCCGCCTTCCGGGCGTGCGGTGGCCTCGATGGCCCCGCCGTGCGCCCGGACCACCGAGCGGACGATGGACAGGCCGAGCCCGACGCCCTTGTCGCTGCGGGTGCGGTCGGCGCCCTTGACCCGACGGAACGGCTCGAAGATGTGCTCCAGCTCGTAACCGGGCACCACCGGACCGGTGTTGGACACCACCAGCTCACCCGCACCGCCGGCCACCACCGTGGTGGTGATCTCCACCCAGCCGCCCGGCGCGTTGTAGCGCACCGCGTTCTGAAGCAGGTTCAGCGCGATCCGCTCCAGCAGCACCCCGTTCCCCGCCACCGCCACCGGCGTCAGCGTCGAACGCAGCTCCACCTCCCGCATCGCCGC
>NZ_JBVIMH010000056.1:0-21858 GCF_055579945.1 Kitasatospora sp. NPDC032150 | reverse complement strand
TGGAACTCGCGCCGGGCGTCGGCCACCCGCGCGTGAGCACGGGCGACCTTGCGGCGGGCCTTGTCCCTGTTCTTCGAGCCCTTCTCCTTGCGAGACAGGGACCGCTGCGCCTTCTTGAGGCGCTTCTCCGCCCGGCGCAGGAAACGCGGGCTGTTTCCGGTAGCGAATCCCCGGGACCTGCAGAACATGGATCTTCGCCCGTCCGAGTTACCGGTTGGCGGCGCCCTCGTGCCCCTCGCGGCGGACCCAACGCCCCCGACGGCGGTGACGCCGCGGCAGGGGGCACACTTGACGCATGACGCCCGATGAGCTGAAAGCCGCCTGCCTGGACCTGAACGGGACGGCCGAGACCTTCCCGTTCAACGCCGACACCTCGGTCTTCAAGGTCGGGGGCAAGATGTTCGCCCTCAGCGCGCTCGACGCCGTCCCGCTCTCCGTGAGCCTGAAGTGCGACCCCGATCTCGCGCTGCGGCTGCGCGCCCGGTACCCGGCGATCACCGGCGGCTGGCACCTCAACAAGCGCCACTGGAACACCGTCCGGCTCGACGGCTCCGTCCCCGACCGCCTGGTCCACGAGATGGTCGAGGACTCCTATGACCTGGTGGTCGCGAGCCTCCCGCGCGCCGAACGCCTGCGGCTGGACTGGCCCGGCGAGCGGGCCCCCGAAGCGGCCGAGCGGGCCCCGGGGGCGGAGTGACGCCGGGGCCGTTCCCCGGGGAACGGCCCCGGCGTCCGGGAGGAGCAGGCCTCACCTTCGGCGGGTGATCTTGCTGCCGAGCCAGACAAGCGGGTCGTACTTGCGGTCGGCGACCCGCTCCTTGAGCGGGATCAGCGCGTTGTCGGTGATCCTGATCCCTTCCGGGCAGACGTCGGTGCAGCACTTGGTGATGTTGCAGTAGCCGAGTCCGTGCACCTCCTGGGCGGCCTTCTGCCGGTCGGCCGTGTCCAGGGGGTGCATGTCCAGCTCGGCGATCCGCATCAGGTAACGCGGGCCGGCGAAGGCGGACTTGTTCTCCTCGTGGTCGCGCACCACATGGCAGGTGTCCTGGCACAGGTAGCACTCGATGCACTTGCGGAACTCCTGGGAGCGGTTCACGTCCTCCTGGCTCATCCGGTACTCGCCGGGCGCCAGCCCCTGCGGTGCGGCGAAGCTCGGGATCTCCCTGGCCTTGGCGTAGTTGAAGGAGACGTCGGTGACCAGGTCCCGGATCACCGGGAAGGCGCGCAGCGGGGCGATGCTGACCGGCTCCCCCGGCGGCAGCGCGGACATCCGGGTCATGCAGAGCAGCCGGGGCCGCCCGTTGATCTCGGCGCTGCACGAACCGCACTTGCCCGCCTTGCAGTTCCAGCGCACGGCGAGGTCCGGGGCTTGGGTGGCCTGCAGGCGGTGCACCAGGTCGAGGACCACCTCGCCCTCGTCCGCCTCGACCCGGTACGTCGCGAATCCGCCGCCAGTCATGTCCCCGCGCCACACCCGGAATTCGGCCTGGTAGGTCACTGCTGCACTCCGTTCAGTTCCTCGGGGGTCAGGTATTTGGCGAGTTCCTCACGGGTGAACAGGGCCAGCAACTCGGCCCGCATCGTCCCGTTCTCCTGCCGGACGACCTCGATGCCGTCCCCGTCGGCGGTGCAGACCAGGTTGACCCGGCGCCACTCACGGTCCATGGCCGGGTAGTCCTCCCGGGTGTGGCCGCCCCGGCTCTCCTGGCGCAGCAGTGCGGCCCTGGCGACGCATTCGGAGACCAGCAGCATGTTCCGCAGGTCGAGCGCCAGGTGCCAGCCGGGGTTGAACTGCCGGTGTCCTTCGACCACCAGCCGGCCGGCCCGTTCCTTGAGCTCCTGCAACCGCTCCAGTGCCTCCCGCATCTCCGCCTGGCGCCGGATGATGCCGACCAGGTCGTTCATGGTCTGCTGGAGCTCCTGGTGCAGGGTGTAGGGGTTCTCCGCCGGCCCGCCGCGCACCCGGGTGTCGTCGAAGGGCGTGACCGCCTCCCGCAGGGCGAGCTCCAGCTCGGCCTCGTCCACGGGCCGGTCCCCGCTCGACTCGGCGACGTAGCGGGCCGCGTGCCGACCGGCGTGGCAGCCGAAGACCAGCAGGTCGGAGAGCGAGTTGCCGCCGAGCCGGTTGGAGCCGTGCATGCCGCCGGCCACCTCGCCCGCCGCGAAGAGCCCCGGCACTCCGGGTGCCGCCGAGGTGTCCGGGTCCACCCGCACCCCGCCCATCACGTAGTGGCAGGTCGGGCCGACCTCCATGGCCTCGCGGGTGATGTCCACGTCCGCCAGTTCCTTGAACTGGTGGTACATCGAGGGCAGTCGGCGGACGATCTCCTCGGCGGACAGCCGGGTGGAGACGTCCAGGTAGACCCCGCCGTGCGGGGTGCCACGACCGGCCTTGACCTCGGCGTTGATCGCGCGTGCCACCTCGTCCCTGGGCAGCAGCTCGGGCGGGCGCCGGTTGTCCTCCGGGTCGGTGTACCAGCGGTCGCCCTCCTCCTCGGTCTCGGCGTACTGGCCCTTGAAGACCTCGGGGATGTAGTCGAACATGAACCGCCGGCCGTCACTGTTGCGCAGCACCCCGCCGTCGCCGCGTACCGACTCGGTGACCAGGATGCCCTTGACCGACGGGGGCCAGACCATGCCGGTGGGGTGGAACTGGACGAACTCCATGTCCTGCAGGCTCGCGCCGGCGAGCAGTGCGAGGGCGTGTCCGTCGCCGGTGTACTCCCAGGAGTTGGAGGTCACCTTGAAGGACTTTCCGATTCCGCCGGTGGCCAGTACCACTGCGGGCGCCTGGATCACGAAGAACCGCCCGCTCTCCCGGTCGTAGCCGAACACCCCGGCGGTGCACCGGCCGTCGGCCGGGCCGCCGGTGGTGCGGGTGGTGAGCACGCGGGTGACGGTGCACTCCTGGAAGACCTTCAGGCCGTCCTCGAAGTCGCCGCTTTGCCGCCGGTCCTCCTGCTGGAGCGAGACCACCTTCTGCTGCAGGGTGCGGATCAGCTCCAGGCCGGTGCGGTCGCCGACGTGGGCCAGCCTCGGGTACTGGTGGCCGCCGAAGTTGCGCTGCGAGATCCGGCCGTCCTCCGTCCGGTCGAACAGCGCGCCCCAGGTCTCCAGTTCCCAGACCCGCTCGGGGGCCTCCTTGGCGTGCAGTTCGGCCATCCGCCAGTTGTTGAGGAACTTCCCGCCGCGCATGGTGTCGCGGAAGTGCACCTGCCAGGTGTCCTTGCTGTTGACGTTGGCCATCGCCGCCGCGATGCCGCCTTCGGCCATCACGGTGTGCGCCTTGCCGAACAGCGACTTGCAGACCACCGCCACCCGCATGCCCTGTTCGCGCGCCTCGATCGCGGCCCGCAGCCCCGCCCCGCCGGCACCCACCACGACCACGTCGTACGAGTGCCGCTCAATCTCGGCCATGCTGAGCCTCCTAGAAGAATCGTGGGTCGGCGAAGGCGCCCGAGGCCACCAGGTACACGTACAGGTCGGCGAGGCCGACCGAGGCCAGCGAGCACCAGGCCAGCAGCATGTGGCGGGCGTTCAGCCTGCTGACGGACTGCCACATCCGGTACCGCAGCGGGTGCTTGGAGAAGTGCTTCAGCCGTCCGCCGACGATGTGCCTGCAGGAGTGGCAGGAGAGCGTGTAGGCCCAGATCAGCGCGATGTTCGCGAGCAGGACGAAGCTGCCGAGCCCCGCGTGCCCCCACTCCCCGGCCGGGTTGCGGAAGCCCAGTGCCGCGTCGTAGGTGAGGATCGCGGCGAACGGGATGGCGACGTAGAAGAAGTACCGGTGCAGGTTCTGCAGGATCAGCGGGAAGCGGGTCTCCCCGGTGTAGCGGGTGTGCGGTTCGGCGACGGCGCAGGCCGGGGGTGCGAGCCAGAACGACCGGTAGTAGGCCTTGCGGTAGTAGTAGCAGGTCACTCGGAAGCCGAGCGGGAAGATGAGCACGATCAGTGCGGGCGACAGCCGCCACCAGTCGCCGAACAGCGCCCAGTCGGCCCCGCCGCGGATGTCCGTGCAGTTGGCCGCCAGGCACGGGGAGTAGAACGGGGACACGTAAGGGGCCGCGTAGTAGCGCGTGCCGTCGAACGCGCGCCAGGTCGAGTAGCAGATGAAGGCCAACAGCCCGGCCACGGTGGCCAGCTGCGGCAGCCACCAGCGGTCGGTGCGCAGTCGGCCCTGCGCGATGGCGGCGCGCCCCGGAGCGCGTACGCCGGTGCCGGTGGGTCGTTCCGTTCCAGTGCTCATGCCCGCACCTCTCCCCCGGCGCCTACGGCCGGGCGGTACCCCCTACGCTCGGCGCGCGCTTCGCACCACGCGCGCCTCCTGACTGTTCGCTCGCTGCGCTCGCTCACGACAGGACCTCCTCGGGGCTGCACACCGTAGAAGAGTCCCGGAACGTGGCACAGATCACAATATGGCGCGCCAGGCGAGGGGGCGGGTTGTGATCACCCAGGGCCTAGCAGTCCGGGTGGCCGCGCAGGAAGCGCCGCAGCCGGGTGAGCGGCCAGGCGTTGATGACCTCCTCCTTCGTCAGCCAGCCGCGCTGGGCTGTGCCGATGCCGTAGCGGAGGTTTGCCAGGTGCACGGTCGAGTGCGCGTCGGTGTTGACGGCGAACCGGACGCCGTGCCTGCGGGCCGCCAGGATCTGCTCGTCGCCCAGGTCGAGGCGCTCGGGCGAGGCGTTGACCTCCAGTGCGGTGCCGGTGCGGGCGCAGGCTTCGTACACCGCGTCCAGGTCCACGTCGATGGCCGGTCGCCGGCCGAGCAGGCGGGTGGTCGGGTGGCCGATGATGTGCACGTACGGGTTCTCGCAGGCCCGGATAAGCCGGCGGGTCTGCTCGTCGCGGCCGGCCCTGAAGTGCGAGTGGATCGAGGCCACGCAGAGGTCGAAGCCGGCCAGGAACTCGGGCGGCCAGTCGACGCCGCCGTCCGCGTCGATGTTCAGCTCGGTGCCGTGCAGCAGGTGCAACTTGCCGAACTTCCCGTTCAGTTGGCGCACCTGCTCGCGCTGGGCGAGCATCTTCTCGTCGGTCATCCGCTGCATGTAGAGGTTCGGGGCGTGGTCGGTGACGGCGTAGTAGGAGTAGCCGCGTTCGGCCGCCGCCGCCAGCATCTCCTCCAGCGGGGCCAGACCGTCGGTCAGGTTGGTGTGGGTGTGCAGGTCGCCGCGGATGTCGCGCTCGGTCACCACCGCGGGCAGCTCGCCGGCCGCCCCGGCGTCGAGTTCGCCGCGGTCCTCGCGCAGGGTGGGCGGGATCCAGGGCAGGCCGAGTGCCCGGTACACCTCCTCCTCGGTCCGCGAGACCAGCTTCCGACCGCTCTCCACCTCGAACAGGCCGTACTCGGAGAGCTTGAGCCCGGCCTTGACGGCCCGGGCGCGCAGCCGGATGTTGTGCGCCTTGGAGCCGGTGAAGTAGACCAGCGCCGCGCCCCAGTCCTCGGGTGGGACGACCCGCAGGTCCACCTGCATGCCCTGGGTGGTGCGGATCGAGGTCTTGGTGGTGCCGTGGGCCAGCACCTCGGCGGTGTACGGCAGTTCGGTGATGGCCGTCATCAGTGCGGTGGAGTCCTTGGCGGCGGCCAGGATGTCGATGTCGCCGATGGTCTCCCGCATCCGGCGCAGCGACCCGGCGTAGCCGCAGCGCACGCAGCCGCGCACCGAGGAGAGTTCGGCCACCAGGCCCTCGGCCAGCTCCAGTGCGGCGTTCAGCAGGGTGCGTCCGCCGCTCTGCCGCAGCTGCTCGATGCCGTGCAGGATATTCTCCGCCGTGCGCGCGCCGAGGCCGTGGAGGCCGCCCAGGCGTTCGTTCTTGGCCGCCTCCACCAGCTCGGCGACGGTCGTGATGCCCAGCTGCTGGTGGATCAGGGCCGCCTTCTTCGGACCGACGGTGGGGATGGCCATGATCTCGCGCACCCCGGCCGGAACCTTGGCGCGCAGCTGTTCCAGGGCCCCGATGTGCCCGCTGGCCAGGTACTCGGTGATCTTGTCGGCGGTGGACTTGCCGACGCCGGGGATCTCCAGCAGGCCCTTGGCGTCCAGACGGGCCAGGTCCTCGTGGTAGCCGCCGACCGCTCGGGCTGCCTTCTCGTAGGCACGCGCCCGGTAGGCGTCCCCGCCGGTCAGCAGGATGAGGTCGGAGTACTCCTGCAGCAGGGCCTCGACCTCGTCGTTCAGTCGGGCCATGGGGCCAGTCTAGGCAGGGGGTGGCCGCCCTCCGCATCCGGAACCGGAATTCCGGAATGCGAGAAGAAGCCGCGTCGTCGGGTGCTTAGGCCCGTCGGCGCCGCTCCAGTCGGCTGGCGATCCCGGACAGCGCCGTGTTGATCACGACGTAGCAGGCCGCCGCGACCAGGAAGCTGGGCAGCACGCTGTGGTAGTACTCACCGAGCACCTGGGCCTTGTGCAGCAGTTCCAGATAGCTGACCACGTAGCCCAGGGTGGAGTCCTTCAGCAGCCGCACCAGCTGGCTCACCAGCGTCGGTACCAGCCTGCGCACCGCCTGCGGGATCACCACCCAGGTCATCGACTGCCAGTACGTCATGCCGAGGCTGTAGGCGGCCTCCGACTGGCCGCGGTCCAGGGCCAGCACCCCGGCCCGGAAGATCTCCGCCAACACGGCGGCGTTGCCCAGCACGATCGGGATCACCAGCTGCCAGAACACCGGGAAGGTCAGCCCGGCCCGCGGCAGCGCGAACAGGAAGACGTAGAGCAGCAACAGCAGCGGTACGGCGCGGAAGAGCTCGGTGTAGCCCCGGGCCAGGGCGCGCAGCGGGCGGTTGCGGCTGAGCCTGAGCAGTGCGATCAGGCCGCCGAGCGGGAATGCGATGGCGGCGGCGACCGCCGTGACCAGCAAGGTCTGGCCGATCCCGCCGAGCAGGAAGTTGATGATCGGCCACGAGGTGAACATCCGCCACTGGCTGGCGGCGAGCTGTCCGTGGTCGGCGAACCGGCGGATCGCCAGGTACAGCAGTGCCGCGATCGCCAGCAGTGAGAGGGTGGTCGCGATCCGGATCCGCCGCCGGGCCCGGGGGCCGGGGGCGTCGAAGAGCGAGTCCTCGTTCACCGTCTGATCGCCACCTTCCGTTCGATCCTGCCGGCGATCAGGCCGGAGGTCAGGGTGATCGCCACGTACACCGCCGTGGTCACGGCGAAGCTGGTCAGCGGGTTGTCGTACTTGAGGGTCACGAACTGGGCCTGCCCGGTCAGTTCGGGGACCCCGACGGCGGCGCCCAGTGAGGTGCCCAGCGCCAGGCCGATGAACACACTTCCCAGCGGCTGCACCATCGAGCGCAGGGCCTGCGGCACGACGACGGAGCGCAGGGTCTCGAAGAAGGTCAGTCCGAGTGCCCGGGCCGCCTCGATCTGCCCCACCGGCACCGTCCGGATGCCGGAGCGCACCACCTCGCACACGAACGCGGCCCAGTACAGCGCCATCGTCAGGGTGACGGTGGTGAACAGCGGGTACAGCAGACCGATTTCGGGCAGCCCGAACACGAAAAGCACCAGCAGGACCAGCAGCGGGACGTTGCGGAAGGCGGTGACGTACCCGGCGCCGACCAGCCGCAGCGGCGGCACCGGGCTGATCCGGCACACCGCCAGCAGCACGCCGAGCACCAGCGCGCTGGTGAAGGCGAGTCCGGTCATCGCCAGGGTGAGCAGCAAGCCGTGGCCGAGCTGGCGCAGCACGGCGCCGGTTTGGTCGGGCACCGGCCTCAGCTCCCGTCGACCGAGCCGATGGCGGGCGGCGTCGGCGCGTCGCCGGACAGCTCGGTGCCGATCGTCGCCTTCCACAGCTTGGCCCAGTCGCCGTTGGACTCGATCAGCTTCAGCCAGTCGTTGACGAAGGTCTTCATCTCGGGCGCGGCCAGCGGAACTCCGATGCCGTAGGGTTCGGTGGTGAACGGCCGGCCGACAACCTTGACCTTCTTGTCCCGGGCCGCGTCGCCGAGCAGCAGTGCCTGGTCGAGTACGTAGGCGTCGGCGCGGCCCTGCTCGACGGCCTGCTGGCACTCGGCGTTGGTCTGGAAGAGGACCACCTTGGCGTTCGGCGCGAACTGCTTGATGTCGTTCGCCGCGGTCGAGTTGGACTCGGTGCACACCGACTTGCCGTTCAGGTCGGCCACCTTGGTGATCGACTGCTCCGAGGCCCGGACCAGGATGGCGTCGCCCGAGGAGTAGTAGGGGCCGGCGAAGGCGATCTTCTTCGCCCGGGCCGGGGTGATGGTGTAGGTGGCCAGGACCGCGTCGACCGTGCCGTTCTGCAGCAGCGCCTCGCGGGTGCTGACGTCCACCTGGACCCGGTTCACGCTGGGACGGCCGATGATGTACTTGGCCAGCATGTCGGTGAGTCCGGCGTCGAAGCCGGTCACCTTGCCGGTGACCGGGTCCTTGAGCGAGAACAGTGCCGCGGCGTCGGTGCCGCCGACGTTCATCGTGCCACGGCTCTTGATCTTGGCCATCAGGCTCCCGGCGGGGATCGCCGAGTCCGGTGCCACCGGCGCGCCGTCCACCACCTGCTGGAAGGCGTCACCGGAGCCGGAGGAGCCGGCCGCCGGCGGCAACTTGTCCGAGGACCCGCAGGCGGTCAGGCCGGCCGCCGTCGTCATCGCCAGCAGCACGGCCGGCAGGGCGCGCCGGCGCTTGGTCGAACTGGTGGTCATCCGAGGATCTCCTTGCGCGAGAGCTGGACCGGGTCGCCTACCTACCCACAACCGATCTGGGTCAAAGGAAATATGAAAGACCGTTACGAACCTGCCTCCGGCACGTGCTGAGCCTTAGGGGTGCCCGTCCGGCGGGCTTCCGGTACGGGAGGAGACCGCGACGGTGCGCACCTGCCCGTCCGGGCTCAGTTCGACGATCGGGATCGCCTTGTTCACCGGATTGCCGTGGGAGTCCAGCGAGATCAGGCCGCTGGCCCCGGAGACCGCCTTCGCGCCGTACAGCAGGGTCAGCATCTGCACCACGTCCTGCCCGGTGACCCGGTCCGCCCCGCCGGTGGCCGCTGCCCTGATCGCGGACACCGCGGTCAGCACCGAGTCATGCCCCATGATGGCCTGGCCGTCGGCCAGTGTCTCGTGCGGGAAGGCACTCGGGAACTCACCGCCGGCCTCGAAGGCCGCCGTCGCGGTCCGTGCGTAGGACTGCCGCCGCAGCTGCCAGGCGTCCGGGTGCGCGAGTCCGGTGTAGAGCAGCTTGATGTTGCCCAGCCGCAGTGCGTTCTTGACCTCCCCGACGCCCACGGACTGTTCCACCTGCGAGGCGTCGTCCCCCGAGATGACGGTCAACTCCTTGCTCACGCACTGGCGTTGGGAGAGCGGCGCGAGGAACCGCGGCAGGTCGATCCCGCGACCGGCGAAGTAGACCACGTCGGGGTCGGACAGGCAGACGTTGGCCATCTGCTGGGTGAAGTAGGTGGAGACGTCCGACTTGGAGGAGTCGTACTCCATCGGTTGCGGGACGAGCTGCGCCGCCGGATAGCTCTTGCGGAACTGGTCCGCGAGGGTGCGGCTGTACAGGTCATCGGCCTTGCGGTCCTGCACCAGCAGCACCTTGGCGCCCGGGTGGTCCTGGGCCAGGTACTTCGCGGCGGCGGCCGCCTCGTCGGAGTTGGGCGGCGACACCCGCACCAGGCCCTGGATGTCGGCGAGGTCGTCGGCGGTGATCACCGAACCGAAGGCGGCGATGTCCTCGTGGGTGAGCCGCAGGATGGCGGCGCGGGTGGAGTCGGTGCTGGTGCCCAGCCCGGCGACCGCGACGATGTGGTCCGAGTCGCGGTGGGCCTCGATCTGCCCGAGGGTGTAGTCCCGCTGCGCGTCGCTGCCCCCGCTGTCCGCGAGCAGCAGCCGGATCTGCGGGGAATCGCCGTATGAGTGGCTGTGGTTGGCCACCCACTGGGCGGTGTAGGCGCCCTCGATCTCGTGCCGGATGGAGTCGGCGGTGGACGAGCCGCCGCGGCCGGCGACCATCGGCAGCAGGTAGACCACACCGACCCAGGGTGCACCGCCCGGTTTCGCCGCGGCGGCGGCCACCTTGCTGTTCTCGTCGCGGACCACTCCGAAGACCGTCGCCAGATCGTCGGTGAAGGGGTAGCTCCCGTCGGTGAGCCCGACGCAGGCCTCGTCCGCGCCGACCCGGGCCACGCCGTCGGCACAGCGGGTGCTCGCCGGGCGCAGGACGAGGTAGAGGCCGCCGGCGGCCAGTGCCAGTACGGCCACCAGGGCGGTGATCCCGAGCCACCCCCGCCACCAGCGGCGGGGCGGGTCCCAGGGTTCCGGGTCGGATGTCTCGTGCGGGGAGAGCGGCGTCATCGCGGTCGGCCTCCTGGACTCACGCGGTGTGGGCCTCGTAACGGGCGGCTTCGGAGCGCAGCACGGCGCTGTTCGCGTCGTCGGTGTGCCAGGCCAGGTCCCGGAAGGAGGCGCTGATGGTGAAGTTGAGCTCCGGCTGCGCGTTCGGCAGCCGGTTGCGCGGATCGACGGCTAGCCACAGCGAGGTCACCAGCAGCGCCAGCGCCCGGTGGTGCCGGAAGGCGTCCGGGGCGAGTTCACGGGCGAGCAGGTCCGCCCGGTGGGAGGCGGAGACCGAGACGTCCACCGGCTCGCGCATCGGTGCCGCGGTCGTCGCGTACAGCTCGTACAGCCAGGCCTCGGTCGGCAGGGTGTGCAGGCTGGACTCGAGGCGGGCGACCACCTCCTCGACCTGTCCGAGCGAGAGCCGGTGGTAGTAGGCGTTCGGCAGGTGGCCCTTGCGGTCGGCGTGCCAGGCGTGCAGCCGCTGGTGCGCGGTGTCCCAGTCCGGGTACGGGCCGCCGGCTGGGCGGTCGGCCAGTTCCCGGAGCAGCAGCAGCCACAGCCAGGGCTGCAGGACGAGGGAGTCGGGCAGCGGGTTCGGATGTGCGGCCTGGCCGGTGGTGGGCAGGTAGTGCGAGCCCCGGCCGCCGCGGGTGCCCGCGTCCTCGGCCAGCTGCGGGACCAGCCACAGGCGCTGCGCGGTCTCCTCCAACAGCGTCTCCCGGATGCGCGGGGAGAAGTCCGCCAGCAGCGGGGAGTTGACGGCCGACTCCATGTCCCGGGCAGCGGCGCAGGTGACCAGGCCGGCCAGTTGGTCGGCCTCCATGTCCTGGAGCAGGTAGCGCAGCGCCTCCTTCCGCAGCGTCGGGCGCGGCGCCCTCGGGTCGGTGTCGGCGGCGCCGTTCGCCACCGGGCCGGAGTCGAGGATCCCGCGCAGCCGGACGTCGGCGTCCGGACGGTCGATCATCCGGGCCGCCGCCTGCTGCATCCGCAGCACGCTCCACGGGTGCCCGTAGGTCAGCCGGTGCACCAGCGGGGTCGCCTCCGGCAGCCGCGGCGCGATCGCCTCGGCCAGCCGGGATACCTGACCTGACGTCAGATCGGTGAGCCGGAGCGCGTACCACCACCAGGAGGAGTCCGCCGGGGACTGCGGGATTCCGGCCCGCCAGTCCTCGTAGGAGGCCTGGCGGGGGTCGCGGATGCGCAGGCCGGCCGGCCCCGGGTCGAACGGTCCTGGCACCGCCCGCGCGCTGGAGGCGCTGGCCACCGTGAGCAGCGGGTCGCAGCCGCCGTCCTTGCGGGCCAGCGACTCCCGCACCTCCAGCAGCAGCGTGAGGAACCGGCTGCCGCCGCCCTGGTCGATGTTGTCCAGCACCACCAGGCAGTTCCGGTCCGGGGCCGCCCCCAGCCGCCGGTGGTACGCGGCCCGCAGATCGGCGAGGAACGCCTCGCACAGCAGGCGGTCCACCCCGTCCTGGTCGGCCGGATCCTCGCTGCGGCTGCGCTCGTTGAGCGCGACCAGGGCGTCCAGTGGTGCCTGCGCGCCGCCCGTGCCGTACCACTCGAGGCCGGAGCGCGAGGCGGTGTTCAGCAGCCTCGGGCCGAGGCCGCGGAAGAGCAGCGCGGCCAGCAGACCGGCCCCGGGTACCGGGATGGCGCCCAGGTCGTTGAGCAGCCCGATGCCCTCGGAGAGCGCATCGGGGATCAGCCCGGCGCTGCGCTGCCTCGCCTCGCGCATCCGCTTGTCGAGCTGCCGCCTGGCGCGGTCAGGGCTGTTGACGTCCAGCAGAAGGTCGGGGTCGACGGCCACCAGGCCGTGGATCAGCCGCGGGAAGTGCAGCCCCCGGGAGGTCAGCGAGAGCCGGAAGGCGAGCCGGGCCGCGACCTCGTACGGGCGCAGCGTCCCGGCGGCGAAGTCGTGCCCGGCCTGGGGTGAGGTGGAGGCACGGCGCGACAGGTAGCGCAGCACCGTGGTCTTGCCGCTGCCGTGCCGGCCCAGCAGTACGACGACCGGCAGGTTGCGGTCCGGGCGTCGGCCCGCCGGGCCGGCGGCGCGCACCCAGCAGTCGCGCACCAGGTCCTCGACGGTCTGGACGCCCAGCGGGCGCAGCGGTCTGTCGGGCACGCTCCTGACCCCCGTTCAGCCTCGCCTGCGTGCTCATGGCACGCGGTCGCGGGCACTCATGGTGCCACGAAGTGTTCGACTGTGTAATCGAGTCGTGCAGGATCGGTGCATCCCGGAAGGTTCCGGTTCGGTGACGGCGGAGGTGCCAGCAGGGCGCGGCGAGCCGGGTCCGGCGGGCCCTGAAGCCGGGGAAGGCGGCGGCCGACGGAAGGTGGTGGGGACGCCGGCGGTGGGGGACACCGGGGGTCAGGGGGAGCCGGTGGTCAGGCGGCGCCGAGGGCCTGGTACACCGCGAGGGTACGGGTCGCCACCTCGTGCCAGGAGAACTCGCGCAGCGCCCGTTCGCGGCCCGCCTGGCCCAGCTTCCGGGCCAGCTCCGGGTCCTCGAGCAGCCGGTTGACCGAGTCGGCCAGGTCCCGGGCCAGCCGGTCGGGATCGGCGGGCTCCCCGGTGCCGTCGGGTCGCGGTTCGTAGTCGACCAGCAGCCCGGTGCGGCCGCCTTCGACCACCTCGGGGATGCCGCCCACCGCCGTGGCGACCACGGCCGTCTCGCAGGCCATCGCCTCCAGGTTCACGATGCCCATCGGCTCGTACAGCGAGGGGCAGACGAACACCGTGGCGTGGGTGAGCAGTTGGCGTACGCTCGGGCCGTCCAGCATCCCGTCGATCCGGAAGACTCCCCGGCGCACCCGGGTCAGCTCCTCGACCAGTCCGGCCACCTCCGCCGCGATCTCCGGGGTGTCCGGTTGCCCGCAGCAGAGCACCAGTTGGGCCTCCGGGGGCAGCCGGAACGCTGCTCGCAGCAGGTGCGGCAGGCCCTTCTGCCTGGTCACCCGGCCGACGAAGACCACGATCGGGCGGTCGGGGTCGATGCCGGAGCGGGTCAGCGCCGCGGTACCGGGGTCGGGCCGGTAGACGTCCCCGTCGATCCCGTTGTGGATCACGTGCACCCGCTCCGGCGGTATCCCGGGGTACACCTCGAGGATGTCGTCGCGCATGGCGGCGGAGACCGCGATCAGCGCGTCGGCCTCGACCGCCGAGGCCCGTTCCATCCAGCTGGACAGCGCGTAGCCGCCGCCCAGCTGCTCGGCCTTCCAGGGCCGCAGCGGCTCCAGGCTGTGCATGGTCATCACATGGGGTATGCCGTGCAGCCGCCCGGCCACCTGCCCGGCCGCGTTGGCGTACCAGGTGTGACTGTGCACCACATCGGCTCCGGCGCAGTCGGCGGCCATCCGCAGGCCGGCGCCGAGGAACCGCAGTGCGGCGTTGGCCTCGTGCAGTTCACCGGGCAGCGGATAGGCCCTGGTGCCGGGCTCCGTCCGCTCGACCCCGAAGCACCGCACCCGCACCTCGGCCCGCTGGCGGAGCGCCCGGGTCAGCTCGGCCGCGTGGACCCCGGCGCCTCCGTACACCTCGGGCGGGTACTCCCTGGTGAGCAGGTCGACACGCATCACGTTTCCTCTCTCTGCGGTTCGGGCGCGGGGGTGCGCCGGCCCCGGTGGTCCCGGGCTCGGGCCAGGCCGGTCAGCGGTGCTTCGGGCGCGGGCGGGCAGGCCCCGGGCGGACCCCGGCTGTCAGCAGCACGACCCGCCGCCGATGTCGGTGCTGGGAGCGGGGCCCGGGGTACCGGTGGCGGCGGGGGTCGCGGGTTCGGCGGGCAGATCTGCGGCGGTCGCGGCATTCGGCACGAGGCCCAGCAGCAGGCCTACCCCGAGCAGCACGCCGGCTCCGGCCGCGGCCACGGTTGCAACGCACTTGGACATAGGTCGGGCCTTCCGTCGGTGCGACTATTTACAGCGAGAGTCAATGTGTTTTGACAATGCCTGTCAATCACAGTTTCGCCACACTCTGGCCCGACTTGGCAGATCAGCAGGTGAGCGATGCAGACAGGCATGTACATCGTTAAGTTCGGGCAACAATCAGGGAGCGGACCACTTGGCTATGAGTGGTCACATCCTGTAAACCTGTAGTCAAATGGACACCAGGCTAGCGCCGACGCCCCACCGCCCGACCGGAGAGTCATGGAACAGCCGCAGAACGGAATCGGACAGCGCCTCCGCGAGCTGCGCCAGAAGCGCGGCCTGAATCAGCAGGACCTCGCGTCCGCCGACATCTCGGTGAGCTATGTCTCGCTGATCGAGACCGGCAAGCGAGTGCCATCCGAGGCCGTGTTGCGGGCCCTCGCCGAGCGGGTCGGCTGCTCGGTGGAGTACCTGCAGACCGGTCGCGACGACGCACACGTCAAGGATCTCGAACTCAAGATCGCTTTCGGCGACATGGCGATGCGCAACGGCGCCAACGGCGAGGCGCTCCAGTCCTACAGCGAAGCACTCGCCTCGGCCCCCTTCCTCAGCGAGGGGATGATCCGGCGGGCCCGGATCGGCCAGGCCCTGGCGTTCGAGAAGCTGGGCCGCCTGGAGGCCGCCATCCAGTTGTTGACCCAGCTCTACCGGGATCCGGGCACGGTGCCGGGCTCCGCGGAGTGGGCGCAGCTGGCGATCGCGCTCTGCCGCTGCTACCGGGACGCCGGTGACTACACGCTGAGCGTGGAGATCGGCGAGCAGGCCATGCGCACCCTGGACGGGCTCGGCCTCGACCTCACCGACGACCACGTCCAGCTCGGCTCGACCCTGATCGGCTGCTACCAGGCCAGGGGTGACCTCACCCAGGCCCGGCTGGTGGCGGACCGGTTGATCAACGTGGCGGACGAAGCCGGTTCCCGGGTCGCCCGGGGCGCGGTGTACTGGAACGCGGCGTTGGTCGCCTCCTCCCAGGGCCGCACCGCCGAGGCACTCGCGCTCACCGAGCGCGCCCTGCTGCTGATGGCGGAGACCGACAACCTCCGGCACCAGGCACTCCTCAAGATCGTCTACGCGAACCTGCTGATGGGGACCGAGGCGCCCGACGCGGTCCGGATCAAGACCCTGCTCGACGACGCCCACCCCGCCGTCCTTGAGGTCGGCACCGCCGCCGAACAGGCCTGGACCGAGGCCAGTCTGGCCCGGTTCGCCCTGCTGGTGGACGAGCCCGCCGAGGCCATCGGCCATGCCAGCCGCGCACTCGGACTGGTGCGCAACGGCGATCCCGCGGAGTCCGCCAGGATCCGCACCCTGCTCGCCCAGGCCCAGCTGGAGGCTGGCGACCCGGGGGCCGCGATGACCACGCTCCGGGCCGTGATCCGCCAGCTCGGCACCGCCACCGTCACCCGGCACACCGCCGCGGTGTGGCGCCACGTCGCCGACCTGTGGAAGGAGCTCGGCCGGGAGAGCGAGGCCATGGAGGCCTACGGCAGGGCGCTCGCCGACCTCGGGCTACCCGCACTGCCGACGGTGAAGGCACCGATCACCTCCAGCCTCGGCTAGGACCGACCGGCAATAGAGAGCGTGGATCAAGGAGGGTCCCCCAGCCTGGCGGCCGGGGGCACCCCCGCCCGATGGCGGGCAAGGAGGGGGAGAGAGCTATCGGCACGCGACGCCGTGGGCCCTATTGCCGGTCGGTCCAAGGCCGCGCACCCGTCAACCGCGTCTTCGGAAGGGGAACCCTCCCGTCCGAGGCCACCCCGTTCCGCCCCATCCGGTCCCGTCCCGGACCGGGCGGCCCTCGGCCGGTCATGGTCGGAGCCGGGCCGCACCGCCGGACCTGGCGCGGCGGCGCCCGGCCCGGCGGTCATCGGCCGTCCGCCGCCGCGATCACCCGCTGCACCTGGTTCAGCAGGCGCCGCAGTCCCCGCCGGTCGGCCGCCTCCGCGTTGAGGCGCAGCACCGGCTCGGTGTTGGAGGGGCGGAGGTTGAACCAGGCACCGCCGCCGAAGTCGGCGGTGAGCCCGTCCAGATGGTCGAGGTGGACGGCCGCGTCGCCCAGTGAGTGCTCCACCGCCCCGAGCACCCGGGCCGGGTCGGCGACGGTCAGGTTGACCTCGCCGGAGGCCGGGTAGCGGCTGTAGTCGGCCACCAGCCTGGAGAGCGGCCTGCTGGAGCGGGACAGCTCCGCCAGCAGGTGCAGCGCCGCGAGCATGCCGGTGTCGGCGAACCAGAAGTCCCGGAAGTAGTAGTGCCCTGAGTGCTCACCGCCGAAGACGGCCGAGTGCTCGGCCATCAGCGCCTTCACGAAGGAGTGGCCGACCCGGGAGCGGACCGGCACACCACCGGCCTCCCTGATCACCTCGATCGCCGACCGGGAGGTGATCAGGTTGTGCACCACGGCCGCCCCCGGCTCGGCCGCAAGCAGCCGGTCCGCCACCAGCGCGATCATCGAGGAGGCCGGGACGGCCTCGCCCCGCTCGTCCACCGCGAAGCAGCGGTCGGCGTCGCCGTCGAAGGCCAGTCCCAGGTCCGCGGCCTCCCGGACCACCCGCTCCTTGAGGTCCGCGACATTGGCCGGCTTCATCGGGTCGGCCTCGTGGTTCGGGAAGGTGCCGTCCAGCTCGAAGTACATCGGCACCAGCTCCAGTTGCGGCTGGTTCAGCACCAGGGGCACGGTCAGTCCGGCCATGCCGTTCCCGGCGTCCACCACCACCTTGAGCGGACGCAGTCCGGAGAGGTCGACCAGTGAGTGCAGATGGGCGGCGTATTCGTCCAGCAGCGCCGCGCTCCGGCAGCGGCCGCGGCGCCGGGCCTCGTCCGGACCGCCGTCCGTCAGCCGCTCGCGGATCCGCTCCAGACCACTGCCCTCGCCGACCGGCACCGCGCCCGCCCGGCAGAGCTTGATGCCGTTGTAGGCGGCGGGGTTGTGGCTGGCGGTGACCATCGCACCGGGCAGCCCCAGCCGGCCGGAGCAGAAGTACAGGTAGTCGGTGGAGCCGAGTCCGGCGTCCACCGCGTCGACGCCCTGGGACATGACCCCGCGGATGAAGGCCTCGGCCAGGGCGGGTGAACTGTCGCGCATGTCACGGGCGACCACGACCGCGGGCGCCCCCGTCAGCTCGGCGAAGGCCGCGCCGACCCGGTGGGCCACCGACTCGTCCACTTGCTCGGGCACCAGGCCCCTGATGTCGTACGCCTTGACGATCGAGGCGGCCCCGGCGGGGGCCGGGCTCGGATACGCGTGCTTGGTGGCCATCGGATCTCCTTCGTGGTGGTCGGTGCGGCGGATCACCGCGGGTCGGTGTCGGGCGCGGGGGCCAGCCAGATCGTGGCGAGCGGGGGGAGGGTGAGCTCGGCGCTCTGCGCCCAGCCCCGCCAGGGCCGGGCGCAGCTCCGGACCGGGCCGGGATCGGCCGCGCCGCTGCCCCCGTATCGGGCGGCGTCGGTGTCCAGCACCTGCTGCCAGGCGCCGGGAAGCGGCAGCCCGGTGCGGTAACCGCGGTGCACCACGGGAGAGAAGTTGCTGAGGCAGACCAGCGGCCGGCCCGCACGGTCGTGGCGCACGAAGGACAGCACGTTCTCGTCGCCGGCCTCGGCGTCGATCCACTGGAAGCCGGCCGGTTCGCTGTCCTGCTCCCAGAGGGCGGGCGTCTCGCGGTAGATCCGGTTGAGCTCACCCACCAGCCGCTGGACGCCCAGGTGCTCCCCGGCGGCCGGCCACTGCTCCTCCAGCACCCACCACTGCGGTCCACTTTCGTGGTCCCACTCCGCGCCCTGGGCGAACTCCTGACCCATGAAAAGGAGTTGCTTGCCCGGGTGGGCCCACATGTAGCCCAGGTAGGCCCGCACGGTGGCACGCTGCCGCCACCAGTCCCCCGGCATCCTGGCGACCAGCGAGCCCTTGCCGTGCACCACCTCGTCGTGCGAGATCGGCAGGAGGTAGTTCTCCGAGTGGGCGTACACCATCGAGAAGGTCATCTCGTTGTGGTGGTACCTGCGGTGCACCGGGTCGCGCCCCAGGTAGCTGAGCGAGTCGTGCATCCAGCCCATGTTCCACTTCAGCCCGAAGCCCAGGCCCCCGCTGTCGGTGGGCCGGGTGACGCCGTCCCAGGCGGTGGACTCCTCGGCGATGGTGACCACGCCTGGGCACCGGCGGTAGACGGTCGCGTTCAGCTCCTGCAGGAACCGCACCGCCTCCAGGTTCTCCCGCCCGCCGTACCGGTTCGGGATCCAGGCCCCCTCCGCCCGGGAGTAGTCGAGGTAGAGCATCGAGGCGACCGCGTCCACCCGCAGGCCGTCGACGTGGAACTCCTCGCACCAGTACACGGCGTTGGCGACCAGGAAGTTGCGCACCTCGGTGCGGCCGTAGTCGAACTCCAGGGTGCCCCAGTCGGGGTGCTCGGCGCGCAGCGGGTCGGCCGGTTCGTACAGCGGCTCGCCGTCGAAGCGGGCGAGCGCGAAGTCGTCCTTGGGGAAGTGCGCGGGCACCCAGTCGACGATCACGCCGATGCCGTGCCGGTGCAGGGTGTCGATCAGGTACCTGAAGTCGTCCGGGCTGCCGAGCCGGGCGGTGGGGGCGTAGAAGCCGGAGACCTGGTAGCCCCAGGAGCCGCCGAAGGGGTGCTCCATCACCGGCATGAACTCCACGTGCGTGAAGTTCAGTCGGGCGAGGTACGCGGGAAGTTCGTCAGCCAGCTGGCGGTACGTCAATCCGGGCCGCCAGGACGGAAGGTGTACCTCGTAGACGGACATCGGGGCGGCGTGCGGCGTGCCGGTCGCACGGCGGGCCAGCCAGTCGGCGTCCTGCCACCGGTAGGTGGAGGTGTGCACGACCGAGGCGGTGCCGGGCGGGCACTCGGTGGCCCGCGCCAGCGGGTCCGCCTTCTCCAGCACCCGGCCGTCCCGGGTGTGGATCTCGTACTTGTACCGGGCGCCGTCGGCCAGGTCCGGGACGAACAGCTCCCAGACGCCGGAGGAGCCGAGCGAGCGCATCGGATGGCCGCTGCTGTTCCAGTGGTTGAAGTCGCCGGACAGCCGGACCCCGACGGCGTTCGGCGCCCACACCGCGAAGGCGGTGCCGCGGACGCCGTCCACCTCCCGGACGTGCGAACCGAGCGCCCGCCAGAGCTGCTCGTGCCGGCCCTCGGAGATCAGGTGCAGGTCCAACTCCCCCAAGGTCGGCGGGATCCGGTATCCGTCGTGCTGGCGGTGCTCGGCGTCCCGGTAGCCGACCAACAGGGTGTAGGCGGGGATCTCCCGCTCCGTCGGCGGACCGCCGGCCGGCCCGGTGGCGGGAAGCAGGCCGGTGAACAGACCGTCCTCGTCCGGCACCAGCCGGTAGGAGGCCTCGCCGACCTCCAGCGCCACCCGTTCGGCGAACGGGCGCAGCACCCGGATCGCGATCCCCTCGGCGGTGACGTGCGCGCCGAGCACGCCGTGCGGGTCGTGGTGCCGCCCGGCCAGCAGGCGTCGGCGCTCCTCGGGGGAGGGTGGCGCCGCGGGGAGCTGCGGCAACGGCGGAGCGAGGCTTCCGCCGGTCGCGGCGTGGACGGTCGGCGAGGTCACGGAAGGCGGTCCTTTCGGGGACGTGAGGGGGGCTTGAGGGGTCGGGGACATGAATGAACGGGGACTTGAGTGGACGGGGACTTGAGTCGGCGCGGCCGGGCCCGGACCTGTCGACCGGCAGCAGCGAACGGGGGCAGCACGCGGCCGATCAAGGCGGGTCATGGCGGTTCGGGCAGGACGGGGCGGATCCAGGAAGCCGACTTGACCGCCTCAGCGGCCGGAGACCAGCCGCTGCAGTGCCGCGAGCGGTATCGGGAGCCAGTCCGGGCGGTGCCGGGCCTCGTAGACGGCCTCGTAGACCGCCTTCTCCGCCTCGAAGGCGTGCAGCACCACCGGGTGGCAGTGCGGGTCCGCTCCTCCGGCGGCGGTGTAACCGGCCGTGAAGGCACGGCGGTTGCGGACCGCCCAGGCCTGGGCCCGGCGCGCCCGCCGGCGCCGCTCCGGGGCGGCGCTCGGCTCCTGGGGCAGCTCGCCGCCCGGCGGGCGGGCGGCGAATGCCTGCCGGGCCGCGTAGTCGAACGACCGGAGCATGCCCGCGACATCGCGCAGCGCCGGCTGCGGAAGGCCGCGTTCGGCGACCGGGCGCAGCGGTTCGCCCTCGAAGTCGATGACCTTCCAGCCCTCGGCGGTCCGCAGCACCTGGCCCAGGTGCAGATCGCCGTGCAGACGCTGGGCCGTGAGGTTCCCGCGCAGGGCGACCTTCTCGTAATCCTCGTACAGCCCGGCTATCCGGCCCGCGTAGGCCTCCAGTCGGGGCACCTCCCGGACGGCCGACCTCAGGCTGCGGGCGAGTTCCGCGGTCTGCCGCAGCACCTCGCCCGGTTCGAGCCGGACGGTCGGGAAGGCCTCGGCCAGGGCGGAGTGCAGCTCCGCGACGGCGGAGCCCAGTGCCCGGGCCTCCACATGGAAGCCGTCGACCGCTGGGGCCGCCGGATGGCGTGCCTCCAGGAAGTCCCCGGCCTGCCGGACCGCCAGTTCCCAGCCCGTGCCTTCGGCGGCCAGGAACTCGGTGAGCACGCCGAGCACGCTCTCCGCTCCTCCGCTTCCGTCCGCTCCGTCCCCACCCGGGCCGTCCGCCAGGCGCAGCCAGCCGACCAGCCGGGGCGTGCGGGCGGACCGGACCTCGGTGAGCGCCCTGAGCACAGCCACCTCCGGGTGCGGGCCGTCCTCCGGCCGGCGCAGTAGTTTGAGTAGCAGCCGGTCGCCGTAGACCACGCTGGTGTTGCTCTGCTCCACGTCGAGTTGACGAGCCGTCAGGTCGGTTCGCAGTGGGGTGTCCAGGCAACGGACGAGCTGGAGCGGTGAACTCGCCTCGTGGGCGGCCGAGTCCAGCAGCCTGCTCATCGACTCCGGGTCCTCGGTGGCTTCGTACAGCCACCAGCCGTCCCACTCGCCGCCGACGGCCTGGCCGATCGCGGCGGCGGCGAGCCGGGCGGGCAGCTCCCGTCGCAGGCCCAGCAGCAGCTGGTAGCGGCGGGCTGCCGAGGAGGTGTGTCGGGCGACGACGACCGCGTGCAGCAGGACGGCCCCTCCGCCCGGCAGGACCGCGGTGCTGACCGGCCGGACGTCCTGCAGGCAACCGCTCTCCTGGCTGAACCAGCGCCTGGTCACCAGCCATGGGCGGAGGGCGGGCAGCAGCGGTCCCAGCAGCCGGTCGCCCTCCGCTGCGGCGGCGTGGCCGCGGGTGGTCCGGTCTTCGCGCGTAGCCGCTCCGGCCATCTCAGCGGTCCTGATCCACGGTCACGATGTGCGCGGGACTGACGGACGGGTCCAGCCGGACGTAGTTCTCCTGGCCCCAGGTGTAGGTGGCGCCGGTGAGTTCGTCGTGCACGGTCAGCGGCCGGCCGGCCGGCAGCGTCTCGGCGTCCAGTGTCACGGTGGCCTGCTGGACCTGGTGCGGGTCGAGGTTGACCACCACGATCACCAGGTCCTCGCCGGAGCGCTTGCGGTAGGCGAGGATGCGGTCGTTGTCCGTCTCGAGGAAGGTGATGTTCCGTAGTTGCTGGAGGGCGGGGTGGCGGCGGCGGAGCCGGTTGAGGGTGGTGATCAGGGGGGTGAGGGTGTCGGGGCCGGTC
>NZ_JBVIMH010000055.1:0-22069 GCF_055579945.1 Kitasatospora sp. NPDC032150 | reverse complement strand
GGCCTTGATCTGACGCTTGCGCAGGTAGGCCCGGTTGGCGCGGGAGGAATACGCCTTGTCGCCGGCGACCGCGTCGGGCCGGGTGCGGGGACGGCAGACCGGGCCGCGGACCTTGATCTTCTTCAACGCCCCTGCGTTATGGCGTGAGTGCGCAGGTCAAGGGGCTTGAACGAGGCAACGGGACGCCTGTAGATCAACGATCGGCGAAGAAAGTCGATCAAGCACAGGGGTCCCGTTGCAGGAGAAGTCTGTCATTACACGGGTGGTCGCGGTAGCGGCGGGGGTGTTCGCGCCGGGGCATCTGGGCGAGTTGACCCAGATCGTGGACTTCGCGCTGGTGGACGCGGTGCTCGCGGAGACCCGGGCGGTGCAGCGGCGGGTGAGGCTGCTGCCCGCCCGGGTCGTGGTCTACTTCGTGCTCGCGTTGGCACTGTTCGAGGACTGCGGCTACTGGGCGGTGTGGGACAAGCTGATCTGCGCGCTGGACGGGATCGCCCTGGTGCGTCCGCACTCCTCATCCCTGTCACGGGCCCGCCGTCGGCTCGGGGCCCGGCCGCTCAAGGCGCTCTTCGAGTCCTTGGCCGGCCCGGTCGCCTGGCGCGACACGGCGGGCGCGTACTGGTGCGGGATGCGCACGGTGGCCTTCGACGGCACCAGCCTGCAGCTGCCGGACCGTGACCCGGTCACCGCGCACTTCCCCAAGCGCCGGGGCGAGGAGCGCGAGTTCGGCTTCCCGCTGCTGCGGCTGGTCACCTTGGTCGAGACCGGTACCCGCGCGATGATCGCCGCCGCGTTCGGGCCTGAGGAGGACGGCGAACTCTCCTATGCACAAGACCTGTTGCACCACCTCACCGCGACGATGCTGGTCCTGGCGGACGCCGGCTTCGACGCCTGGGAGTTTCTGCGTGACGTCCAGGACACCGGCGCGCACTTCCTGGTGCGCTCCTCCGCCCGCCGCTGTCCGACCATCCAGCTGCGGCTGCCGGACGGCTCCTATCTGGCCCGCCTGGGCTACGGCAAGCTGCCCGTGCGGATCGTCGAGGCATGGATCACCGTCACCTTGGAGGATGGGACCGTCCGCCGCGAGCAGTGGCGGCTGGTTACCAGTCTGCTGGACCCCGCCCGCTACCCCGCCGACCGGCTCGTGACGCTGTATCACGAGAGGTGGCAGGCGGAAACCGCCTACGCGAGCTTGAAGGCGACCCTGCTGGACGGGCGGGTCCTGCGCTCCGGGCACCCCGTCGACCTGGAGCAGGAGGTCTGAGGCGTTCTCACCGTCTATCAGGCGCTGATCAGAACCGCTGCGGACGCCGCAGCCGACCAGCCGGGCCTGGACATGGACCGGATCAGCTTCACCGTCGCCCTGAATACCGCTCGCGACCAGGTGACTCTGGCCGCCGGAGTCGTACTCGACGGCCCTACCTACCTGGTCGGCGCCATCGGCCGAGCCCTGCTGGCCAACCTGCTGCCCGCGCGACAGCGCCAGCGCATGAAGGCCAGGAGTCTGAAGTCGGCCAGCAAGTACGCGCCCAACCATGGCAAGCACCCTGCCACCGCCCAGAACTACACGTTCCAGGCCGAGGTCAAGATCATGGAAGACGGGCTTGCAACTCGCGCACGACGCTAAACGCAGCGGCGTTGGAGTGTCCACATCACAGGGGTCACCTCGAAGCGGCTGTCCGCGTGCTGCTTGCTCGGGCAACTGACCGGCCGTACCTCATGTCAGGCGGTGGGGCGGAAGAACACGATGCTGTCGTGCTCGGGCTCCCAGTCCCGGCAGGTGCGCTCCTCCCACCTGCCGGTTGTCTCCGTGTGCAGCGGCAGGGCGGCGTCGAACACGCGCAACTCGCCCCGTCGAAAGGCCGGGGCGTGCGATGCGCGACGTGCTCCTCGACGAAGACCCCGGCGTCCGCCTCACCCTCCGTGCGGAGACCGCCCTCGCGGTGCTGCGTACCGAACGGGCGCCGCACGAAGTCCATCCCGCCGGAAGTCTCCTGGCGCGCGACGCCGACGCGGCACGCTGGTGGACCTGGGCCGGCTACCGGGCCAACGCGACCCTCACCGCTTCCCTCGGCAATCCCGCCGACCCTGTCCAACGCCCCACGGCTCCAGTCACGTCGCTCATCAGGTGCCACTTCCATGATCGGGAGTTCCACCGGGGACCGAACCCGCGTCGGGGAAGAGGGGCCAGCCGGACATCAGGCCGCCGTCGATGGTGAGGGTCTGGCCGGTGATGTAGCCGGCCTTGTCGGAGCCGAGGTACTGGACGGCCGCCGCGATCTCCTCGGGGCTCCCGGGCCGGCGCAGGGGGAGCACGGCGTTGACTGCGGCGCGCACCGCGTCGGTGCCGGTGGCACGCTCGTACATGCCGGTCTGCGTATAACCCGGGGCGACCGCGTTGACACGGATGCCGTACCTGGCACCCTCCAAGGCGGCGGCCTTGGTGATGCCGATGACGGCGTGCTTGCTGCCCACGTACAGGGCGAGCTCGGGGTAGCCCATCAGGCCATAGGTGGAGCTGACGTTGATGATGCTCCCGCCGTCGGCCTGCGACCGCATGACCCGGAACTCGTGTTTCAGGCTGAGCAGCGTGCCCTTGACGTTGGTGTCGAAGGTTGCCTAGTAGGCGTCGGCGCTCACCTCGGTTACCGGCATGATCCTGCCCTCGGTACCGGCGTTGTTGAAGGCGACGTCGAGGCGTCCGAAGCGCTCCACGACACGATCGACCAGGTTCTCGACCTCGGTGTCGTAGCGTACGTCCGCGTTGACGAACAGCGCACGCCCACCGCTGCTCTCCAGTTCCTCCACGAGCGCGTCGCCGACGTCCTGATGTCGGCCGGAGACCACGACGCTCGCACCCTCGCGGGCGTAGGCGAGCGCGGTGGCACGGCCGATTCCGGTCAGCGCGCCGGTGATGAGAACGACGGGAGTGCTCATGTTGTGCTCCTCTAGTCTGGCTCTGCGGAGGGATCCGGGAAGCGTGGCAGCCCGCGATCCCGGACCGGCCGGCGTGGGGGACCGACCTCAGATCCCCGCGCTGCGGACGTCCGCATGAACCCGGGCTGCCAGATCGGCGAGTTCGTCGGCATCCCGCGCGTTCGTCTGGAGGTCGAGCAGCACCTCGTCAGCCCCTGCGGCGGCATAGTCGGCCGTGTCCTGGACGATCTGCTCGACCGTGCCGACGAAGGGCTGCCGCTCGGCATCGCGGACCGGGACTTCGGTGATCTGGACGTTCGCCCTCGCGCAGATCTGAAGCGCGCTCGCATCGCGGCCGTGCGACGCGGCCCGCTCCCTGATCTCACGCCACCAGAAGGCCAGTTGCTCGGGTGTAAGGCCTGTCGGCAACCAACCGTCGGCACGGCGGGCCACCCGCTCCAGGGCCTTGCCGCCGGACGCCGCCAGGTAGACGGGGATGGGGTGCCCGGGCTTCGGCCCGACCTCGGCCTCGTTGATCACGGTGTGCCTGCCCCGGTACGACACAGGGTCCGGGCCCCACACCGCGGCGCAGACATCCAGTAACTCGTCCAGCACGGCTCCGCGCTCCTCGAAGGGGGCGAGCCCGGCGGCCGCATACTCGTCCAGCGACCAGCCCGTCCCCAGTCCCGCGACCACCCGGCCGCCGCTCGCCGCATCCAGCGTCGCAAAGGCGCGGGCGAGCTGAAACGGGCCGTGCAAGGGCGCGATCAGCACACTGCTGCCGAGCCGGGCCCGCTCGGTCGCCGCGGCGGCGAGTGAGAGGACCACCAGCGGATGGGCAACCGACCGGTAGGAGTCCGGCCAGGCCAGTCCCGGCACGTCGTACAGGCCCTGCCGCGGACGTTCGGGGAACAGCACCCGTTCGAAAACCCACAGGCTGTCGTAGCCGATCCGCTCTGCTGCTCGTGCCGCCTCTGCCGGAGCATGCGCGAGGTCGTACCACTTCATCTGCGGCAGCCCGAATCCCAACCGAATCGCCATGGATCGATCCTGGCCTCCGGTGCTCCCGTCCGCAGCCGCTGTACCGCCGTTCGCAGGACCTGTGCCTGTCGGCGCCGAGTACCGCGATCGACGTCGCCGTCTGCGCAGCCACCGGCCAGTCCGGCCCCGCGCCCCAGGCCGCCTCGGTCAGCACGACCTTGAGCCACTTGGGCCCGGGCCGACTGCGACCTCCCTTCCGCTTGCCGCCCGAGGCGTGGTTGCCCGGACAGACCCCCACCCATGAGGCAAGATGTCCGGAGGTGGGGAAGAGCGGCATGTGTTGCGGGGGCAACGGAGGCGTACCCCCGCACGGTGCAGCACTGGTGACAGGCGCCATTCCAGTGGGAGTCTTCTTGCACCACCGGGAACTGGCCTTTTTTTAAAGCAATCCAGCCTTGACCCTATCGCGCGGGTCTCGCACCGCCACGCCGTGAGCGCCTGCGGGCGCACGGTACTTTCCCGACATGCTGCTTTCCCCTCCCGCTTTCATGTCAAGGTAGGGCGGGTGATCCAGGAATGTCCCTTCGAATTCCTCCCAACTGAGTCGGGGATGCTACAGAGCGCCACGTGGCGCACCGCCGTCGAAGATGTAGCCGAACCGGACCGCGAGGGTATCGGTGGGAGGCCGGAAGACGGCGGCGGCGTTGACCGCTCGAAGCGGGCGAGGCCGCGGTCACGGACTCACCGCCACGCCGTAGGGGCTGGTGCCGACCGTGACGGTCGCGGCGACCTTGAGGCTCTTGGGGTCGATAACCGCGAGGGTACCCGCTCCCTGGTTCGTGACGTAGACCGCACCCCGGGCGACCGCCAGGTTGAACGGGTCGGTGCCCGGAGGGCCCACGGCAACGGTCGACGAGACGCGGTGGCTACGGGTGTCGATCACGGATACCGTGCCCGGGCCGAGACCGGTGGCGTAGGCCCTTGAACCGTCAGGTGCCAGCGCTACGTCGAAGGGGCCTTCGCCGACCGGGACCGTCGCGGTGACCGTGCCCGCGCGGGTGCCCAGGACGGAGACGGTCGCGGCCGTCTCGTTGGCCACGTAGGCCGATTCGCCGTCCGGGGTGACGGCGACGCCCACCGGGGAGCGGCCGGCTGTCAGGCTCCGGACGACGCGCCGCGTACCGGTGTCGAGGACTGACACACTGTGCGACCCGGCGTTGGCGACGTAGGCCGCGGCGCCGTCGCGACTGACGGCGACGCTCACCGGGGAGACGCCGACCGGGACCGTCGCGGTCACCTGGTTGGTTCGGGTGTCGATCACCGAGACGCTGTCCGAACCGCCGTTGGCGACGTAGAGGCAGCCGCCGTCCGGGCTCAGCCGGACGCCAGTGGGGTTGTGCCCCACCGGCACGGTGGTGACGATCTTGTTGGTGCGGGTGTCGAGCACCGAGACCATGGCCGATCCGTTCTCCGCGATGTAGGCGTACCTGCCGTCGGGGGTGATCGCGATGCCTTCGGGCGCGTTGCCGGCCGGGACGGTCGCGATGACCTTGTTGGTGCCGCCGTCGATCACCGAGACTGTGTTGTCGAGCTGGTTGGTGACGTACACGTGGCCTGTAACGCCCGCGAGTGGGGCGGCGGAGGGCGACGGGGACGACGCCGGGATGAGCCGCGCGGCGAGCAGACCGGAGACCAGTAGGAGCCCGATGCCGGCCCCCAGCGCCGGCCGGACCGCCTTCCCGCCTGGGCCGCGGTCGGTGGGGGTTCGGAAACGCATCTCGCCTCCTGGGTACTTCGCGGAACTTCGGTGTGTGACCCGGACCGTCTCCCGCACGACCGGTCCGGAAGCAGCGGTCAGGTCAACAGCCCGCGCGCGAAGTAGTCCTGGTTGTCGCGCACTCCTGGCAGGGCGAAGAAGTAGCCGCCGCCGCGCGGACTGATGTAGGGCACGAGCGCCTCGGCTTCCAGCCGGGTCTGCATGGTGATGTAGGTGTTGAGTTCGCGCTGGAAGCAGCAGAACAGGTGTCCGAGGTCCGGCTGGCCGTCCAGGCTGGGACTGCGCTCGTAGTCGTAGCTGCGACGCAGGATGGTGCTGGTCGACGCGGTCTCCGGAGTCTGCGGGTTGGCGAGCCGGACATGGCAGTTCAGCGGGGTGACCAGTCCCTGCGGGTCGTTGGTGTAGATGGGATCGAACGTGTCCGGCGCGTCCTCCGATAGGGCGTACAGCGGAGCGCCGCTGATCTTTCGGCGGCCGAAGATCCGCTCCTGTTGGGCGACCGGCACCTTCTGCCATGCCTCGAGGAAGAAGTGGACGATGCGCAGCACCTGGTACGTCCCGCCTGCCGCCCAGGCCGGCTCGTCGGTGTTGGGCTGTACCCAGACCACCTTGTCCAGCTGGGTGGTATTGGTGGTGTCGGGGTTGGCGACGCCGTCCTTGAAGCCGAACCAGTCACGCGGAGTCCCGGTCGGGCGGGGCGGGTTGCGCTGGCAGTGGAAGCTCCACCGCTGCTTCAGCATGCCCTTGGTGTGGGTCAGTATGTCGAGGATGGTGTGCACGGTGGTGTCGCGGTGACCGGCACACACCTGTAGCAACAGGTCGCCGTGGCACAGTTCGGGATCCAGGTCGTCGTGGAGGAACGGCACCATCGTCTTGAGCTGGACGGGCTTGCGTGCCTGCAGTCCGTAGCGCGTGTCGAACAGGCTCGCGCCGACGGCGACGGTGATGGTGAGATCGTCCCTCACGACTCCGGGGCCCAGGATCCCGTTGTCCGCGGGCGGAGCGTCCGGGGACGCGGCCGGGTCCGTGCGCCCCGAGGTCAGCAAGCGGGCCCGGGCCGTCAACACGCGGAACAGCTCTCTGAGTTCTGCGCGGTTGGCGACCGTCACGTCGAAGGAGGCGAACGCTCCGACCGTCTGGGGCGGGGTGGCGATGCCTGCCTGGTGATGGCCGTGGAACGGAATCAGGCTCCCGGTCGTCCGGTCGCTGTCGTCCCCTCCCCGGGCGGTGGCTTCCTGGCCGCCCAGCAGGCTCCCGCCTGCCGCCCCGACCAGGCCGGCGGCTGTGCCCTGAAGCATCGACCGTCGCGCGAGGAGACCTGCGGGGCACCCTCCTTCGTGCCACCCGTCCGCCAGGGCCGCGCCCGTCTCGTCACCCATGTTCTCCCTCTCGGATCGAGCACGGAGGCGTGCCCTGTAGCGTGAGCCGGTAGCCCGGCTGTCCGACCCGGCGGTGATGAGCGGTCGGCTTCGTCGGCCGTCGGACTGCGCCCGGCCGCATCCTTGGCTGTTCGGAGAGCCGGGGACTCCTCGTCGACTCGGGCTGGAGCACCGGTGGTTACCGACAGCGGCATACGACCACAGGTCAGGGCTCTCCTGCATCCTGGGTGTGCCATTCAGTGGTGGGGCCGGCCCCGCAGGCAGAAGCGTCCTCGAGGCGGCAACCCGACCTTGGAGTACTTCGGTCCCGGCCGCCACGGCCGGACCATCGCCGGCAGGCACACCGGACGGGCCAGGAGCGGCAGTTGGTCCACGATGTCGATCACGACGAAGCAGGTCCCGCGCCCAGGTACCGGCTTCGGGCCCGTGGCGTCGCCGTCGTGCTGCCAGGCCGAACCGCGCACCTTCTTGCCGTGCTGCTTGAACAGCGTGCCGTCCACCACAACGGTCAGCACAGCTCCCTCGGGCAGCCGCAGCCACCCCGGACAAGGCCGCTGATGCGGCTACGGGCTGCTCACATGCTCGCCGGAATCGCCGAGGAGCAGGTCATCCCCCCGGCACGCAGCTGTCGTTACCGGCGCCCGTCGACCGGCAGGCGACGGGCGAAGCTTCCAAGACTCGACCCTGCTCCGGATGTCACTCGGACGGACCACCCTGGACGGTGACTCCTCGTCGGGCCGATCAGACTCTTTGCGGGCTCTGTCATCGGTTGTCCACCAGTCCACGCGATCGAGGGCGGCGCAGTACCGGCGTCATCGATCGCAGGTTCGGGACTCCGCCCGGCGGCGGAGGCCAGTCACCGTTGGCGTGCTGCTCGACGAGCCGCCCCGTTGTCTGCGGGCCCACCGACCTTCCCCCAGTCCAGGAGGACCCAGTGCGTGCAAAGCTCGGTTTGGCCCTGATATTCATGACTGCGAGTGTCCTGACGTCCACCACCGGCAGCTCGCCGCCCTCGACACAGGAGGCGGGCGTGGGCCTGGCGCAGAGGTCGACACCCGGGGGCGGCACGGTCCCCGGCTCCTCCCTGGTGCAAGGGGCGGTTCCCTCCTCCCAGCCGGTGCGGGGCACGGTGCTCCAGGCCCCGGCACTGCCCGGGGCGCAGCCGATCTCGGGCAACGACCGGGTGTACACCGCCGATCAGGACTCCAACACGGTCAGCGTCATCAATCCAGTGACGAACACGGTGCTGGGCACGATCGCTCTGGGCGAGCCGCGGTTGAGTCCCAGCAAGGACGTGCTGGGGGCGATGTACGCCGGGCAGATCGACGTGCACGGCCTGGGCTTCTCCCGGGACGGGAAGTGGCTGGACGTCATCGACGTGACCACCAACGCCGTGCACGTCGTCGACACCGCCACCAACCATGTTGCCCGCACCGTCTACCTGGGCCGGGCACCGCACGAAGGGTTCTTCTCGCCCGACGGCACCCGGTTGTGGGTGGCGGTGCGCGGTCAGGACTACGTCTCGGTGATCGACTGGCAGGCCGGCAAGGAGGTCGACCGGATCCGCACCGAGGACGCGCCGTCGAAGGTGGTCTTCAGCCCGGACGGCACGCTCGCCTACGTCAACCACCTGCGCACCCAGGTGCTCGACGTGATCAACGTGGCCTCCCACCGGATCGTCAGGCGCGTGCCGATCCCCGAGGAGGCCGGAGGCTCCTCCGACGAGGCGATCTCCCCCGACGGTCGGGAGATCTGGCTGGGCATGCCCACCAACGGCCGGACCACCGCCGTCCTCAACGCCAGCACCTACCGGGTGGAGGCGGTGCTGCACACCGGGCCGCGCACCAACCACCCCAACTTCGTCACCGTCGACGGGGTCGACTACGCGCTCCAGACCGTGGGTGGGCTCAACGAGACCCTGGTCTACCGCCGGTCGCACGACGGGACGCCGCCGACCCTGGTGAAGACCATCCACAACAGCGGCCACGGCCCCCACGGCATCTGGCCGAGCCCCGACAACACCCGTGTCTACGTCGCCCTGCAGAACTCCGACGCGGTCGACGTCATCGACACCAGGACCATGTCCGTCACCACGACCATGCCCATCGGCCAGTCACCGATGGCCCTGGTGTACGTGGCCCGCAGCACTCCAGCCACCAGCACGAACAACCTGGGCCGGCAAGGTCTGGGCATGCGCACGCAGAACATCCCCCTGCGCGTCCCCGGTAGCCCCGGCCAGGGCACGGCCCTGATCCGGGCACTCCCAGGCATCGACGAAGTCGACATCAGCGCGACGGGACTGCCACCGAACCAGCACTTCACCGCCTACGCCAGCGACGGCACCCACACGACGGCGCTGATGACCATGATGAGCAACGAGTTCGGCAACATCGACGAAGGCCTGTCCTACTCGTACTTCTTCACCAACCACTACACCTCCGTCATCCTCAGGGCTGGGACCCCGCCCGGCGAGCAGGCGCCGGGCCCGGCAGGCCCCCAGGCTTGACGGACCAAGGACGCAGGACAGCACAGCCGGGGACTGTCAATCAGGATTCCCGTGACACTCCCACAGCGGGAGTGTCATGAGCTAAACCGATACTCCCCCTCCAGGGGGCTCCGGCCGGCCGGTGGACGGGGCGGTCGCGGTCCCCGGGAGTTTCGGGCGATGCGGACGCGCGGCCGTTCGAGTGACGAACTGCGGTGAACGACCCCCGTGCGCCCGCTCCCGTCCTGAGATGCTTTCAGTCGCGACCTGACTCATCATCAGAGATGATCGGCGCCGACCGGGCGCCGCCCCGCCGGCGGTGCGCCCCTCGGCGTCGAACCACTTCACCGGGCGCTGGCCGTGCCGTTCGTCGCGCCCGTTCCACTCAGGTGCGAGGCAGGGCACGGCGCGCATGACACCTGCGATGGCAACCCCGGCGGGTAGTGTTGGGATTGCCGACTGTAACGGTTTCCGGGTGGTGAACCAGCGGGACCAGCTGCCCCCGACCAACCCACGACGAGGGCAAAGGTCCGCCTCGGCCCGGAAGGAGTACGACGCCATGGATATCGGGATCGGACTGCCAGTACTGCGCCCTGGCCCGGACCTGTCAGTCGTCGACTGGGCCAGACGCGCCGAGGAGCGTGGTTTCTCCACACTCGGGAGTACCGACCGCCTTGTCTACGACAATTACGAGCCGCTGACCGTACTGGCCGTCGCCGCCGGAGCCACCTCCCGCATCCGGCTGACCACCAGCATCCTGCTGGCCCCGCTGCGCGCCAACCACGCACTGTTCGCCAAGTCCGCCGCCACGCTCGACCGCCTGTCCGGCGGACGGCTCGTGCTGGGTCTGGCACCCGGTGCCCGGGAGGACGATTACCAGGCCAGCGGGCTCGATTTCCAGTACCGCGGCAAGCTCTTCGACGCACTGCTCGAAACGGCCACCCGGCAGTGGCGGGACGACGATGGTGTCGGACCAAGCCCGGCCACACCCGGTGGCCCCCCACTGCTGTTCGGGGGGTTCACCAAGCCCGCCCTGCGGCGCATGGTCACCTACGGTCATGGCTGGATCGCGGGCGCCCAAGGTGTCGAGAACTTCCGGTCTCTGCTCCCGGGGGTCAGACAAGCGTGGCAGGACGCGGGAAGGGAGAACGCGCCCCGCCTCGTGGCGACCGCGCACTTCGCGCTCGGCCCGGACGCGGAGCAACGCCTGCGAACCAGCCTAGAGCACTACTACACCTCTGGCACCTACACCCAGAAGAGCATCGAAGCGGGCCTCCCCACACCTGAGAAGGTGTCCCGGGAAATCGATGCCTATGCCGAGGCCGGCTGCGAGGAACTCATTCTCTTCCCCCACGGCGGCGGGCTGGAACAGGTGGACCTGCTCGCCGACGTGGTCGGGCTGTGACGCCCCCGCCAAACGCAGGATCAGGAACTCGTCGAGTATCGCCACCGCCAGGCGCCACCTCGGGCGGTGTCCCTCACCGGCGGGGATCCGGCACTGCGCCCGCCGGCGCTCCCGGATCCCACAAGGGCAGGAACAGGCGCCAGTCCATGCCTCGCGGTCCCACGTCGGATCGTCGCCTGATCAGACCGCCGGGGCAGCCGTGTGGACGCAGCGACCGGGAAGAGGCGGCTTGTAGGCCGGATGGCCGTCCCGGCATGCGATGAGTGGTCGTTCAGGGTGGTATCGAACGCACGATCCGCTCTGCGATCGATTCGCCCGGAGTTCCGGCGTTCGACCTGCCCGGGAGCGGCAATCGATCCCGCGTCGTCACCGATCCGCGGCTCTGATGGAGACAGTCACATGCAGCCTCGTCCTTCCTCGGCCTGGCTGGCCGCCGGCCTGATACTCACCACGATGTCCGTACCCGGCAGTGCCGGCCCGTCCTGGGCGGCCGCGCGACCGGAGCAGCCCCCGGCGGCGCCGTCCGCAGCTGAACCGCACCACCCGGCGGCCCCGTCTGCCGGTACGGGTCAACCGCTGCAGGACCCGCCGGAGTTGGTGAGCCACGACGGAGTCCTGCGAGCGCGGATCACCGTCAAGCGGCGGAAGGTGGCGGTGGGCGATCGCGAGCTGTACGCGCTGACCTACAACGGCCGCTACATGCCGCCCACCCTGCGGATCCGGCCGGGCGACCGGGTGGAGCTGGCCATGACGAACCAGCTGAACGAGAACACCAACGTCCACGTCCACGGGCTCCACGTGTCGCCGAAGAGCCCGTCCGACGACATCTTCATCGCCATCAAGCCGGGCGAGACCTACCACTACTCCTACCGGATCCCGCGCGACGCCACGCCGGGCACCTACTGGTACCACTCCCACGCCAACATGCGCTCCGCCCCGCAGGTGGCGGGCGGCGAGTCGGGCGTCATCGTCGTCGACGGCCTGCAGCAGGACCTGCCCCGCTCCCTGCGCCACATCAAGGAGCGGGTCATCGCACTCAAGGACGACCAGGTCGAGGGCGACGCCGTCAAGACCGAGAACCTGAGCATCGGAGCGCCGACCAACCGCACCGTCAACGGCCAGCAGAACCCGGTCATCAGCATCCGGCCGGGCGAGACCCAACTGTGGCGGCTGGCCAACATCGGCGCCAACATCTACTACAAGCTCAACCTGCCGGGTGTGACGTTCCACGTGATCGCGCAGGACGGCTACCCGGTCAAGCAGGTCTACGCCGCGGACTCCCTGGTCATCCCCGCCGCCGCACGGTTCGACGTACTGGTGCAGGGCGGCGCACCTGGCAGCACCCAGCTGCAGACCCTCGCCTACAACACCGGACCGGCCGGGAACCAGTACCCCCAGGTGAACCTGGCGACCGTGGTCACCGCGGGCACACCGATGAGCCCGGCACGACTGCCCGACCACGTCGCGCCGAACGAGGACCTCAGCCACGCCGACCCCGCCGCGCGGCGCGACATCGTCTACACGGAGAACGCCGCGGGCACCGAGTTCTACATCAACGGCAAGCAGTTCGACCCGAACCGGGTGGACATCACCGCCAAGCTGAACACCGTCGAGGAGTGGAACGTCGTCAACAACACCGACGAAGAACACTCCTTCCACCTCCACACCAACCACTTCCAGCTGATGAGCGTCAACGGCACGCCCACGGATCCCGGCCACCGCTGGTTCGAGACCGTCAACGTTCCGGCCAGGGGGACCGCCGTCGTGCGGATCAGGTTCGCCGAGTTCACCGGCCGGACCGTCTTCCACTGCCACCTCCTCAACCACGAGGACAAGGGCATGATGGCCGTCCTCAACATCGTCCCCGGTTCACCGCAAGCAGGGTCTGTACCGTCATCAGTACAGACCCGGTGACTGCGAGGTGCTGGCGGCGATCGTGTTCGTCGCGACATCAGCTGCGCGTGGGCTCGACGTGGCACGCGGCCTTGACGAGCGGAGCTCATCAGGTGACCTCTGGCTGTGTGCAGCGGGTTCACGAAGGCGCTCGTAGGCTACGCACTCACCAACCCCGGCCAGCCCCCGCACGCCGGCGGCTCCTGACACGCGATCACGCACCACCTTCGACGCGTTGCAGAGCGTCGATGTCGAAAGGGCCGATGCCGAGCATCTGGTGGACATGCCACTCGATGATCTCGATCGTTGCCTGACCATCGCGCACAAGGGGATCACTCTGCGCGATCGCTTCCGCGTCTGAACGGGAGCGGGCACGCACCACGTACAGCCCCCTCGTGCTATCCGAGCCAGGTCCGGAGATCAGCACGGTAGCCCGTTCGTGCTGGCCACGCATCCAGCCCAGATGCTCCTCGAGCGTTCGCCGTGACTCCATCACCGGGCGCTCGGTGCGCCTGATCACCAGGTACCAGATCATGGTCGCACCACCGTCCAGGGCCTGCCGCTGGAATGCGCTTCATCAGAACTTCTCGCTCATCCGGCACAACGACTCGCCGACCTCGCCGGTCACGCCGTCGGACACCGTTTGATGGGGGACGGCTGCTCGGCGTCGCGAATGGCTTGGGCGGCGTTGATGAGTCCGATGTGGCTGAAGGCTTGCGGGAAATTCCCGAGGGCCTCCCCGGTGACGGGATCGGCCTCCTCGGCCAGCAGGCCGAGATCGTTGGCGCAGGTAAGAGCGGTCTGGAAGACCTGCCGTGCGCGGTGGGTCCGGCCGGTCAGGGCGAGGGCGTGGGCCAGCCAGAAGGTGCAGAGCACGAAAGTGCCCTCCCCTTCCGCAATCTCATCACCCAGGTAGCGGAGCACCAAGCCGTGCCGGTCGGTTAGGTGGGTGGCGATCGTCAGGACCGTGGACTGGATCCGATTGTCCCGCGCAGGCAGGAAGCCGACCATGGGGAGCATCAGCACCGAGGCGTCCAGTGCGTCGCCGTCGAAGGTCTGGGTGAAGGCGCCCACGGACGGGTTCCAGCCGCGTTGCTCGATAGCCTGGCGGATCTGCTCACGCACGTTCCGCCAGTGCGGGGTGTGTTCTTCGGCCCTCAGGGCTGGGGCCATGGCGATGGCGCGGTCCAGGGCGACCCAGCACATCAGCTTGGAGTGCACGAAGTGCCTGTCCGGCCCGCGGATCTCCCAGATGCCCCGGTCGGGCTCGTTCCAATGGTCGGCGGCGGCTTCGGCCGCCTGGAGCAGAAAGACGCGGGTGGGCGGGGCGATGCGGCCGTCGGGTGGAAGGGTCTGGTGGGCGGCATCGAGCAGTTCGCCGTAGACGTCGAGCTGGCGCTGACGCCAGGCGTCGTTGCCGGTGCGCACCGGTGCGCTGTCGCGCCAGCCAGTGAGGTGGGGCAGGAGCCGTTCGCTGAGATCGCGTTCGCCGCCGATGCCGTACATGATCTGCAGGTCCACGCCCCGATGGAGCTGGGTGGCGGCTGCCCGGGCGAGGAAGCCGAAGAACCTGTCCTTCTCCTTCTCGCAGGCCGCGGTGGCGAGCGCCTGCAGGGTGAAGCTGGCGTCGCGGACCCAGGTGTAGCGGTAGTCCCAGTTGCGTGTCCCGCCTACGTGCTCGGGCAGGGAGGTGGTGGGCGCGGCGACGATGGCGCCCGTGGGCGCGTACGTCAGCGCGCGTAGCACGCGTCCGCTGTGGCCCACCTCCTCCTGCCAGGGGCCGCGGTAGCCGACGTGGAGGTCGGACCAGGAACGCCAGCCCTCCCTGGTGTCGCTCAGCCGCCGTCGGATCCGCCACGGCCGCCATCGCACGGGTTCCGGCTCCCAGGCCGGTCCGATGTGCAGGGCGAAGCCGAGGCGGTCGCCCGCCCGCAGGGTGATCCGACCGTGTGCGGTGGACCCGCTCACCGTCAGGTCGGCGGAGCTGGACAGTGTCAGCGTGTGCGCACCGCCGTAGGCGGCGAGCCCTCCGCGCACGGGCGAGATCACCGGGTGGATCAGCCCGAACTCGGGCCGGGGCGCGTACGTGATCTCCAGCGTCACCTGCCCCTCGACGCAGGCGGCCTGCCGCATCAGGACGCCGGGAGAGGCCGTGCCGAGCGTGTGGCCGCGTTCCCGCCGTCCGAGGGCGAGTGCGTCGAGCAGCACCGCCGTTCCGCCAGGCGTACGGAAGGTGGTCTCCAGGACCATGGTCCCCTCCAGGTACCGGCGGCTCACGTCCGCCGGATCCACCGGCCGGATGGACCAGTGGCCGGCGTTCTCGTCGAGCAGCCGCGCGAAGATCGCCGGGCTGTCGAAGCGCGGCAGACACAGCCAGTCCACCGAGCCGTCGGAGGTGACCAGGGCGGCCGAGCGGCAGTCGGACAGCAGAGCGTGGTCACCGATCGGCCGCGTGCTCATCGGACACGGTTCCGGATGAGCGAGAGGAAGCGTCGTCGGCCGCTGACCCACTGGTCATCGAGCCGCAGCCCGAGCAGGTCGGCGGCCCTGCGGACGGTCGGCGCCCCCACCCGTACCCAGGGAAACGGCGGGCCTCGGTGGCCGCGGGTGTCCTCCACCCACGCGATGCAGCGCTCGTCGCTGTCGCGCCGGTCGACCTCGATGACCAGGACTCCGTCCGGGGCGGCGAGCTGGACGCAACGGCGCAGCAGGGCGTGTGGGTCGCCGCCGATGCCGATGTTCCCGTCGGCGAGCACCAGGGTCTGCCAGTCTCCCTCGTTCGGAAGCGGGTCGAACACCGATCGGCGCAGGGCGGCCGCGCCGAGGGCGAGAGTTCGGGCGACGGCGCAGGGTGCGATGTCGATGCCGAGGGTGACGATGCCTCGGTGGGTGAGCGCCTGGGTGAGGCGGCCCGGTCCGCAGCCGATGTCGAGGACGGGGCCGGTGCAGCGTTTGAGTAGGGTCTCGTCGGCCGTGCTGGGCTCCGTGTCCAGGCGGTGCAGCGTCAGTCGGGGGCGTTGCCCGTCCGCCTGCCGCAGGTACAGCGGCCCGCGGTCGGTATGCGGGGGCTGCGTGTGGGGGTCGTCGGTCATTTCGGCTTCGGACGGCCGGTCCGTCGGGCGCGGCGCAGATTGAGTGCGAAGGCGATCGCTGCCGCGCCGAACAGCACTGCGGTGATCGCCAGCCATCGGCCGAGGTAGACGTCTTCCGGCAGCCGCGTGTCGCCCTGGTAGGGGATCGACAGATCGAGGATCAGGGGGAACCACACGAGCAGCAGGACACCGGACAGGAAGGCGGGCACGCGCAGATAGTTGATCCACGGCATCGCAGGGGTGCGTTCCGGGCGGTGGCGAAGCACGGCCTGGGCCGAGAGGTCCGCGAGCGAGTACAGGGGCAGCAGGATCAGGTCGTGGAGGATCGCCGCGCCGACGAACCAGATCGCCACCCCGAGCGGGCGCTCGGCGAACAGGCGCACCAGGGCGTAGCCGGTGAGGGCGAAAGAGCAGATCAGGACGAGGAGGTGAAGGGGCCCGGAGCCGTACCAGCGGACGAAGCGTGCCATGGTCAGGTCCTGAAGGTGAGTCGGTGCACCCACTTGGTGTTGTTCACGCCGGGGTTGGCCGGGACGATGATGCGGGCGGGGTAGCCGTGGTCGAGTGAGAGGTCCGCGCCGTTGACGCGCAGGGCGAGCAGTGATCGGGGGTCGTGGATCTGGTTGCCCCGCAGCACCACCGAGCTGTAGGGGCCGGGTGGTTGGACGGATTCCACCAGGACGCTTCCGGCGTCGGGCAGGCCGGCCAGGGCGGCGAGGTCGGCCAGCCTGAGGCCGCTCCAGTCCTGGTCGGAGGTGGACCATCCCTCCACGCAGGCGATCGGCAGTGCGGCGGCGTGCTGGGGCATCGCGAGAAGCTGTGCGCGGGTGAGGACGAGCGTCGGCCTGGGGCCGTGGATCTCCAGCCGCCAGTCGGGGCCCACGTGCGCGGGGGTGACGCCGACGGCAGCGGCCGTCTTGTTGATCTGGAAGCCGTTCGGGCCGCTGCCCGGGTCGCGGTTGTGCGGCGCGAGCAGGGCGGTGCGGCGCAGCCGGCCGCCGATGCTCTGTCCCGCGGTGACCACGAGGAGCAGCAGGGAGCCCGCTCCTACCATTCCCACGGCTCCGCGGCGGGTCATGGTCGGCGGCGCGGGGGCGGTCGGAGCCAGGCCGTCGGGGTCGGGTGGCTCGGGGCGGGTGTGGGCGAGGTCGGTGCGCAGCTCCGTCAGCAGGTTGCGGGAGCGCAGGGCGCGGGTCATCCGGCGGAGTTTGAGGCTGACGTGGACGACGAAGGCGGCGATGAACACCCAGGCGCCGTAGAGGTGCAGGGTGTAGAAGGAGCCGGGGAAGACGTAGTAGAGCTGGATGTTGAGGATCCCGGTGATGAACTCGAAGACGACCCCGCCGACCAGTGCCAGCAGTGACAGCCGTTCCAGCGCATGGGCGGCGCTGCGGCCAGGCGGCCACTCGAAGAGCTTCGGGATCACCGACCACAGTTTGGCCAGCACCACCGGCACCAGGACCACGCCGAGGGTCACGTGTACGCCCTGGGTGAGCCGGTAGAGCCAGTAGGGGTGTGTGGGCCAGTCGAAGAGGTAGAAGCCCAGCAGGCCCTTGTCCGGGGTCTGGTCGTTGAGTGCGCCGAGGCCGGGGTTGTAGGCGGCGTAGGACAGCGCGCCGGTCACGAAGAGCAACGGGATGCCGACGAGCAGCACCAGGCCGAACACCGAGGTCAGCCAGGGCCCGCGGATCGGGCTGCGCCAGAAGCCGGGACGGAACGGCCCAGGGGGCGGAGGAATCTTCTCGACCCTCCGCACGAGGGCCCGGGTCCCAGCGGCCGCCTTGGCGGCCCGCGCCGCCGCGGCAGCGCGAACGCGTTCGAGGCGCCGCGGCGCGTGCTTCTCGTCCGATCTCGGGCGTTGCGGGCCGCCGGAGCTTGAGGTGCCAGGAGGCCCTCCGCCACTGTCCATCGGCCACTTCCTTCGTGCCCAGGCTGCCTCGCAGCGGGGTGGGCCGAAACCCACGCGTCGGTGGTGCTGGTCAAGTCGCCAGCAACAAACTGGCACGGATCGGGTCGGCTGTCCGCGTCTGGCGTGCATACGGGTGTCCGCCGCCAGCCGAACGGTCGAACCGGCGCTCCGCACGACTCGACGGGTCCCCGCACGGTGGCCTCATGATCGTGGAGTGCGACGCCTCAGCGCATGGCGCGGCCCACGGCGAGCGCCTGGCCGCACGGTGCTGACCAGGGAAGTGTGCTGGTTCGTCGTGACCTGAACAAGGAGATCCGCCGCGCCGACGTCGTCGGCATCTTCCCCGACCGCGCGGCCATCGTCCGGCTCGTCGGCGCGGTTCTCGCCGAGCAGAGCGACGAGTGGGCCGAACAGCGCCGCTACATGGGCCCCGAGATCCTCGGCCGCTGCCGCGTTCACCTCATTGAGGGAGAAAACGGGGCCGACATGGCCCCAACTTCCCTCACCGCATAGCCCGTTAGCGAATCACCGAGTGGCCGTCGATACACCACTCCAGCGGACGTGACCCAAGGTGGGTCACCGTTGATCCGCCGTTCAGCGGTCAGTTTTCAGGGTCTGGATCACTTTCCGTGCCAGGGCCAGAGCTTTCACCCGTCGCGTGTGCCACGAATGCGAAAGGAACCGTATGCAGGAACAGTTCTGGAAGCAATGCTGTGTAAGAGATGAAGGACTTGGCCCTTCGGAGCCGCCCTGCGGGGGGAGGCTTCAAACCGCCACATGCTGCGAAAGCGGTGACGCGATCGTGGTGAGCGATGTGGAAAAGGTGCCCGGGAGGCGTCAGGTGGGGATCAGGAAGACGAACGCAAGTGAACCACTGCTGAAGTGTCGTTAGTGAAATCTAAGTGGCATCAAAACCGGGAGCCTGCGACGGGGCCCGGGATGAGTCTGGCGGGAGCCCGCGTATTGGCCAGGCGGTGTCCGGCATGGAGGTGGCGTGATCCTGGTCTGCTGCTCTTGTGGGCTTGATTCGCTTTGGTGTGTTTGGCCGTGTGGGAGGAACCGTTGTCGAGCACGACGTGGATCTCTTTGCCTGGCGCGATCGCCTGGTCGAGCTGGTCCAGGAAGGCGGTGAAGTCACAGCGTCGTTGCGGGTGATCGCCTCGGTGAGGACCTCGCCGGTGCGGATGTCGAGAGCGGCGACAAGGGATGCTGTGCCGTGGCGCCGGTACTCGAACTCCTGCCGGGTGGGCTCGCCGGGGCGCGCGGGACGGCCAGGATAGCGGCGCGAGCGGGCGGCGATCGCGGTCTTCTCGTCGATCGAGAGCACCACCGCGCCCTCGGGCGGGTCGAGGTAGAGGGCGCACACCTCGGCGGCTCGCTGCCAGAAGTCGGGGGTGTCCCGGCGGGTGAGCCAGCCACGGACCTTGTGCGGCTTGAGGTCCAGACCGGCAAGGATTCGACCGACCTGGGAGGCGGAGACCGACGCCAAGCAGGTGCCGGCCACCCGCTGCGCGATGGCTCGGTGCGACCAGGTTGCCTCCGGATGCGGCGGCTCGCTGGTCGCGACGCCCACGATCGCCACGCGCACCTCGGGCCCATACACCTTCGGCCGCCCCGAGCGTTCGGCGTCCCGCAGGCCGTCCAGACCCAAGGCGGCGAACCGTCCCCGCCACTTGCGCACCGTGTTCACACTGACCTCCAACTCCCGGGCGGTCGCGCCGTTGGCGATCCCGTCCGCCGCCGCGAGCACGATCCGGGCCCGCAGTACCGCCCGCACCTCGGACTTCGCCGATGCCACCGTCCTCACCAGCCGCTCGCGGACCTTCCCATCGATCGCCACCGCCACCGCTGTCCCCGCCCGTCGCTCAGCACGCACAGCCAACGATCATGGCGGGCCGCCGCCGCACCCGGCAGGATGGGCCCGTGCCGAAGAACCCGCCGGAATCGATGCAGCACCATCTGCGTCAGCGCCTGAACCGCCACGCCCATGAACGCTGGCCACACGTGGACGCCGTCACGGTCCGCTTCCGCGCCGGATTCGCCTACGTGGCAGCCGAATTGCCTGGCCAGGAGAGCCTTCCGCTGTGCCGCCTGCGCTTTACCGGCGTGCTGCACACCTGGGGCTTCGCCCTCTATTTGGCCAGCGACGACAGCTACCGGGACACCATCCTGCCCAGCGGGCTGTCAGCCGGTTCCCTGGAAGAAGCCCTCGACTGCGCGGGCAACCTCTACCTCAACGCTCTTGAGCCGGGCGGCCTCGGGCTCATCCGAGTGCCGGCAGGACTCGTCGTCCTCGTTGGCCCACCAGCCTCGGGCAAAACCAGCTTCGTCCGGGCACTGATCGCGCGTCGGCAGATCGACGAGGAAGCCGTGGCATCCAGCGACGAGATCCGCGCGGAACTTTTCGGCACCGCACCCCCCGAAGCGGACTGCGACGCGGCGGACGCACAGATCTTCGAGGAACGCGACCGCAGGATCGTCGCCAGGCTCGCTACCGGACACAGCGCAGTCGCCGAGTCCACGAACGTCACCCCGCAAGCGCGTGCCCGACTCATCGCCATCGCCGGGCGCTTCAACGCCCCGGTGACCATGCTGCGATTCAACCCGGACGTCACCGACCTCCTCCAGCAACACGCGAGGCGAGGCCGCACCGACATCACCGCCGCAGACGTCCGCGCTTACGCCGCGATCATGATTCAACACGCCACCACCGACCAACTGCGCGCCGAGGGCGCAACCGCCGTCCACGACGTCCCAGGACGCCGCCAAGGGACTACGCCCACCGAAGCCGCCGCGCGCTTCTCCTTCGCCTGACAGGTCCGACGCATTCGGACTCGCCTTCCGGCATTCCTCCACGAGAGCTTCGGCATAGTCGCGTGATGTCCGTTTTGTGATCAGGTGTCCTGCGACAGCGCAGGTTGAACGTTGTCTCCAAGGTTGGCGATCAGTAGGTTCGTGTCACCGAAGTTTGAGAGGGGGTCGCTGAGATGCTCACCTTGACGGCGGTCGCCGAGGACCCGCTTGTCCTGACGCGGCGCCTGGACCTGAATGACGGTTCGGAGGTCGTCTTCCGCCCACTCACGCACACTGACGCGGATCATCTGGCGGCCTTCCTTGAGGGGCTGTCTGCCGAATCGAGGCGGCTGAGTACGTTCAACGGGTACGACCTCGCTGCTGCCCGTGAACTGTGTGACGCGATCGCCCGATACGACAAGCTCAGACTGGTGCTTGACGAAGTGCCGTCCGGCAGGATCGTCGGCCTTCTGGAATTCAGCCTCGATCTCCACTCCGCGGATATCGCCCGCTATCGCAGGGCCGGCATCCGGCTGGCGGCCACGGACTGCCGCTTCGGCCCGACCTTGGCTGACGACTATCAGGGGAAGGGGGTGGGAACGCAGGTCTTCCCGCTCATCGCGGACGTCGCACGGCGATTTGGTAAGAAGAGAATCATCCTCTTGGGCGGCGTTCTCGCCGACAACTCACGCGCCATTCGTTACTACGAGAAGCAGGGCTTCCAGACGGTCGGCGCCTTCACCGGAGCGGACGGCGTGCGGGCACTCGACATGATCCTCGACCTGCATCTGCCGCTCGGCCGGTGACGGCCTTCTCTCAGGTTCGATGGCACACGCCTAACCTCCTCTGGCATGGGACGTCAGGTAAGTCCGAGGACTCGGGCTGTCGGCGGAGCCGGTCAAGGGCAGGCCGGATCGACGATGATGCGTCGACAGGCACGGTCTCCCAGGGGCGTCGAGAAATCAATGATCTCGGAAGCCGTGCCTGTTGCGTTCCCGGCCCGGCCGTCCGACAGATCGCCACAAACCGGACGTCACGCGACTATGCCGCAGCCCCGACCCCTCCACGAACTTGCGCGGGGCAGCACTAGGGCCTGTTCAAGTTGGGATCACGACGCGGGGCGGAGGCTGCGGAGCTACAGGACTGCGCCGCGCAGATGGAGTCCGGCGAGGTAGCTGTCCGGAGTCTTGTCGTAGCGAGTGGCGAGGCCCCGCCACTCCTTGATCTTGTTGATGCAGCGTTCCACGCTGTTGCGGTCGCGGTATAGGTCCGCGTCGTGGGAGACGGGCCGGCCGCCCTTGCCGCCCTTCTTCTTGCGGTTCGCGGCTTGGTCGACCTTCTCCGGGATCACGGCCTTGATCTGACGCTTGCGCAGGTAGGCCCGGTTGGCGCGGGAGGAATACGCCTTGTCGCCGGCGACCGCGTCGGGCCGGGTGCGG
>NZ_JBVIMH010000054.1:20374-25499 GCF_055579945.1 Kitasatospora sp. NPDC032150 | reverse complement strand
AGACAACCCGACGGCTCCACCCTGCCTCGAAAACGCCGACACCATGCCTGAACAGCGGAAACTCAACGATCACGTTCGGAAAGACAACGGCTTCTTAGGGGGAGGCCGGACAGGGGGGTAGGCAGAGAAGGCATCAGTAGCTCCTGCGGATGGTCACGGTGGGGATGGTCAGGCGGCGGTCGGCCGCAGTGCGGTCTTGAGGGCATGGACGGCGCGGGAGCGGCGCCGCTGCCAGGCACCCGCAGTGGTGCCGGCCACGGCGGCGGCTTGGGCGTCCGGGATGGGGGCGGTGGTGTAGTGCCAGGCGATGGCCCGGCCGTCAGCCAGCGAGAGGGTGCCGGCCTCCATCGCATCCAGGAGCAGCTCCAGCAGCTCCAGCCGGGCACGGCTCGCCTCCTGCTCGACGCCGCCGGCCGGGTGGAGGCCGGCGGCGGCTGCGGCGGCGCGAACGGCCTGATCATGGGCGTGGCCGACCGGGCCGGGGGCGGGGTCGGCCAGGTCCTCGGCGAGGGCGAGTGCCTCACCGCGTTCCTCGTGGTCGGCAGCAAGGTCGCGGCAGACCCGGCGGAGCGTGTCGAGGATCAGGTTGGCGGCGGGCCGGCCAGGCCGTGCATGGATGCGGCCGGAGCACGCCGTCTCGTAGAGAGCCGCCACTACCAGGTGGCTGACGTCATCGAACGTGCGGCCGCCGAAGGGACGGACCTGGCCACGGGTCATACGGACCGCGGCCGGAACCATGGCCTGCACCACGATGCGCGCGGCGAGCGCGGCCGCCTCGCCACGGCCACAGGCGCGCCGCAGCAGAGCGCGCAGCACGGCGTCGGCCAACGCGTCGGACAACACACCGTCGCGCGGCCGCAGGGCGGTCAGCAGCTGCTCGGGACCCAGCGTGTTCAGCCAGAGGCCGGCCACCGCGGCGACCTCGGCCGCCAGATGATCGGCTGTCAGCCAGTCAGTCACCGCAGCCCGCACGGAGGCGTCCGCGCACAGCCCCGCCCACTCGGTATCCAGACGATCGAAGACTCCGCCGACCTTGCGGGCGGGACATGGCAGCTCGAACACGGCACAACTCCTTTCGGATCTCGTGCCGTGAACTCTCCTCACCAGGGCTTGCCCAGAGGCTTGCCCGCGTCCCGAAAGACCAGGTCACAGGCTTGCCCATTCCAGAATTCGGCCGGGCAAGCCTTGGCGGGCAAGCCTCGTCTCCCGCCTGGGCAAGCCCCTGCGGCCGACAGCCATCGAGGCCAGCGATCGGGGAGACAGTCAACCTCGGCAAAGACCAGTGCTGGCTACGGAATTCGGATGGCGAAGTGCAAGGGGACAGCTGCGACCTGCGCCAGGGTGACCTCCAGGCGTAGCTGGGCGCCGCCAGCGGGCCCCGGCGGACCAGCGGGCGATGGCGGCTCGGTTGGTCGCGGGTGTCGCACCGGCCGATCGCGGTGGCCAGCCCTGCGCCTGGGCCGGTGATCCTCCCTGCGTGAGCGATCGTCAACTTCCGGGGCTCTGCTGGGTATTTTCTGGGCATGGGACTGGGCAAGTTCTGGGCGTTGGTGCTTCACTGGATTCCTCACTGTGAGGAACGGAGTGGTCACTGATCATGACGACGGCTGTGGAACAACGGTCTGGTCTCCGTGAGGAACTGAGAGCGGTGATCCGCCGGGGCCTGCCGCTGGAGGTGGGCATCGAGGTGCCTTGGTTGACCGGGCTGGCGAGTGTCCGGGCCCGGGCTGGGGACGACAGTGGTCCGGGTGCCCGGGCGGAGGCCCTGGACTGGGTGCTGCGGCGGGGGTTGGCGCGGCTGGAGCCCGAGGGGATGCGGGAGGCGGCGAAGGCGCTGTTCGGCCTGCCGCCCGCGCAGGCCGGGGCCAACCTGACCGAGCGTCGGGCGGTGGCGGCCCAGCTGGCCGGGAAGGAGGTGAACCACTTCCGCAAGCGCCTTGAGCCGCAGATCCTCGCGGTCTTCGCGCACACGCTGGAACGGGACGCCGCCGCACAGGCCCGCCCCTGGGCGAGCCCGCCGCCAGTGCGCCCGGGCCAGCGGCGCCGGCTACTGCCGAGTGATGTGTTCGCGTGGGAGGCCGTCGAGCACGAGGAATCCCTGACCCGCCTGTGGGCGGCGGTGTACGCGCTGCGGGCCGAACTCCTGGCCATCGAGCGGCAGGTGTCCATGGGCGATGCCGGGCAGGCCACCGCGGCGGCGGACGCCGCCCTGTGGCGGTACGGCCAGCTGCACGCCGAGGCCCGCCGCTACCGCTCCGCCTACGGCGGCGCGCTGCTGCCCGATGGCGCGGCGGCCCCGCACGACCTGGTCGCGCTGGCCGGCTGGACGCCCCACCTGTCCCCGATCGAGACCGCGCTGCTGGCCGACGCCTCGACGGCGACCAGTACCCACCTGTTCATGCTCTCCGTCCACGCGGCCACCGGCGGCAACGAGCTGCTGACCACCTGGCGGACCGCGCTTATTAGCACCAAAGCGACTGAAGCGACCGAAGCGAACGAGGAGCCGATGCGATGAGCATCCCGCACGACAGCCCCGCCACCACCGGCCCGGCCCGCCGCCACGTCATCACCGGCGGCCCCAGCGCAGGCAAGGAAGCGGTCTTCGACGCCCTGAAGGCCGCCGGCCTGCCCGCCACCGAGGGCGAGCCAGCCCGGGAGATCTACCGCCGCCACCGCGAGCGCCTCGGCCGCCACCTGGAGGTCGGCGACCGCCGCGAGTACTCCCGCGAGGTACTGCACGCCTTCGTGGACGAGTACAGCGCCCACAAGACCGGGGTGCGGTTCTACAACCGCGGCATCCCCGACGGCTACGGCTGGGACCGCTTCTTCGGCCTTTCCCCCTACCCGGAGCTGGAAGAGGCCACCCGCATCTACCGCTACGACACCGTCTTCGTCCTCGACCCGCTGTCCACCTTCGAGGACGAGTCCGACGTGGTCTTCGCCAAGGACCGCGAGATCCGCCGCGTCCACGAACTCATCGTCCAGGGCTACTACGACGCCGGCTACGAACCGGTCTTCGTCCCCGCCGACGACGCCCAGGCCCGCCTGGACTTCATCCGCGCCAACCTCCGCCTGCCCATGTAGAAGGAGAACCACCGCGATGCCCGAGCAAGCCACCGCACCGACCCTGATCTCCCCGAACAGCGTCCTCGCGAACGCTCTGCTGCGCACCGTCGACATGATCCGGCCCCGGGTCAAGGCCATGCGGCCGGCCCGGATCGAGTTCGTCGTCGGCACGCAGATCAACGGCGCACCGCACCTTGGCACGAACCTCGTCCAGTCCTCGGCGTTCCTCCTCGCCCAGCAGGCCCGCCGTACCTTCCGCGTGGACACCGCGGTGCGGTTCTCGGCGCTGGACAACGCCCCGTACGACATCACGCTCGATCCCGAGACCCACCACGCTTACCAGCAGACCTACTTCCACGCTCTGGGCAAGGACGGCATCGCCGACCTGGTGACCGGCTACTACCGGCCGTTCTTCGACTCCTTGTCGGACGCCACGGACGTGGACTACCTCACCGAGACCTACACCGATCAGCAGGCCACCCCGGGCTTCCGGGCGGAGTTCCTGCGCACCCTGGAGGTCCTGGACGACCTGCGGTGGTGGCTCAACCCGTCCACCGGCGTCGTCCACACCCGCCTGCCCTGCCCTGCCCTGCCTGCGGATGGGCGGAGAAGCGCGCCGAGCGCACCCGCCTGCACCGGCTGGACGACGACGGGGCGGTGTTCACCGCGGTCTGCCACGACCACGGCGACTACGAGCTGTGCATCGACCCCGTCGACGGCGGCTACCTCGACCTCGCCACCCTGTACCGCAACGTGGTCAAGGAACGCTCCTTCACCCGCGATGCCGCCACCCTGCACGTGATGCTCAAGGGCGGCGACTGGGCGTTCGGCTGCCAGCTCGTCGACGGCGCCCTGGCCGCGCTCGGCACCCCGGCCGGAGCCATGCCGGTCCGCATCTTCACCCCGCAGGTGCTCTCCGCGAGTGGCGGCAAGCTCTCCAAGTCCCTCATACGCGCCACCGGCACCGCCGGCGGTGGCCCCGGCGTCGAGCCGTGGATGCTCGCCACCACCGACTGGCCCGGCACCACCGACCAGTACGTCGACGCCCTGCTGTGGCTGGTCGGCCTGCTGCTGACCGACCCCAAGCACTTCTTCCGCTCCTTCACCGCACACGAGTTAGGACGACTCATGGCCTCCCGCCCCGCCAACCTCGCCACCGCCAAGCGCGCCCGCGACATGCCGATCTACAAGCGGTACTACGACCTCATCGCCAACGGCACCAAGACGATCGAGGTTCGTGTCGCCTACACCTCCATGCTCCGCATCAAGCCTGGTGACCAGATCCGCTTCACCTGCCGCGACGAAGCCACCCTCACCCGGGTCAAGCGGGTGGCCCGCTACGACAACTTCGATGCCATGTTCGCCCACGAGAACCCCGCGGCGATCAACCCGACCGCCACCCCCACCGAGCAACTGCGGGCCATCCGCGAGATCTTCCCCCCGGAGAAGGAGGCTCTGGGGTGCCTGGCCATCGAGATCGAGAAGGTCTAACCGGCATGGCCGACTCCCGGCGGATCCTGACGGTCTGCAAGGGCGGCCACTGCCGCGCACCGCTGGCCGCAGCCGTCCTCGCTCAGCGCGGCGGGCCCACGGTCGAGACCCGGGCCGCCGCCATCCGCGCCTGGCACATTGGCGAGGGCGCCCACCCGCTCATGGCCCAGGCCGCTGCGGCCCACGGCTACGACCTGAGCGGCCACCGCGGCGTCCAGGTCAGCCCCGACCTGCTGGCCTGGGCCGACGTGGTACTCGCGATGGACCACGCCGTCCTGGACGCCCTGCGCGACCTCGCCGACCAGAGCAGCGCGGCGAAACTGCAGCTCTACCTCGACGGGCAGGACGTGCCCGACCCGTGGAAGCAGCCCGACGCAGCGTTCACCGCTTGTGTGACTGTCGTGGAGGCAGGTGCCGACCAACACCTAGGCGGCAGATAGGCACAGCGCGAGGGCGGCTACCAGCACCCATAGCTGGCGGGGGGGGGGGGGGGGGGGGGGGGGGGAGAACCCCCCCCCCCCCCCCCCCCCCCCCCCCCCCCCCCCCCCCCCGCCCCCCCCCCCCCCCC
>NZ_JBVIMH010000054.1:0-20366 GCF_055579945.1 Kitasatospora sp. NPDC032150 | reverse complement strand
TTTTTGGGGGGCGGGTACCAACAACCTCTGGGGGGGGGGGAGGCAAAAGGGGGGGGGGGATAACAACCACCGGTGGTGGGGGGGTTTTCAGCTCCGCCCCGCCCACCCCGCCCTCCGTACGCGCCAGCATCGCGTCTTACCAGCAGCCAGCCCAGACAACCACTGATGCTCCGTGTTCCACGACGGCACCCGCCCAGGCCCTGGAGCTTGCGGGAGAGGGGTTGCTTTCATAGGGGGCTGAACCGTTGCCTGAACCGTTGGCTGAACAGTTGGACCGGGAGGCGGACCGAAGGACGTAGCCCCTTCATCGCCGGAACTGGCGTTCTCCCAGATCAGGCCCTATGGGCAAGCCTCTTCCCCGCGCCGACACCTCTTTCCACGCGATAGCCGTGGGAAAGAGGGCTGAGTGCGACCGTAGTGCTGGGCTCATCCGCCCAGCGCGGCCCACTGCACTCCGCTGCCGCCCGGGCCGGCCGGTCGCCGGAGGAGGCCGGGGCGGGGTCGCCGGGCCGCTTGGTTAGCCCAGGGCGCTCCCCGACCCCTGGGCGCCTTCGCGCAGCGCCCGCGCTTGGTCTCCGGTACCACGCCGATCGGCGAGGCGCTCTCGGCCGGGGTCGAGATCCTCGGCCAGGGCGACCAGTAGTGACCTGGCAGCGACAGGCCGGGTTCTCCCGCGCCCCATACGCCCACCCCGAGTGGGCCGCGTACGTGTGGTCGGTGGCGCGGGCGGCTCTGCTGGACATGAAGTACCGGCAGGGCAAGGAGGCCATCGGGTACGGACGAGCCGGTCCAGTCGCTCCACCGATCCACAACACAGCGAGGGCCCAGCACACGCCGGGCCCTCGCGTTCGTAGCGGGGACAGGATTTGAACCTGCGACCTCTGGGTTATGAGCCCAGCGAGCTACCGAGCTGCTCCACCCCGCGTCGGTGCCCTCACCCTACGGCACCCAGCGGGGCGCTCCGCCGCCCTCGACCACCTGGAGGCCCTCGGCCAGCGCCGCACCACCGTCGGAGAGCTGTACATCTGGTCGCGCGTCATCCCCGGCGGCCATCTCCTCGGCGGCCACGACCGCCTGATGACGTTCCTGGAACAGGCCGCCGACCACGGCCGGATCCGCCTCGACCACGGCCAGGTCCACATCGGCAACGCACCGACCGGCGGCGGCGTGGGCCACGTCTGGATGCGCCAGCTCACCAAGGGCGGCGCCCACATCGAGCTGATCGGCGCCGAGCCCTGGCCCATCGGCACCCACACCCACGACGAGACCACAGCGTGGTGGTACTGCACCGGCTGCCGCGACGGCCTCGGACAGCAAGCAGCCATGTACGTCTACGCGGTCCGCCAGCAGGTCACCGACCACGCCGCCACCTGCGCCTACCTGCCCCCGCTGCCCGAGACGAACTGACCATGACCGACGAACCCGCCTACCCGCGTCGCGGCCACGCGGCCATCCTCCGCGGCCTGTTCGCCCGGCCCCGCCAGCCCGAGCCGCACACTTCACCAGCCCCGGACCGGGACGACCGGGACGACTGGGACGACGACCCCACCGGCGCCTGGACGCCCACACCACCCACCCCCAAGCCCCGGCCTCACCCGATCGCACCGGACGACCAGGTTCCGCAGGGTTGACAGCCGCATCGCGGAGCGGATCGCCCAAGCTATGGCCGCAGGCCTGGAGGCCGAGGACGTGATCACGCAACGGGGCCGCAATCAGCGATCTTCAGCAGACCCGGTGCAAGATCACCCGCAGTGGGAGTTGTCTTGCTCGTTGATCTCGCCCTGGATCGCACCCTTCCAGTCGACGCAGGAACCGTACGCATACACGTACTTCGGGCCGGCGTAGGTCGTGTAGGAGCCTTGGTCCTCGATCCACTGCGACCCAAAGCCGGACAGCCTGATGCCCGCGTTCATGTCCATCAGGTGCGAGCTCGGGTTGTTCCGGACGGTCACGACGCAGTTGAAGCCGTGGGAGCTGTCGTACGTGAGGAAGACGGTGCCCTCCGCCAACGGCAGGGAGTCGACGACGTTGTACCCCGGACCGCACGCGCCGTTGTAGCTGGCGGCCTCGGCCACTGCCGGCGTGATCGCGACACCACCGGCCGCGATCGTGGTCACCGCTGTGCCCATGGCAAGCCGCTTGAAGATCTTCCGCACTTCGTCCACCGTTCTCTTCCGGTCCGTTGGTTCTGGGTCTGCGGGTCAGCCCCGTGCCCGGACGCCATCGTGGTGGACGGCGGTATCGCGCCGGTCTCCCCGCCGTATCGACCGCGCGCCCGCCTAGTAGGGCTTTGTTAGGTACCCTGATTGATCATTGTCCAATAGGCTGTGATCTTCTGTCAGGGGTGACACCTGAGGAGATGGAGACGGTCCGTCCGCGCCTGGAAGCGTTCGCGGCGGAGGTCGAAGGCCAGCGCTACGTATCCCAGCTGGGCGAGCGCATCGGCCCGGCGGCGCTCGACGTCGCTGAGCCCCAGGCCCTCGGCGAGCAGCACCGCAGGTCGGCGGTCGACACCGGCCGGGAGCGCGAGGTGCCCGATCATTGTCAGGCCGTCGGCCGGAGTTCACCCGTGCGTGCAGTAACCGTCGTCATGAGACGGGACTGTAGTGACCGTCGAGCCCGGTCGGGCCGGAGCTCACCGCTGGCAGAACAGCGCGGGTGTGCCTCTGAATCACGGCGCCGGCTCATAGCCCCGGCCAACGTGGCAACGTCACTTGAGACCAGCCGCGAATCCAACAAGGTCACGTGAGACAGCGAGAACGTTGCGAGACGGGACAACACCGGCCGCCGCCGCTGCCCACCAGTCCGCCCCGTGTCGCGGGCACTGGGCGGCAGCAGCCCAACCGGCATCGAACACAACGAAGGCCCACACCCCGATCCATCGGGGTGTGGGCCTTCGTTGCTGCAGGGTGGCTTTGCTCACGAGTTGTGACGTCAGTTGTTCACGAGTTTGGGAGGCACCCCGAACCACGGACGGGTGATGTTCACGAGTTTCGACGTCAGCTGGGTACTTGCCAGGCCAGCATCGGGAGTGCTCCTGGTGAAAGGCCCTGGTCATGCCGAAGATGTCGAAGGTCGAGCTGTACGCCGCGATCCGGCGCGACCACCGAGGCGGCATGAAGCTGCGGGAGATCGAGCGCAAGTACAACGTGTCGTGGCGGACGATCAGGAAGGCCGTGGACTCGGTCTGGCCGGAGCCGCGGAAGAAGCTCCCGCCCCGGGCGACCGCGCTGGACCCGTACAAGGCGGTGGTCGACGGGATCCTGCGGGCCGACCTGGACGCGCCGCGCAAGCAGCGGCACACCACTACGCGGATCTTTCACCGCCTGGTCGAGGAGCACGGCGCCGAGGTGTCCTACCAGCAGGTCCGGCGCTACGTCGCGGACCGCAAACCGCAGATCCTGGTGGAGTCGGGCAAGGCCCCGATCGAGGCGTTCGTCCCGCAGACGCACCAGCCCGGGATGGAGGCCGAGGTCGACTTCGGCGACGTGACGGTGAAACTCGCCGGCGAGCTGGTGACCTGCTACCTGTTCTCCCTCCGCCTGTCCTACTCGGGCAAGGCCGTCCACCGCGTCTTCGCGTCCTGCGGACAGGAGGCATTCTTCGAAGGCCACGTTTACGCGCTTCGGACGCTGGGCGGGGTTCCGCGGAGCAAGGTCCGCTACGACAACCTGAAGGCCGCCGTCGCCCGGGTGCTGGGGCTGAGCCGGGCCCGGGTCGAGGCCGACCGGTGGATCGCCTTCAAGTCGCACTTTGTAAGACACGGTGAAGTGGAACTTGCGGATGGTCGCAGCCAAGCGCGACATCTGGAAGGCGTCCGAGCTGCAGCGCATGCTCGCGGACGCCGGACTGGTCATCTCGGCGGGCAAGATGTCGCACCTGTGGTCGGGCCGCCCGTTGACCGTCCGCCTCGACGACCTGGACGTGTTCTGCTCGGTGCTGCAGTGCACACCCGCCGACCTGCTGATTCCCGAGCCGATCGACCAGCGGCAGTCGGTGGGCGTGGATGATCAGGCTGAGCGGAAAGTCGTGGGCGGCAACCCGGTCGTCCTGCGTCGCCGTTCCGGCCGGTCAGGGCCGCCGTTGTGAGCGCGCCGATACGTCGCCGCCGCCCCTGGGCCACCCGCAGCTGCCGGGACTGCCTCGGCTGGGGATGGCTTGACCGCCCCCGTTGCAAGGCATGCTGGGGCTTCGTCGCCAAGGCCACCGGCGATCACTGCGAGGTCTGCGACCGCGAGGTGGCCGCCCAGGACGGCGTCTGCCGGCTTTGCCGCCGGCAGGCCAGCCTGATCGCTGGGCCGGACAACAAGACGCGCGTCGACCTGACGGTCGCCGCCCGCACCGGGCACCAGCTGTTCATCATCGGCACCCTGCGTTCGCGCGGCGGCCTGCCGCCCCTGCCGCAGAACACCGCGGACAGGTCGCCGGACCGGCGACTGCACTCCGTACGGTCGCGCTGGAGGCAGCTGCCGCTGTTCGAGATGGCCCATGACCTGCACGGCGTCAGCAGCCTGGCACCGCTATTGGATCCCGAACTGGCCGCTGTCCTGGAAGCGCGTGCCGGACGGATCGCGGAGCTGAGGGGCTGGCCTCCCCGCACGCTCGGCTCCGTCCGCCGGGGCATCCGCATCCTCTGCTCGGTCCACGTGATCGGCGAGCCGATCCGAGCGTCCACGATCGCCCAGCTCACCCACAACGCGATCCCCTCCAACCACGTCCTGGAGGTCTTCGAGGACCTGGACGTGCTGCTGGACGACCGGCCCGACACCGTGCAGACCTGGTGCGACACACGCCTGGAATTCCTCGCGGCCGGGATTCGGGCGGAGGTCGACGCCTGGGTGGCTGCGTAGGTGAAAACCGAGAGCACTTGTCGGCGGGTTTCGAGAGCAGTCGTCGGCCGTCGGCACCCGAAAAGTCGGTGACAACTGAGAGCACTCGCCAGCGTGTCGAAATGGCGATGACGTCCGCTCCCCGACCTCCGTATCCTTCGCCGGGAAGGTGGGTGTCTTGGAGATCACGGTGCAGTGGATCAGAACGGCATGGACGAAGCAGTCCCGGGGTGGCGAGGCCGCTGCTCGTAGGAACGCGGCCCCGGTGGGCTTCGCGGTGCCTCCGGGGTCGGCTTCTTTCGCGCACGTCGTCCGCATGCACGAACGTGATCGTTTCGAGCCGCGGGAGACTCAGGAGGAGCTTCGCAAGGTCGCCGTCACCCTCCGGGAGGCGGACGGCCGACTGCGGGTGCTTCCCCGAGTGGATCCTCTGTTCGGACTGCCGCCCCGCCCTCGCAGGCCGCCAGCGGTGCGTCTCCGCCCGGGCCAGTGGGTGCGTTGGCAGCTGAACTACCGCTTCAGCAGTGCGGCGGGGATGCAGGACTGGTCGTACTGGCTGGACACGTTCAACATCGCCTATGGCCCTGCGGACGCCGACGTGTTCCTGTCGGCGCCGACAGTGTTCGTCGATGAATGCGGACCACTGCGGTAGGGCCCCCGACGTGGTCAGCCGACGGCTTGCTGTTCGGCGCGGGCGCGGGTGCTGGCGAGTCGGTAGGAGTCGGTGCCGGTCTCGATGATGGTGCCGTTGAAGGTGAGGCGGTCGACGATGGCAGCGCAGAGGCGGGGGTCGGTGAAGGTCTTGGTCCAGCCGGCGAACGACTCGTTCGAGGCGATGGCCACGCTGTTCTTCTCCTCCCGTTCGGTCAGAACCTGGAAGAGCAACTCGGCCCCACGGCGGTCGAGTTCCATGTATCCCAGCTCATCGATGCAGAGCAGGTCGACGCGGCCGTAGCGGGCGATGGTCTTGGCGAGCTGCTTCTCGTCCGCGGCCTCGACCAGCTCGTTGACGAGCTTGGTGGCCAGCACGTACTTGACTCGGAAGCCGGCCATCGCGGCCTCGGTGCCGAGCGCGATCAGCAGGTGGGACTTGCCGGTGCCGGAGTCGCCGATCAGGCAGAGCGGCAGACTCTTCTTGATCCACTCACAGGCCGCGAGGGTGTGGATCGTTGCGGGGTCGATGTTCGGGTTCGCGTCGAAGTCGAACTTCCGCAGGGACTTGTCCCGGGGGAAGCCGGCGGCCTTGATCCGTCGTTCCGACCGTCGCCGGGCCCGGTCGTCGCACTCGGCCATCAACAGTTCGGAGAGGAAGCCGAGGTAGGACATCTGCTCGCGGGCGGCACTCTCGGCGAGCTCGGGGAACTGGGATCGGATGGTGGGCAGCCGCAGCATCCGGCAGGCCTGGTCGATGGCGGCGGTGGCGGCCTGCTCGGTGATTCCTCGCTGGCGGGGGAAGGTCACGGCGTTCTCCTTCAAGGAGTCGGGTGGTCCGGTCGGCGGTGTCGCAGCAGCTGGTCGTAGTGGGCCACTGAGGGCAGCGGCCTGGTATCGGGCGGAAGCTGGGCCAGGCGCCGCTCGGTGAGCGAGGTCACGGTGGCCCGGCCGGTGGCGGGCGGCTCCGGTTCTGCGGGTGTCCTGCTGTCGGCCTCGGCGGCCTTGCGTGCCTCCAGCGCGACCGCGTCGGCGGTCAGCGCGCCTGATCGGAGGGCCGCGGCGAGACCTGCGACGAGGTGTTCGTGGGGCAGATGCCGGCCCAGCAGCAGGACCTCGATCAGCGCGCGGGTGCCCTCGCGCTCGCCGTGGGCCTTGCGGGCGGCCGCCCACCAGGCGTCGTGGACCGGGGTGAAACGGCCGGCCGAGCGGGCCTGGTCGAGCGCGGTCGCCCCGGGCAGGGCGCCGGGCTTGCGGACCAGGGCCTCCAGGTAGTGGTCGAGGTCGAGTCGGGTGCCGCCTTTGGCGATCAGCCGCTCGTGCCGGGCGACCTCCTCCCGACCGTCGTAGACGACCAGCTCGGAGGCGTGCAACATGACCCGGACGGTCCGGCCGATCAACCGCACCGGCACCGAGTAGCGGTTGTTGCGCACCCCGATCTGGCTGTAGCGGTCGACCCTTGGGGTGAACAGCCGGCCGGTCTCGAACGGCTCGTCAGGAAGCGGTGCCAGCAGCGGCCGCTCGGCGGCGAGGTATTCGCCGATGGTGCGGGGCCGGGATCGGATCCGGCGGGCCTCGTCCTCCTCGTCCCACCGGTCGATCATCGCGTTGAGGTCTGCCAGCGTCGCCACTTCCGGGACAGGGACCAGGTGGTTGCGGCGGAACCAGCCGATCTGACCCTCGACGCCGCCCTTCTCGTGGGCGCCCCCGATGCCGGGCTGGCAGTAGAGGACATCCAAGCCGTAGTGCGAGCGGAAGGCGGTCCACCGCTCGGCCTCCACCCGCTGCCGGGAGAAGCCCAGCACCCGGGCGACGGCGGCTCTAAGGTTGTCGTAGCGGACCCGCCCGGTCGGCACCCCGCCCAACGTGTTGAGAGCGTGGACGTGGCCCTCGAAGAACGCCTCCTGCCCGCACGAGGCAAAGATCCGGTGCACCGCCTTGCCGGAGTAGGACAGCCGGAACGCGAACAGGTAGCAGGTGACCAGCTCGCCGGCCAGACGCACCGTCACGTCCCCGAAGTCGACCTCCGCCTCCGCACCGGGCTTGTGGGTCTGCGGCACGAACGCGTCCACCACTCCGCGGCCCGCCTGCAGACGGATCTCTCCGCGGCGCTCGGCCACGTAGCCGCGGACCATCTGGTACGAGACCTCGTCGGCGCCGTACTCGTCCACCAGCCGATCGAAGATCCGCTTCACCGTGTGCCGCTGCTTGCGCGGCGCATCCAGATCCGCCCGCAGCATCTGGTCGATCAGCGGCTTGAACGGATCGAGCCGCGTCGTCCTGGGCGCCAGCTTCTTGCGGGGCTCAGGCCAGGCCGACTCCAGGGCCTTCTTCACTGTCAGGAAGCCGACGCCGTACTTCCGCATGAGAGCGCGATTCGACAGTCCGGTACGCGAGTCACGGCGGATCGCCGCGTACAGATCGACCTTGGACTTCGGCAGCACCCCGGCCCCCTCGTCGTGCAGAGCACAACCATGGTCCCGAGGCAAGCACCCAGGTGTTCTCGAAACTCGGCAACATCACTCTCCCGTGGCACGGGGTGCTCTCGCCGCCGAGCAACAGGTGCTCTCACAACTCACGTATAAAGCCACCTGGGTCTCGATCTCGCGCGACGGCACCCGGCGCCGGCTCCCTCGCACCCGGTCCACGGTCATCACCCAGCTCAGGCTGGTCCGCCCGTTCCTGCGCGATCGGACGTTGGCATACACGACACTGCGTCAGGTCACCCGCGACGACGTCACCACCTGGCTATCCGACCGCCCCAACCGGGTGCACGAGGCCAGTGCCCTGCGGAGCCTGTTCAACGTGCTGAAGAAGGAACGGCTCGTCTTCGCCAACCCGATGCGAGGGGTGAGAACCGGCAAGCACCACGCCTCTGTGCCCGTCCCGCTCACTGAACAGGACGTCGACGCCATCGCCTTCGCGGCGGGGAAGGATCCTGCTCTGCGAGTGGTCGTCGCCCTCGCTGGCGTCCACGCGCTGGCCGCCCGTCGCATCCGCACGCTCCAGGTGAACCAGGTCGACCTGGCCGGCCGCCGCCTCGACCCGGACGGCTACAACCGTCCGCTGGACGACTACACCACCGAGGCGATCGCTGACTACCTGGCTTACCGGCGCGAGCGCTGGCCCAACAGCACGAATCCCCATCTGCTGATCAGCCGCAACACGGCCACCACCACGACAGCGGTTGGCACTTTCTGGCTCGACCGCCTGGTCAAGCGGCTGCCGGTCGGCCTGGACCGGCTCCGACAGGACCGCATCCTCGAAGAAGCCGCCGCCACCGGAGCCGACCCCCTCCACCTCGCCCACGTGTTCGCACTCGGCGCCGGAAGCACCCTGCGCTATGCCCGGGCCGTCGCTCCCTCAATCGCCGAGCCGACCGCTGACACCTGCTGAGCGGCTACCCGCCAGCAGGGCCAGGCTGTCGTGCCTCCGGCCATGACCGCTTACTGACTTCGGCGTTTCAGGGCGACGGTGGATTATCGGTTGCGCAGCCGGAACCAGAGCTCGGCCAGCGCGTTCCTCGCTCGGTCGGTCAGTGGCCAATGCTTGGGGCCGGCGAGCCAGGACTCGTAGAACTCCCGCTGGGCGGCGACGGTGCCGACAGAGGCCGGCGCTGCACGGTCGAAGATGGACACCCGTTGTTGGGCGGCCCGGCCCGGCTTCAGGACGTACAGGATGCTTCCACCCCCCATGTCGCGGGACATGCCTGACGGATAGGCATCGATCCTGGCGCCGTTGCAGAGCAGTTGGTAGCCCAAAGGTTCAATCTGCAGCCGGATGTGTGACAGGGCATCGAATATGTCGTCGCCGTCGGCGCTCCAGGCCGCACCGTCGGAGCTCCTGAGGGTGATGCCGGGGACCTCGCCATCTTTCAGGAAGAGTCGCCACGTCTCCTCGACACCACCTGGTCCCAGGACGCTCATCGGCAGATCGGTTGCCATCGCTTCCCCCGTAGCTCAGGATGTCTCGCCAGGGCCTTCCCGCGAACCGCACTGGTACGGACGGGCCGGAATGACCGTACACCGCCCCGTCACTTGGAACCGAAGCGCTCAGCCGCAGAGACCTGGTGTCCGGTCCGTGAGTTCGCGCGAGGCAGCCTTCAGAAATCGAGAACTCGCGGAAGATCGGGATCGAGAGCTTCTACTGCCGGCCCGGCATCGAGGGCGCCCACGAGAAGGGCGGCGTCGAGGGTCAGATCGGCTACTTCCGCCGCAACCACTTCGTGCCGGTGCCGGAGGTCGACTCCCTGGCGGAGCTGAACGAGCTGGTCGAGCAGTGGGACCGGCACGACGGGCGGCGCCGGATCGGGTCCAGGGCACGGACGGTCGACGAGTACTTCGAAGACGAGCGCCCGCGGCTGCTGCCGCTGCCGGAGGACCCGTTCGAGACCGGGCGGGTGTTCACGCCGCGGGTTGACCGCTACGGCCAGATCGCGGTCCGCACCAACCGCTACTCGGTGCCGGTCCGCCTGATCGGCAAGCGCGTCCGGGTGCTGCTGCACGCCTCCCACCTGGTGGTCTACGACAGGAACGTGGAGGTGGCCCGGCACGAGCGGCTGATCGCCAAGGGCGGCTGCCGGCTGGAGCTCGACCGCTATCTGGAGGCCCTGATCCGCAAGCCGGGCGCTTTCCCCGGCGCGACCGCGCTCGACCAGGCCCGCTCCGCCGGGAAGTTCACCCCGGTCCACGACGCCTGGTGGGCCGCGGCGGTCAGGGCCCACGGCGATGCCGAGGGCACCAGGGCGCTGATCGAGGTGCTGCTGCTGGGGCGCCACCTTCCGCACGAGCACATCGTCGCCGGCCTGGCCACCGCGTTGCGGGCCGGGGCCCTGACCGCGGACGCGGTCGCGCTGGAGGCCCGCAAGGCCGCCCAGACCGAGGACGAACCCGCGGTCAACGTCCCCACGCCGCGGCCAGCTGCCGCGCCAGGGACCGCGACCGTGACGTTCCTGCACGAGTGGAAGCTCAACCACCTTCCCCCGGACACCAGGCCGCTGCCATCGGTGACCCACTACGACCAGTTGCTCCGACACCGCCGCGCCGGCGGCGGTGACCTGCGAGAGGGAGAAGCGCCATGACCCTGCCCCGCCAGCGGAACCTGACCGAGCAGGCCGCGACCACGGCCATCGACACCGCCTGCCGACTGCTGCGATTGCCGTCGATCCGCAACGAGTTCGCCGACATTGCCGACCGGGCGGTCAAGGACCAGATGACCTACCGCGGCTTCCTCGCCGAGCTGCTGATGGCCGAGTGCGACGACCGGTCCCGCCGACGCTCCGAGCGGCGGATCAAGGCCGCCGGGTTCCCCCGCGACAAGTCGCTGCGGACCTTCGACTTCGACGCCAACCCCAACATCGACCCCGCCGTGGTCAACACCCTCGCCAGCTGCGAGTGGATCAAGAAGAGCCAGCCGCTCTGCCTGATCGGCGACTCCGGCACCGGCAAGTCCCACATGCTCATCGCCCTGGGCACCGAGGCCGCGATGCAGGGCTACCGGGTCCGCTACACGCTGGCCACGAAGCTGGTGAACGAGCTGGTGGAGGCCGCCGACGAGAAGCAGCTGAACAAGACCATCGCCCGCTACGGCCGTGTCGACCTTTTGTGCATTGACGAGCTCGGCTACATGGAGCTCGACCGCCACGGCGCGGAACTGCTCTTCCAGGTCCTCACCGAGCGCGAGGAGAAGAACAGCGTCGCCATCGCCTCCAACGAGTCGTTCGGCAAAGCGCACATGTTCCGCTCAACCTGTGCGAGGCAGCGCCGAATGTCGACGGGTTCGGGGGTCAGGCTGGCGGGTCGGACCGGTGCGTGCGCCAGAGCGACCTGAGGGCTTCGAGCTCGGTTCGGGGGAAGTGTTCGCCCCACTTGCCGCGGTACCCGCTCTCGCCGTACTTCGTGGCGACTTCGTCGAAGCAGCGGATCACCGCTCGTGCCACGGCGTCGACGCTCTGCTGGGTCGACCAGATCTCGGTGCCAGCGTTGTCGTGCTTGGACCCGTCCGGTAGTTGAAGGACGCGGATCCACACGTCGTCGCCTGCGCGGTAGAAGATCCACCGGAAAGCGGTGGGCTCTGCCTGGAACTGGGCACGCGTCTCGGCTTCACCGCTGACCAGCCGGGCGATCGCCGTCAGGAGATCCTCGGGGGCGCTGGTGATGTACGACGCTGTGACTTCGGCATCAGCATGCCCGTCAGCGATCCGGCAGTCCGCCCACCCGTGTCCGTTGAGAGTCCAGACAAGCCGCAGATCAGTCACGGCCGCCGTCCTGCTGGGTGAGGAAGCGTCGGACATCGACCGCGAGGGCAGACATGTGCTCGCCGGCGTCGAGCCAGGTCGTAACGGATGCCTCCCAACCACCGGCCGCACTTCTCCACGGGCGAAGAGTCCAGGTCAGCCCGACGTGACCACCGGAGCGGAAGACCGCGCTGACGGTGAGATCCCGGTCGTTGGTCTGCCAGACCCGCTGCCCGTCCCAGCCGCGGAAGTCGACCGCCAGTCCCTCCAGGAAGGGCGCCAGGTCCGCGCCCCAGTTCCAGGCGACCACCTCGTCAACGCGAATGGTCAGCCCCGGCGCGGACGCCTCGACCGCGTACTGCACGCGGTCCTCGTCGAGCCGGGAGGAGTCGCAGAGCCGCACGCTGACGGAGCGGTTGTTCTGGCAGCGGACGGTCACGGCGGTCGGCGTGTCGAGGTCGGTGTCGTGGGAGCTCATCGGTTGAACGGTAGATCACGGAGGCCCCACCCGTCGCGGAGATTACGCGTCGGGGAGGCGTCCTGCGTCGACGTGATCGGCGAGGTAGATCATGACACCCTCGGGATCCATGCCGAGGGCTGCGGCGACGAGTTTGGGGTCCAGAGTGTTCACGAGGTCGGCAAGGCGGGTGCATCGCAGAGTCCGCGGCGGAACGCCGCAGGGGTCCAGGAGGTGGCTGACATAGGCGGTCGACGCCGGTGCCCGGCCGCTCCTGGTGATCTTGGTGACGATCACGTGGGGGTTGTCGGTGCGCTGGTCCGTGCGGTGGGCCAGGCAGCGCTGCAGCACCGACCAACTGACCGGGTCCATAGGCACCGGATGCGGCCGTTTGCCCAGGCGGATGGTGCGGTTGACGGGGTCGAGGTCGTCAACGTGCAGGAGCCGGACCTCGCTGCTGGAGGCCGCGTGGAGGAGGGCCAGGATTCCGAGCAGTGCCTCGTGCGGGTGCGCGTCGGTGCCGGTGGTCCAGCGGCGGAACAGCTGCCGCTGCTGCCCGACAGCGACGGTGGTGCCGCTGAACCCGGACGGGCCTTTGGCCTTCACTCCCCGGGTGGGGTCGATGAGTACGACCTTGCGGGAGCGGGCGAAGCGGAAGTACTGCCGCAGCACGATCAGCCGGCGTTGCCGGGCCTTGGGCATGGTCGCCAGGAATTCCTCGACGTCGTGTACGTCGGTCAGGGCCCAGTCCTGCTTGTTGCGCGTGCTGGTCAGGAAGCGGGCGAGGTCACGGACGATGGCCAGGGCCGCCTCGATGGTGCTGTCGGTGCGAGGCAGGGTGCCGGCTTTGAGGGCGCGCTCGCGTGCTCGCAGCATGGACTCGGCGAACGCCTGGACCTGCGGCCGCAGCGGGAGCGGGGTGGCGTCGATGCGGCGTCGGCGGCGTCCGGCGGCGAGCCGTTGCGCTTGGTCGGTGGGAAGGGCGAGGCCGCGCTGGGTGAAGAAGCCTTCGAGCGCGCGGGCGAGGGAGCCCATCGACCGGCCGGGGCGGCGGGCGCGGTCCAGCAGGGCCTGGGGGTGGTTGGGGTGTTCGTCCTCCAGCAGCCTGCCCAGGGTGCTGATCATGGTGCAGGCGCGACTCGCGCTGTGCCGTTCGGCGAGATGGCTGGCGAAGTCAGCCAGCCAGGGCACGGGCTCGGCGAGCCGCGCGGCCAGGTTCTCGGCGGCGGTGAAGGGTCGGTCGGGGTGCTTTTGCCAACAGGCTGAACACAGCCCTAGCCCGGCATGACGCCGCACCTGGCCGCAGGCGGCGCACTGCCGCGGTGGCTGCTTGGTCTGCCGCTGGCGCGAGCAGTGGCCGCACCATCCGGTGGTGGTCTGCAGGAAGCCGGGCCGCTGGCAGCGAGGACAGACCTGCTTCGCGGCCTGCCTGTCGGCTTGGCGTCGGCAGATCCCGCAGTGGCTGGCGGTCGGTGAGCGGACCGGGCGGCCGCAGCCCGCGCAGGTCCGCGAGCAGGTGATGCACCGTCCGGTGTCCGCCTGCAGGACGCGTGACCTCCGGCAGGCAGGGCAGGACGCGCGGGCGGCCTCCTCCTTCATCCGGGCCGTGCAGCGGCAGCAGTGCTGCCGGTCGATGAACCCGACCGGCGCCCCGCACCCGACACAGTCCCGCTGCCTTTTGCCCATACCTCGCCCGCACCTCCTTCGGTCAGATCGGCGGCATCGACCGGCCCCGGGCCGAGGCGACCCGGGGCAAATCTGCTGCCGGTCGAGGAGGAGCCGCAGGGCGTTCGACGGGGGTGGTGTCGACCTCGATCAGGTCGTTGGGGGTGCACTCCAGCGCGGTGCACAACGCTGCGAGCGTGGACATCTTCACCTGGGAGGGTTCCTTGGTGAACAGGGCCGACACCGAGGCGGAGGACAGTTCCAGGCCGGCCTTCTCGGCCAGGAGCCGCCGTAGCTGGGCGCCGGTCCAGACCTCGCGCGGGGCGGCGGCCATCCGCAGCTTCCACTTGATGTTCACGGCGTGGGTTCCTCTCCGGTGAGCTCGCCGAGAGTGCTGGTCACGGCGCGTCGATAGGCGTCCTCGATGAACGTGGCCGAGGGCCGGACGTATCTCATGGTCGAACTGACAGTCCAGTGACCGAGTAGCTGCTGGATGGCCACCAGGTCCACTCCGCGTTCGTAGTTGTGGGTCGCGCAGGCTCTCCGCAGGGCATGGGGACTGAACCGGTCGGCGGCCGGACGGCCCTCCAGCTCCATCAGGTATCGCAGGCGGTTGCGGACGGTGCCCTGGTGAAGGTGGCCGCCCGACTCGTCGGCGAACAGCGCGGGTGAGTCGGGGAACTTGCCGCGGACGTCGTCGAGGAACCAGCGCAGGATCAGGTCCAGCTGGTCGAGCATGGGCACCCAGCGCGGACGGGGCCCGGAGGTGTGAGCACCTTTGCCGAACCGCACGTGCAGCTTGCCGAACGGCCCGCGGCTGAAGTGCACGTCCGGACGATCCAGGAGCGAGGCCTCCTCCGAGCGCAGTCCGGCGTGATACAGCGTCCGGAACAGTGCGTAGTCGCGGGCGGCGGGCGCGTACTTGCGGGCGGTGGCGATCCGGGCCTTGAGGAACTCGAAGAACTCCTCGACCCGCTCAGGGGTCGGCGGCGGCAGCAGGGCCGGGGAGTCGTCGCCGACATGCCGCGAGGCGTTGAACTCGTCCACCGGGCAGACCAGCCGGACCCCGAACGCGGCCTCGATCTCAACGGCCTTACGGGCCTGCAGGAACCGGTGGAAGCCCTTGAAGATCTGGACGTACCCGCGGCGGGTGGATGGCGCCCGCCCTTCCACGGCCAGGCCGCCGACCACGCGATCAATGTCCTCGGGCGTGACATCCCACGCCGGCCGTCCCAGCGCCTTCAACGTTCGCTCCAGCAGGCCGATGTCGTTGTCGACCGTCACCGGACTGAACCCCCGGGCCCGCCACGAGGCCACGAACGCCTCCACACACAGCGCCTGGAACTCCCATGGATCCCAGGCAACGGGCACCTCGGGCACCGTCCGGCCCTCGATCACCCGCAGACGCGACTCCACCATCCGGCACACCTTCCTCGTACCTGACGAATGAAGGTAGCGCCTACAAAACCGCGCTGTCAGCAAGACAATCAAAGAGACATTCAGACCCCTGAAACGGCCTGGTCGCAGGGCATCCTCTCCCCGAGGAACAAGTGCCAGCCCCAGTTGGCTGGACGAAGACCTTTACCGATCCCCGGCTCTGCGCGGCCATCGTCGACCGCCTGACCTTCAACGGCACCATCATCGAGACCGGCACCGACTCCTACCGACTCGCCAGCACCCGCGCGCGAGCCGAAGCGCCCGCCAAGGCCGGCTGACCGTTGAAGGCTCCAACGTGATGGTCCTCCGCCCTCAGCGGAGCGAACCATTCCAGGGAACATCCGGCGTGAGCATTTCGTGGATGCAGCGACGCAGCCCGCTGCCGTAGTAGTCGACCGGGAGGATCCATGGCACCTGCTGGAACAGCTTGCCGAGCTGGTCGGTGCCGGGGTCGGTGAGGAGGGACCGGAGTTCGTCGGGGACAGGGTCGTCGACCAGGCACAGCCAGGCGAGGGCGGCGCCGACGCGGGTCTCGAGCGGTTGGGCGGCGTCGGACCACAGGGCCCGGGCCCATGCGGGAGCGTGTTCGTTGTGGTCTTCGCGGGCAAGTTGGGCGATCGCCAGGATCAGGCTCACCCGGACCGCCGGGTCATCCTCCACGGCCAGCCTGCTGTGCAGGGCGGAGGAGATGCGCGGCATCTCGCCGGTCGCCGTCGCCAGGACGAAGGCGGTGGCGGAACGGACCTCGGGATCAGGGTTGGGGAGAAGAGGGAACAGGAAGTGCAGGTCGGCGGTGATGGCGGCGCGAGCGGCCTGGATCGTCCAGTCCACCGGACACATCGTGGTGCCCTCCGCCTCCGCTGGATCCTCGGCGACCTGGAGGAGTCCTTCGCGTCTACCGTCCCCGAAGTGCTGGCACCGTGCGATCTCGGCGACCAGGCGCAGGGTGGCCGCCCGGAGCTCAGAGGACCCGGTGGCCGCGATCCGGAGCAGGAACGGCACCGCCAGTGCTCCCACGGCGATCGTGCTGCCCTGGTGGTGGAGGCCCTCCCACAGATTCCCCAAGGCCCGGCTGGCGGCTTCGGCGTCTCCGGAGGCGAGCGTCGCGAGGAGACCGGGGATCTCCTCGCCCGGGCCATAGAAGTGCGGGAACCGCTGCCACGGGACCTGGTCGTACCTGAACCCGTCCTTGACCTCCTGCGGGATCGCACCAACGACCGTCCGCATGTCGGCATCCGTGCCCACCCACGGCTCCGGCCACCGGTCCCAGCGTTCATCCTCCATGGCTTGGCCTTCCGGTCCACCGACACCATCCGAACCCCAGGAGTCTAACGACCGATGATCAAGAGCGGTCCGCTACTGCCATACTCCGGTGGCACCGAACCACGGTGACGTCATTTCTCATGAGCATCTGCAGCACTCAAGATCGCCAACTGCTGCCCAAACTGCTGATCAAACGCTGCTACTTCACGTGAACGAAGCCACCGGGCCTTCAACACGGCGACTCTATAGGGAACTGGGCAGTTCCCACCTTCGATGACACAGATCAGCGTTGTCCCACCTTCGATGGCAACCGCCCCGACTTCGCTGTCACAGGACAGTCGACCGCAACACGGGGTGCAACAAAGGGGTGCAACGCGGCTCGCGTTGCACCCCTGACCTGGGCATTCACCCCTCCCGAAGCGGGGCCGGGCCGCGTTGCAGCGGGCGTGTTGCACCCGCTGCGCCCGGCCCGTGCCCGGCTATTGCCAGCGCATGCCCAGCTCGGTGAGCCGTGCGGCGCGTTCGGTGGGGATGTCGGCGCGCCGACTGCGGCTGTTCGCGATGAACAGGCCGAGGCTGACCTCCACGGTGGTGCCGTCGCCCAGCGCCAGGGCTTCCTTGTGCTTGCGGGGGACGTTTAGGTGCCCTTCGCGGGCCCGGTACTGGGCGGCGGCGGCGAGATTGCGAGCCTCTTTCTCCGCGTGCGAGACCTTCCCCGCCGGCTTCTGCTTGGTGGGCAGCGGCGCGATCCCGAGGACGTGCTCCAGCGCCCACTGCTGCGCCGGTGAGAGCTTGTCCCACCCGACCTGCTGGGCGCGCCCCCACCCGGCAAGGTCCTCGCCCTGGACGACGACGCTGCCCGGCTCGGCCCCGGCGAGCATTCCGCCGTCCTTGACGTGCCGCCAGGCCAGGGCGAAGCACCGCTGCCACTCCACCGACCACGCCGGACACCACGCCGGGTCGATCTCATCCAGGGCGGCCTTGCGATCGGCGGGCAGCGCCCCGGTCCAGTCCAAACCGGTCTCGCCGGCCTCGGCCCGGCGCTCCAGCGCCTCAGTGCGCCGCTGCGCCGTACGCAGGTTCTTCATGATGGTCCCGACCGGCCGGCCTCCCCAGACCGCTTCGTTGGGCGGGCAGGCGTGGCCGTGCTCGGCGGCGTACCCGGCGACCGCGGCCAGGTTGTCGGTGAAGGCCGTGTCGAACGCCGACCAGATGAACCCCAGCTCGTCCAGCTCCTTGACCCGCTCCGGGTCCAGGACGTCGGCGGCCTTGTACCGGCGCTGGTCGGCCACCCACACCCCCAGCCGGTGCCCGGACGGCGCCTGGTAGGCGTAGGGCACCTTCACGTCCCCGAACTTCTCCCGGTAGGCGAGCAGCTCCTCCAGCCCGCGCCGGAACTCCGCCCGCTCCGGCTCCAGCACCCGGGTGCGGATGAACGCGGCGATCACCGCCGGGTCGCGCTGGGTGGAGAACTGCAGCAGCTGCGCCTCCCCGCCGGCGGAGCGGCGCTCCTCGGGCTCCCCGGCGTGCTTCGGCTCCCTCGGCGGGCGGGTCTCGGACTGCGGCATGGCCAGGCGCTCGACGGCGGCCGCGTCGTGCGCCCGCAGCGCCATCAGGAGCTTGGACAGCCCGTCGTAGGCCCGAGAGGTCAGCAGCTGGTTGCCGTTGTCGCCGGCCCCGAGCAGGACGGGCACCACGATCGTGGCCACCTTCCCGCTGCCCGGATGCATCCGCAAAGCGCGCCCGACGGCCTGGACCAGGTCGACCATCGAGCCGCGCACGTCGGCGAAGAACACCGCGTCGCAGTCGAAGGTGTCCACGCCCTCCGACAGCACCTTCACCGAGGCCAGGACGTACCGCAGCAGCCGCCACCCGTCCTCCCTGACCAGCGAGGCGAAGGTGCCGAGTGCGGCCCGGCGCTCGGGTGGCGTGTGCTCGGCCTCCAGCCAGCTCGTGCCGACCAGCGCCGGGTTCGGGTGCAGCGCGGGGTCCTGCTCCCACAGCACCCGGGCCACGTCCGGCAGGCCGGTGCTCAGCGCCCGCGCCTCGGCCACCATGTGATGGAAGGACAGCACCCGGGACAGGTCCCACTCCGCGCAGGCGGTCAGCAGGGCCGTCTGCAAGGCCGCCAGCCGGGCGCCCCGGTACTCCACCGACACATCACTCGCGCCGCGCTGCTCCAGGCCCTGGAGGACCGGGTCGGCGACGTCCACGCACAGGATCCGGTAGGGGGCGATCACGCCATCGGAGATCGCGGTTCCGAGCGGGTAGTCGTGGGCGACGGGTCCGAACAGTGCCTCGTCGTCCATGCTCGCGATCAGCTCGGCCGACTCGATCCCGGCCGCCGCCGCTCGCAGGCGATCGGTCTCCTTCACCGCCCACAGGCGAGGGGTGGCCGTCATGAACAGCCGCCGGTCACAGGGCACCTTGGTGTTGTCCAGGATCGCCGCCCACGGCCGCCCAGCCGCACCAGAGACCCGGTGTGCCTCGTCCACGATCGCGAGCGAGAACGGCTCCAAGCCCGCCTGGTGCGCCTTCTCCAGGTGCCCCAGGCCCAGCGAGGCGTAGGTGGCGAACACCGTCACCCGCCCCGGCCCGGCCGTCCACTTCACCAGCTCCGCCGGATCGGTGGTGCACCGCAAGCCCGCCGGCTGCTCGTTGCCCGTCAGCGAGCAGAGCCCGACCATCAGCCCGCCGTGCCCCTCCCGCTGCCAGACCCCAGCCGTCTGCTCCAGCAGCGGCAGCGAGGGCACGATCACCAGCGTCCGCTCCGAGTGGAGCCGGGAGGCGACGTGAACCGCCGTCAGCGACTTACCCGAACCCGTCGCCGCTCGGATCTGGCACCGCAGCCCCTCCGGCGGCACCAACCCTGACGCCGGCAGCGTCAGAAGTCGTACTGCCGCGTCGCACGCCTCTTCCTGGTGCGGGCGCAATTTCTTCGTCATGACGTTAATTCCCTTTCACGGAATTCATGCGACGCAGAGACAAGCCAGATCCAAGCCTTTGGAGCGAGCCTGGTTATTCAGTCGAATCCCAGGATGTGATCCCATTGGAGCCGGGCTGCGCGCAGGTCGGTCCACGCCGCGTCCCAGTGCCGCGAGCCCCGACCCTTGGTGCGGAGGAGCAGCATCAGAGCCACGATCCGGGCCTCCAGCACGTCCAGCTCCGCTTCCTGTTCGGCCGTCAGCCCCGCTACGCCTCCCTCGGCGCCGCCGTCACCAGGCACGTAGATCCGGCTATCCTGGCTGTCCGTCACGTTTTCCTCCGCGTTCCTCCAACGCCGATTCCAAGAGCGATCGGCGACACCAGGTCGAGGCAGCGCCCCCGGGCGATGCGCCGATCCGGAGCCCTTCCCATAAACCAGAGTCTAGCGGGCTGCTGTCTTTGATGCACAAGAACGGGCGAAGCCCGCCCCACCACCACCCCAACGAGTGACCCCACCCCATGACCACCCATCACCCAACCACCCACCCAAGGCGCGAAGCGCCCCCACCCACCACCCCAGCCAGCCCGGGCGAAGCCCGGCACCCACCCCACCCCACCAAGGGCCGAAGGCCCCACCCTGACACCCACCCAACTCCGCAGCGAAGCGCGGAGTTGACCCACCACCACCCATGCCCGCGCAGCACCCGCCACGCCTCCCGATCGGGCGCAGCCCGATCCGGCCGGCGCAGCCGGCCCGCTGCCCGCGCGCAGCGCGGGCCAGCCCTCGGCGAAGCCGAGGGCCCTCGGCCGAAGGCCGGGGCAGTCCCGGCGCCAAAGGCGCCGCGCAGCGCCGAAGGCGCAAGCAACCCGGGCCGAAGGCCCGTGGTTACCCGGCGTAGCCGGG
>NZ_JBVIMH010000053.1:0-27601 GCF_055579945.1 Kitasatospora sp. NPDC032150 | reverse complement strand
CGACTCCGAAGGGCCAAAACCTTCATCTTCCGTACAGCACCGCAATTGGAAGCTGTCCTACTACCAACTCCTTCTCGCGTTCAGGACGCAACACCTGGGAAAACGTGACCCTACCTTCGGTTTGGGAATCGCTTCTCAAGGGTGAGGGGGTTCAGTTCGGCAACCGCGCGGAGCCCCGCTCCGCGCCGACCCGAGGAGAGACCCCGATGGTGGCGAAGACCAGGAGTAGAGCCGGTGCGGAGCCGGACGGCGAGATGCGGGAGGTGGAGATCACCTGGGCGGTGCTGGCGTCGCTGTTCCAGTTCCGCATCGCCACCGCCGAACGCTAGCTGTTCTGACTCGTGAGGTTGGGGACGCGGCTGGCGGGTGGCTGCGGGTGAACTCGAGGATGCGCAGCCCGGCAGGCACCTCGGTTGTCGCGGTGTGCACGAGGCCGGCTGCAGTGGCCAGCTCCTTGTATCTGCCGAGGGTGCGTTCCCGTCCGCCGAGTAAGAGGAACATCCCAAGGTCCATCGTGGTCATCGCGTAGGGGTCGCCTTCGTCCAGCAGCCGCTCGACCACCAGGACGACGGTGTCCGGGCCGGCCGCTTGGGCGCACCCGCGCAGGATGCGCAGCGCGGCGTCGTCGTCCCAGTTGTGTAGCACGTTCACCAGCGTGTAGGCGTCGCCCGGTGGCAGCGGCTCGAAGAAACTGCCGGCGACTGCCGTGAACCGGTCGCCGTGGCCGGCGGCCGCCAGCCGTTCGGTTGCCGTGTGGACGGCGTCCGGCAGGTCGAGCAGGGTCGAGCTCAGGCGCGGGTACGTGCGCATCAGGGCGTCTAGCATGACGCCGGTGCCGCCGCCGAGGTCCACCACGTGCCCCTCGGCTGGCCAGGGGTAGGCCTGAACGAGCTCGGTGGCGAAGCTCTCTGCGTGGTGGCTGCGGAGCTTGTCGAAGGTCACGCCAGCGGCATTCGCCGCGAGATCTTCGTAAAACGGCTTGCCGTGCAGCTCCGGGTAGGGCGGGCGGCCGGTGCGCAGTGCCTGGAGCAGGCTTCCGGTCGCGGCGTCTAGGTGGGCGCCGATTCCGGCCTGGTCGAGCCATGACCGCAGGCGCGAGGGGTGGCCGTCCAGGAGGGCGGCGGAAAGGCCGGTCAGCCCGTACACGCCGGGCCGGGGTTCGTCGAAGACCTGGCGGCAGACCAGGAACCGCATGAGCCGGTCGAGGAGGTCGGGATCGGCAGCGGCGTGCTCGGCGAGTGTCGGCAGGCGGTCGTGGCCGGCGAGGATGTGGTCGGCCAGCCGCAGGGTCGCCGCGGCGCGCAGCGCGATGGGGGCCAGCCCGCTTACGGCTTCGGCGAACTGATGGGCGGCCGGGTCGTCGTTCACTGCAGGGCTCCGGGTGGGCTGGTGGGTGCGGGCTCGACGTCGATCTGGTCGCCGAGCAGCGTTCGGTAGTGCCGGCTGGTGCGGATGAGCTCGTCGTGGTCGCCAGCCGCTACCACCCGGCCGTCGTCGAGGACGAGAATGCGGTCGGCGTCGCGGACGGTGGAGAGGCGGTGGGCCACCACCAGCACTGCGGTGTCTTCGGGCAGGATGCGCAGCCCGGCCATCACGGCGGTCTCGTTCTCGGTGTCCAGACTGGCTGTGGGCTCGTCGAGCAGTAGCAGGGCAGGCCGGCTCAGCAGCGCGCGTGCGATGGCCAGGCGCTGGCGTTCGCCGCCGGACAGCAGCGCGCCGTGCTCGCCGACGGGCGTGTCGAGGCCTTGTGGCAGTCGGTCGACCAGGCGGTGCAGGTTTACCTGCCGCAGGGCCCGGTCGAGTGCCTGCGGTGAGGCCTCGCCGCTGAGCGTGAGGTTGTCGCGAAGGGTTCCGTGCAGCACCACCGGGTCCTGTTCCACCAGGGCGAGGAGCGAGCGCGACTGGCGTAGCGTCATGCTGGCTGCCGGGTGCCCGAGGTAGTGGATCGATCCGTGTTCGGGGTCGTGCAGTCGGCAGATCAGCGACAGGATGGTGGACTTGCCCGCGCCGGACGCGCCGACCATGGCGGTCCGGGTGCCGGGCGCGAGTTCGAAGCTGACACCGCGCAGGGCCGGCCGCTCACCGTACGAGAACGCCACGGCGCGGAATTCGAGGACCGGCGCGCTGGTGGAGGAGGGCCTGGGCCGGGCCAGGGCGGTGGCGGGCTCCGCTGGCTCGGCATCCCAGCCGAGGCAGTCGTCGATGCGCTGCAGCGCCCCCATGGCCCGCTTCAGCGTGGTCAGGCCGTCCAATAGGTTGCCGAGCGGCATCACCAGGTAGGTGGCGTACAGCAACAGGGCGATCAGGTCGCCGAGTTCGAGGCTGCCCGAGGCCACCCGGCTGCCGCCGAGGACGAGGACCAGCAGGAAGGAACCGCCAGCGGCGAGCTGGGTGACCGGCGCGGCTGCGGCGCTGAGCCGGGCGCCGCGGACGCCGGCCCAACGGGCGGCCACGGCGGAGGCGACGATGGTCTCGGACTCGGCCTCTTCGGCACCGCTCACCCGGATCGTGCGCACCGCCGCGAGCCCGCGCTCCAGGTCGGCGGCGAACGAGCCGACGGCCGTCTGGGCCTGCTCGCCAGCTGCCCTGATCCGGTCGAGTGCGGCGGTCACGCCGAGGCCGGCGACCGCGAACACTCCCAGCACGGCGAGGAAGAGCACCGGGTCGATGCCGAGCATGAGGACGGTGGCGCAGACCACGGTGAGCACGCCGACCGCGATCTCGACCAGGCTGCGGTTAACCGCGTCCCGCAGCGCTGCCGTGTCGTTGCTCGCCCGCGCGATCAGGTCGCCGACGCGGTGCTGTTCGAGGACGGCGATGCGCAGCCGCAGCACGTGCTCGACCAGCCGCCGGCGCAGTCGCAGGACGATGTTCTCCGCGGCGCGTTCGAGCAGGTAGCGGCCGAGTGTGTCGACGGCCGTCTGGGCCGCGAAGAGGCCGATCAACAGGGCCACCGGGCCGGCCAGGGCGTTACCGGTCCGGACCCGGTCGATGACCGTGCCGGCCAGCAGCGGCTGCGCCAGCCCGAGCCCTGACGCGGCGACGATGAGCAGGCCAGCCGCGCCAACCGGGCGGAACTCTGGGCGGATCAGCGCGAGGAGTCGGCCCAGGCCGGCCCGATCCTCCGCAGCCGCACGGGAAGCAGTACCTGCGGCGTTGCTAGCCACGGCCGGCCCCGACCAGCATCAGCACCCGGTAGTCGTCGTTGCTGCCGGGTTCGGCCACGATCCGGCCGTCGGCCTCCAGCCAGGCGTGGGCGGCGAACGGTGGGGTGGCACGCACGCCGACGCACCACTGGGGCCAGCCGCCGCGGGTACGGCAGAGCAGGCCCACCGCGATCGAGCGGGGTAGGCAGCCCTGCCAGCCCGCGCAGCGGGCGCTTGCCCCGACGACCTCGCGGTAGTACTCCTCCGCCTGCCGGTAGGGGACCGGGTGCGCGCCGGCGGCCAGCCGTTCCAGCACCGCGCGCAACCGCCGGGGCGACAGCCGGGCCAGGAGCATCCCGGCGGCGACGGCCGCCCGCACGGTTAGCGCCCGTACGGGACTGCTCGGACGAGCCGTGGGCACGGTCATGCCGACACTCATGCGCCGCCCACCAGACCGGCCCGGCGCAGTTGGTCGACCAGTGCCAGCACGTCCGCCTTGGCTCGTTCCTCGGTGACGTCGTACTCGGCCGTGATCGCGGCCGCGATGTCGTCGGTGTCGCGCCCGGCGAGCAGCTGCTCGGCCGCCACCCGGCCGCTCGGGTTCAGCTGGTAGTAGCGGCCGGCGCGCTCGTCGAGGAGCACGGCGCCGTAGTCTGTGGCCACCAGGGTCACGTCGTCACGCAGCCGAAGGGACATCGGATCGCTCCTGTCGGGTTGTTGGGCGGTCGACAGCGCGCAGCCAGAGTTCGCAGGCCACCGTGGTGAGCAGGGCGCCGTCGTCGAGTTGGGGTGCGTCGGGCTGGCGGCAGAGGGTGGTGAGGCGGTCCGCGTCCACCAGCCCGCGGGCGGCGAGGTGTGAGTCCGCCCAGAGGCCAGCGAGGTCGGCGGCGTGTTCGCGGGCTCCGAGCGCGAGGTCCAGATCCCCCACGCCCTTGGTAGTGCGGGCGAGCAGCCGCCCGGGAAGGACGTCGGCCATGGCTCGGCGGAGCAGCGGCTTGTAGAAGTGCGGCTGGACCCGGTCCTCGATCCGAACCGAGAGCGCGGCCTCGATCACCCGGTCGTCGAGGAACGGGGCCGAAATCGGCAGGCCGGCGCGGCCGGTGATCTCAACAAGGGCCCTGACCAGCCGGGCGCCGTCGCGGATGCCGTCCAGTTCCAGGTGTCGGCCCGGGGTCGGGGCCAGTGGGCGGGCGGTGGCCACGGCCCGGCCGAGCTCACCGCGCACCAGGTCGACGGTGTGAGGTGTGACCCACTCTGGAAGCGCCGCCGTTACCCCCCAGGTGAGCAGCGGGGTGCGCCAGTCGGTGACCGTTCTGCGGCTGACGGCGGAGCGGGCCAGCCATTGGCGGTAGGTTCCGCGCTGGGCCAGCTGGCGGGCCGTGTCTGACCACGGCCAGCCGAACATGCCCCGGTAGTCGGCGATTCGGCGGACGGCGGCCCACGGGCGGGTGCGCAGCAGGTCGACCGCGAGGGTCGGCAGTCCGACGAATAGGTGGTCTCCGCCGTGGCCGGTGAGGTGCGTCTGCGAGCCGGCCCGTCGGGCGAGTTCTGTCACGGCGAGCACTCGCGAGCGCTGCGCGATCGCGATGGAGGGTTCGTCCAGCCGCTCGGCTGCGGCGCCTGCGAGGTCGGCGTAGGCGAGCGGGAGCCGTTCGGCGGGCAGGATCTGGTGGTCGAGGGCCGGGTTCAGTTCGACGGCGAGGGCCGCCCAGTCGCGGTCGTCGTCGAGCGGGTCGCGGCTGTCCGCGGTGATGGCCAGTACGGCCGGGCTGCCTTGTCGGGTGCGCTCGCACTGGGCGAGGTAGCTGACCGCGGTCGAGTCGAAGCCGCCGGAGAGTTCGCTACTGACCAGCGTGCGGCCGGTCAGGTGCAGGCGAACGGAGGCGTCCAGGGCATCGTGGACGTACCCGGCGCCGTCGGTCGCTGGTCGGGTCGGGGCTGGCGGCTCCCACCACCGCCGTACCGTGACCGCCTGTCGGCTGTCGATCCGCAGGTAGCTGCCTGGTGGTGTCGGCTCGATGCCGTGCCAGGCGGTGCGCTCGCCTAGCGGGTGGGGGACGGGTTCCAGCAGCCGCAGGGCGAGGGCGGCCTCGTCTACGGGTGCGCCGACCAGCTCGGCCAGTGTCTCGGCCCGGTCGCTGACCAGCAGGGTTGTACCGTGCCGAGCGCGGAAGACCTGGCGGAGGCCGGAGGCCGTGCCCTGGGCCCGGACCACGCCGCCGACGGTGGCCAACAGGTGGAAGACACCGGGGAGTTCGGCCAGGGCGCGGTCCAGTTCGGTGATGTCCCGGCAGCGCCGGAGTGCCGTCTGCAGCCACTCGTGCTCGACTGGGCCCGGGCCGATGAGGACCAGTGCGTCGACGCCGGAGCGTACGTTGGTGAGCCGGCCGTGCGCGAGGTCGGCGAGGATCCAGGGGCGCCCGGATGAGTGTGGCACCAGGTGGGTGGGTCGGAAGGGAAGGCACCCGGCAACAGCGGATGCCGCATCATGGTCCGGCAGCATCACGAAGCGGTCGATGCTGCCGCCGAGTGCCTTCGTCACGCTATGCGCCCTCTCACGGGATGAGGCGGCCGACCAGCTGGTCGGCCTTGATCCTGCCGAAACCGGCGGTGGCGGCGGCGAACGCGCCGCGCGCGGTGAGCTTCGGAGCCTGGTAAGGCTTCTTCATCGGATTCACCTCCTCTGCTTGCTCGGACCATTCGTGGTGCGAACCATCCTGCTTGGTGATTCTCAGTTCGCCCACTGTCGTCTGCGACAGTCCCTGGGTGTATGCCGCGGCCGCGAGACAGACTTTCAGGCGGCTGGCCAGCGCAAGCTTCCCCTGAATATTAACGATGTGCGCACGAACCGTTCGCTCCGTGACGAAGATTTCCTTCGCTATGTCCATATTGGTCGGCCCTTCTGCTAGCAGCGCGAAGACTTCCCGCTCGCGCGCCGTGAGCCGGCCCACCCGGCGGAGCGCGGACATCCAATGAGGTGCACTCGCCAACTCATCGACCCCCTTTACTCATCGGATTGCACCGTATTCCGACTGCGACATGCGCATGCGGAGTGCCCCATTCCAGGGAAACGTTTCCGTCAGGTTTCCAGACACCGCTTTCTCGCGTGGCGAGAAAGCGGATTGTGGAGCGCCACCGACTGGCCTGGGGCGAACCGTTCGTCCACCGATTGGCGGGGGTCGATCGGAGGGGGTCAGGATCGACCGGAAGTCGAATGTTCGTACGACGGAACTCCGTCGTGGTATCACCCGTTCGTTAGGTTGCTCACAAAAGCGTGGTGACGAAGGGGGAGATGTGCACCACCGGGCGGGCGAGGCGGCAGTGGAGGGCCGGGGCGGCGGCAGTGGTCATGCCCATCGGGTATTCGCCGTGCTCCAGGCATTCGCGGACCTAGGGGGCGCCGTACACACACCCGGAGAAATCTCGCAGTTCACCGGGATAGATGACTCGGCGGTCCATAGAATTCTTCGGTCCGGAGTGCGCAGCGACATGTTCGTGCAGGTCTCCCGCGGCCTCTACCGGCTGGGGCCGGCGGCAGCCCGGATCGGCCTTCAGGCGGTCGCCCACGACGGGCCGGAGAAGGACAGGCGCTGACGGCGGCTGGTGCCCAGCGAGGAAGCCCGCTGGGCACCAGCCGCCCCGGAATCAGGAACTGTCCTTGCCTGCCCGCGACCGGGCCATCCAGTACGTGCCCTGGCCGATCATCAGGATTCCGAGCAACTGCGGCGCATGCCGGATGAACGGATCGTCGCCGAGCGGGAACCAGCCCAGGGTTGCACCAGCCACCAGCGCGATTCCGAGAACGGCGAGCGCCACACCGCGCATCAGCCAGGAGCGGGCCGGGCGCTGCTCGGCGGACGGACTCTTCGCGGCGGCACCATCAGGCAGGTCGGAATTTCGCGGAGTCATGCTGCGATCCTACCTTCCCTGACGTGTCGTCAATCTCCGGGTTCGGAACGGGATCGTCGTCCAGGTAGCCCGCCGCCTGGAGCGTGAACAGCCTGGCGTACGCCCCGTCGAGCCGCATTAGCTCCCGGTGGCTGCCGCGCTCGATGAGCGCCCCCTGTTCCAGGACCAGGATCTCGTCGGCCATCCGGACGGTCGAGAAGCGGTGGGCGATCAGGACGGCGGTTGCGCCGGCGGCGATCTCCTGGAGCTTGCCGAAGACCTCCGCCTCCGCCTCGGCATCGATCGACGCGGTCGGCTCGTCCAGCACCACCAGCGGTGCCCTGCGCATGAACGCGCGGGCCAGGGCCACCTTCTGCCACTGGCCGATCGACAGTTGCCGACCGCCCTCGAACATCCGCCCCAGCACCGAGTCGTAGCCCTCCGGCATGCGGCCCAGGAACTCGTCCGCGCCGCTCTCGCGGCCGGCGCGGCGCACCCGGCCGCTGTCCCCGAGGTCGGCCACCGACCCGAAGCCGATGTTCTCCGCCGCCGTCATCTCGTACTGGACGAAGTCCTGGAAGATGACCCCGATGTTGGCCCGCAAGTCGTCCAGGTCGTACTCCTGGATCGGCACCCCGTCGATCAGGATTTCCCCGGAGGTCGGCTCGTAGAGCCGGCCCAGCAGCTTGACCAGCGTGGTCTTGCCGGCGCCGTTGTGCCCGACGATCGCCGTGCAGCGGCCAGCCGGGATCACGCAGGAGAGCCCGGAGAACACCGGCCGTTCGGTGCCCGGGTACGTGAAGCTCACGTCCCGGAACTCGATGCCCTGCTTGAGCTTGGCAGGGAACTTCCGGGTGCCGCCGGTGATCCGGGACTCTGGCAGGTCCAGGTACTCGAAGACGTTCCCGACGAACAGGACGTTCCGGTAGAGCTCGCCGATGCCGAACAGCACGCTGTGCGCGGACGCCTGCACCACGTTGATCGCCTGGGTGTACGCGGCCAGTCGGCCGACCGCCCCGGCCGACGCCGTGGTCGCCAGCGCGTACACCAGCGCGCCAGAGGAGACCAGCACGCTGAGCAGCCCCAACGGGAAAGCCGCGAACGCCTGCTTTCTGGCCAGCACCCGGTCCGTCCCATAGAACTCCTCGCTGAGCGCCCGGTACCGACCGACGAACAGCCCGCCGAGGTTGAACAGTCTGACCTCCTTGAACGTCCGGTCGGTGGTGGTGAGGTACTGGAGGTACTGCATCATGCGCCGCTTCGAGGCCCGCTCACGCTCCACCGTGTAGCCGCGCCGCCCGTAGATCAGCGAGGCCGCGATCGACGGCGCCGGCGACACCAGGATGAGCAGGCCGACCCAGATGTTCCAGGAGAGCAGCACGCCCGCCACGGAGGCCAGTTGGACGGTGCTCTGGCCGACCTCGATGATCCCCTGGAAAATCTGGTACGGCCGACTGGTGCCCTCGCGGTTGGCCCGCTGGAGGATGTCGTAGGTGTCGGCATTCTCGTACTGCTCCAGGTCCAGCCGGGTCGCCTTGCTCATCAGCCGCTCGTTGACCCGGTACATGAACTGCAACTGGAGCAGCATCTTGGCGTACTGCTCCCAGGTGGAGAACAGGTGCATCAGGACGGCCAGAGCGGCCAGCAGGCAGCCGGTGACCACCGCCGCCCGGGTCGAACCGCCGCCCTGGATCGCGTCAACGACGCTCTGCACCGCCTCCTGGGTCAGTTTGATCTGCAGCGACGGGAGCAGCCCGGTGACCAGCGTGAGGCCGAGCACCACGCAGACCGTCCGCGGGCTGAGCCGCCAGAACAGCGCGACCACGCGGGCGCCCGTACGGAGCCGCGACCAGCGGCCCGCCGGCCTGGCCGAGTCGTCGGTCGGGTCCGTGCCGCTCATCGGGCCCCCGCCCGGGCTGGCACGTCCACGGGCCTGGCCCGGATCGCGTCCAGGGCCAGCCGCCACAGCCCGTAGCAGTACTCCTCCTTCTCCCGGTCCACGCCGAGCAGCCGGTTGCTCTGCATGTGCGCCAGGCTGACGAGCACGGCCTGCTCGACCGCCACGCCCCGCTCCCCCGGATAGTGCCGGCGCACCGCCTCCCGCAGGGCGACGACCGCCGGCCGTTGCGCGGCGAACAGCGGCGCCAGCAGCTCGCGATGTTCGGCGGCGAGCGGGAGCGGGTGGGCTGGCCAGGGCGCCAGGAGGTTGGTGAGGTAGCGCCGTTCGGACCGGAAGTCTTCGCGCATGGCCCTGGTGAGCTCAGGCAGCAGCGGCGCCCGCTCCGGGGCCGCGTCGTACCAGTCCCGGTAGAGCGCATGGTGCGCGGCGATCAGCAGGTGCTCCGCCGCGGGCGGGCCGTCCCCGGCCGAGGCCTGCAGCAGCCGGACTACCAGGTCGCTGTTGGCGCCGAACAGCCGCTCCGCGTCCGCGATCACCTCGATGCCGCCGTAGCGTTCGATCTCCCGCTCGTAGGTGTCGAGCTGGACGCGGGCAGCGACTCCTGTGCCGACCAGCCGGCGCCCCCAGCGCACCGCCTCCAGCAGGACGGCCTCGCGGGCCTCCTCGTGACCGGCGTGCAGGCGCACCCGCACGTGGGGGTCCGGGTCGGCGTACCGGACGAAGAACCACCGGTCGAGCAGGCCGTGCCCGCCCAGCCCCGCGGCTAGTTCGGCCAGCGGGCCGGTGATCAGCGTGTCCTGGGCGGCGGCGTCGCCGTACACCTTCAGATAGGTCCACTCCCCGCCGGGCGGGAACCGCCGCCGGGAGCTGCGCAGGCCTACCCGCTCCGGGATCTGCACCAGCCGCCGGTACGCGGCCTCCGGGGTGCGCGGCACGTCCGGCGCGGTGCCGGCCTCTGCCCGCACCACCACCGGCACCACCAACTCGCTGACGTAGGAGCGGCCTTCGGTGTCCCGCAGCCACAGGTCGGCCGTCCCGGGCAGCATCTCGTGCAATTCCAGGAAAGCGGGCGAGCCGTCCCGCAGCGCCGACAGGGCTTCCCGGTGCAGCTGCTGCCGGCCGAGGGCGCTGTCCAGGTCGAGCAGCAGGCGGTTGTCGAGCTGGACGACGTAGACGTACCGGTCGATTCCCCAGCGTTCGCGCAGCGTCGCCAGGGCGGCGTCGAAGCGCTCGCCGTCGTGGTCGTCCGGACCGGCCACCAGCTCACCAGGCCGCAGGTTCCACTGCGCCGAGCGGAGCACCACGTTGCCCCGGCACACCCGGGGCAGGAACGGAAGGGTGTCCAGGTCGTGCCACTGGAAGCCGACCGGCAGCGCGACGCCGTCCTGGGACGCCTCCAGAACGAACCGGGCGGCGTTCGGCGCGGTGGTGCCGACCAGCATGTGGGTCTGCTCCGCGACTACCTCCCGGCCCAGGCGCAGCGAGCGCAGGTAGAACCGCTTCGCGGTGGCACCGACGACGAGGTCCGACAGCGGGATCTGTTGCTCCCGCGGCACCGTCGGCAGCGCGTTGACGAGGATCTCGTACGCGCGAGTGGCCGGGTGGGTGGCCACATTGGCCCCGACCGCGAAGGTCGGCTGGTAGTTCACCTCGGCATGGATCGCGTCGCCGCCGCGCTCCTGGGCGGTGCCCACGTAACGGCGCAGCTCCTCGACCGCGTCCGCGCCGAGCACCCCGCCGAAGCGGCCCACTGAGCGGCCGCCGAAGGTGACACCGTCGGCCGCCACCACGAGCCGCCAGTCGCCCGCGTCGATCGCAGCCGGGGAGGCCGCCTGCACCTGGCAGAAGAGGTCGACGGCGGGCAGCGGGCGTGCGTCCGACGAGGCCGGGTCCCAGACCGTCATCCGGTCCACGTCCTCGTCCGAGAGGGTCAGCGTGCGGCTGCCCGAGCGCAGGCAGTCGGCCAGAAGCCGGGCCAGGTGGCGCTGCTGCGCGTCGGGGCGGCCTGGGTACGGCGGGATACGGGGACTGCGCGGCGCGGCGGGCTGGGTGTATGTCGCCGGCGCGCCCAACCCTGCGGCGGCGTCGAGCAGTTCCAGCACCGGCACCTCGGTGTCGGTGCCGTACCGCTCAACGAAGCGCTCGTGGTACTCCGCGAGGTGCGCCTGCCGGACGGGATGGCAGCCCAGCCGCATCAGCGTCTCGACGGCGAGAGCGGCGGCGACCCCGATCGCCCGGTTCACCGAGGGCTCACGCACACCGAGCCGGGTGTCCACGTGGAACGGCACGGCCGTGGCGTCCTTGTGGATCTCCCGCTGCTGCTCCGCCGCCTGTCGGAGCAGCCCGGACCTCGTCCCGGGTCGGGCCCGGTCGCTGCGGTCGAGCAGGTCCCGCAGGTCCGCCCAGGCGGCGGCCCCTGGCCCGGTGCGCTCGGCGAGCAGCCGGTGCAGATGGGTCTCAGGGCGGAAGTCGGTACGCAGCGGCCTCAGGTCGGTCAGCAGGAAGCGGGACTCGTGCAGCATCAGGAGGAAGCTGCGCGCGGACTCCCGGTACTGCTCCCCGGTCTCGGCGACGAGCGCGTCGACGAGTTCGCCGAACGGGACGGGCTCCGCGCAGAGCACGCCGATCCGGCGTAGCATCGGCGTGGCGGCGATGGTGATCGCCCGGTTGTCGCTCTTGCCGTAGACGTCCGCGTAGGGGAGCACAAAGCGGTCGTCCAGGTCGGCGATCAGCGGGTTCCAGAAGAGCCGCGAGCGGGCCATCAGCCCCTGGTCGGACTCGAGTGCGCTAAGGCGGTCCATCAGCCACCGCATATCCGAGCGGGTCTGGGTGACGGCCTCGGCCGGGGAAAGGACGGTACTGGTCGACTCGGACAGCGGTATGAGGGCGACGCCCGCGAACGCACCGAACGGTGTGGGTCGGCTGCTCATCCGGCCGATGTAGCGCGCCAGACCGGACAGCAACCGCTCGGTCCGGCGCTCGCTGTCGGCCCCGCCCGCCTCGTACCGGTCCAGCGCCCGCGCCAGGTCGGGGCTGGCGATCTGTAGGGCCTCCCGTACCTCGGGCCGGGCGGCGATCTCCAGGATTCGGTCCCGGCCGTCGTTCAGTTCCGTGAAGGTCGCCATGCTCTGCATCGGCGCCCGCAGCAGGGCGAACCCGGCTGGCTCGTAAAGGCCTTGTGCCACCATCGTCGTCCTTCCTCGTTCCTCGGCCGCCGCCTTGCTTCGCTCCTCAGCCATGGAGCATCAGGCCGTTCCACCACAGTTGCCGGCCGCCACCGCTGGCCGCCAGCAAGGCCAGGCCTACGCCGGCGGCGCCGGTCAGGAAGCACGGGTCGTCGACGAAGTTGCCCGTCGACTCCTCGTCCCGGACGACAAGCGGGTGCGCCGGGTCGCACTGGGCGAGCAGCTGTTTGGTGAGCCAGTTGACGTCGTCCTGGGCCGCCGGGTTGCCGGGTCGTGCTGTACTCGTCTGCTTCTCGCTGGTCTGCTGTGTGTGCGTCTGCTCCGCGAAGAAGACGGCTGTGCAGAGCAGGCCGGCCACACCGTGGCAGATCGTCGGCGAGGAGACGGACTCGGGCACGGCCCGGACGCGGGCCATCGCGGCACCGTGGGCGTCGACGGCGGCCGACAGCAGGGCGGTGTCGCCCAGTGCCGTGCCGGCCTGGAACAGGGCGACGGCGACCCCGGGGGTGCCGTAGCACCAGGCGGTGCGGGTCGGGACGGCCTCGACCGGGTCCGCTGCGCCGTCCTCGGTAAGCGGCACCCCGGCAGGCCAATCCGGCCCGAAGTGGTCCGGCGTTGACCAGTCGAGCAGCCGGTCCGCCAGCCGACTCAGCGCGGCGCGGACCACGGGACCGTCGCAGCCGGTCCGGTAGGCGGTGGCGAGCGCCGATAGTATGCCGGGGATGCCGTGGGAGAGCCCGGTGTTGTAGTAGCCGAAGGGATACTGCTCGCGGTACTCCTCCAGCGGGAACTGCTCGGGCATGATCCGGCAGGCCAGGTCCCTGTCCGAGCCGCCGACCGTGTCCAGGAGGTATCGCACCAGGATGTCGACGGTCTCCCGGTGTTTGGAGAGCGCCTCGGGGGCGGAGATCAGTGCTCCGAGCACGCCCGCCGCGCCGGAGATCACGTCGTAGTCGGTGGCGGCGTAACTACGTTCGCTTACCGGCCAGTTGTATCCACGAACCTGCTCGGCCACCTGCTGCCACAGTCGGCGGGCGCTCGGCGCGTAGCGGTCATCGGTTTGCCGGAACTCCTCGACTGCCAGGGCCAGGCCCGAACTGCCCAGCAACAGCGAGGTGGTGGTGAGCGGATGGGTGTGGGTGCTGCCGACCGCGCCGCCGAGCTGGGCCTGCGCCCGGGCGAGCCACCCCTGGTGCGCCCCCTCCTCATTCTCCGGGCTCCCGTCGATCTGCGCGCTCTCCGCATGCTTTGCCAGGGCGAGTTGGAGCAGGGCCACGCCGGTGTGCCCCTTGCCGAGGGACGCACCTCCCCACTCGAAGGGGTTTCGGGCCATGGCGGCGGCCCGCTCCACTGACTCGGCAACCAGCTCCTCCTGGGAGAGGCGCTCCCCGATCAGGGTGGCCCTGGCGAGCGCCGCGGCCGACAGGTCAGGGGGAGCTGCGGAGTTCCAAAGGTTCGACATGGCCACCCGTTCTCTGGTGCGTGTTCCGGACGTCAAACGCGGGTGCCGGCCGTCCCCGGGGACGGCCGGCACCTTCTCATCGGTATCAGCAGCCGATCGGGCACTGCGTCATGCAGCTGAGCACGGTGCAGCTGGCCTTGACCGAGGGGCAACGGCTGGTGCAGCCGAGGCAGGTGGCGGTCGGCCACGGCTCGGCTGCGGTCTCGCCCTGGGCGGTCACCTTGACGTCGAGCACGAAGGGGTCGGCGACGGTGGTGGTTGCAGACATGATGCTGTTCCTTTCGAAAGAAGGGACGTGTGAATGCTGCTGCCGGACATCGGAAAGCTAAGTCGACGGACGCACTCGAATCAACGCGTCAACGCCCCTGTAAAGGCAGTTGAGAGAAGCGCCATATGCCGCTTCTGACAATGGACCAATCCCGTTTGGCGCGTTAACGCAGTGTTTTACGGCCGCCCCAACGGGCCAGCATCGCCTTGGCCCTGGCCGCGTCGGGCGCCGGCAGCGCGGCGAGCGAGGTCGTGCCGTGGGTGGCGCCAGGCGCGGTGAGCACGGCCGAGTCCCGGGTGCACTCGCCCACCGCGAACCTCTTGGCGCCCCACGGGTCCCGCTGCCCGTAGACGAACATCAGCCGCTCGCCGCCGTGGTTGATCCAACCCTGGACGTCGCGCATCGCGTCGGCGTCGAAGGGCCGGTCCCGCAGCTCGGGTGGCAGGAAGTTCCGGATCCGGTCCACGTCCGGGTAGCGGCGGAGGTCCGCAAGCCACGCAAACGACGGTGCTGGGCTGCCGAGTTGGGTGGCCGCCTGGTAGTAGTAGCCGACGTGCGCCGAGATCCGCTGGTCGGTGTAGCCGTCCAGTCCGTCGAGGCTGAAGTTCAGCCAGCCCCACAGGGTGTCGACGGTGGCGTTCGACACTGGCACCAGGCCGCACCGTTCGTCGCCCCACAGCATCCAGAAAGAGAACACCGACTCCATAGCCAGGTACTCCACCGCCCGGTCGGTGGTGGCAAACGTCCGCGTGAACGTGTACGACCCGGCCCGCGCCCAGGCATCCAGCCGGGCCGCCAACTCCTCCCGGTGCTGCAGTAGCTGGCGGCTCACCCGCTCCACCCCGCCCCGGCACGCCGGCTCCCCGACGGTGGCCAGGAACCGGTCGTAGGCGCCGTTGTCAACGCCGTCCACGTTGTTCGGCGCCACGTACGCAACCGTGCCCGCCACGTCCTGCGGGTAGAAGCGCCGGTAGTAGACGGACGCCATTCCGCCCTTGCTCCACCCGGTGCTGATCCAGTTCCCCCGGTACACGCGCTTCAGCGCTGACACCACGGCGTGGTAGTCGTCCGCCGACTGCCTGATGGTGAGCGTGCCCCAGTCGGGCGGGGCCGGCGTCGAGGACGCGAAGAACCGGTGCTCGATCTTCAGCTCGTTGCCGTCCAGCAGTGTGGCTGGCTCGCTCCGCGCCGGGGTCTCGTCGAGCTCGTACCCGGTGGAGTAGAGCACCGTCGGCGCGGAGAGCGAGCGGTGCACCAGGTTGAGCCGCTGCTGGAACGTCCCCTTCGCGTGGTCGGCGTGGTCGACCCACTGCCGAAACTCCATCAGGTACTGCCGACCCCCGCCGTCCACCGTCCGCTGTTCCCGGATGGTCAGACCGGGCACCTTGCCAAGCAGGAGCGTGATGTCCGCCTGCCTGCGCTCCGCCGCGTCCGCACCAGCGGCCAGGGACGGTGCCGCAGTGACGAGTTGCAGCACAGCCAGTACGGCCAGCACGGCAGCGAATATCACGGACAGCGGGTGGATTTTTGTTCTTGTTCGTGTCATGGCGTTCCTCCCGAGGGTATCTGGGGTGTTTCGCTGACTTCGTGTCACCTTAGGTCGGAGAAGAGCGAATGGGACGGGAACGGAGAATGTGGTTGTCGGTCACGGAATCCTCGGAAAGACGCAGAAGGCCTCAGGACGGGCAGCCTATTGCGCGTCCACCTCCGGTCCGTTCGAGCAGGCAATGACGGCCCGGCCAGGCATCGGCGCGCTGGCAGCCCCCTCCCCAGTCCGGGCCGCACCACGGCGCGGCCTGCAGAGGTCCGCGGAAGAACGGGTAGATGCGCAGGAAGTCGGCGGATCCGACTTCCTGCGCGGCCGGCCACCGCAGCGTCAGGATCGGCCCAGAGCGAGGAACGCCAGCCCTGCGGCGAGGATGGCGAAGCCGGACCATGATGAGACGGCAGGGAGACGTTCGGCGAGCACGGCGACGGCGGGCTCGGCCAGCATCAGCGTCGTGGCGGTCTGGACGGTGGCAGGCCGCCGGCCGCGCTGTGCCGACGGCGGGTGTTGTAAAAGTCCGCGTTCCAGGTCGCGATCTTGGTGGACGGTAAGAGCCTGCCGAGCGCCCTGCTGCTTGGCGGAGCCGCGTTCGGCGAAGCTGACTCTCTGCGTCGCGGTTCTGGGAGGGTCGTCCCGCTCTTCACGTAGTGGCACCGAGTCATGGAGGTGGCCGGTGAAGTGCTAGCCCGGCTGCCCCATGGCCCTGCTGTCTGCTTGGGCCACGGCTGCGCGACGCCACCGGCCGCGCCAGAGTCTGCCGGAACGCCGAATCGGGCGCCCGGCCACCGCGATAGTGACTGGGCCCAACTCGCCTTTACAGTCCGTCCCACCAGCTCCCGGTGTCGTCGCGGTCGGCGGCGAGGCCGAGCTCCAACTCCCGGGCGGCGTCGCGGACCATCTCCGAGACCCAGTCGACCAGGTCGACCGGCAGCTGGATGGTGCGTTGTTCGATGTCATGCGGGGTGCCGATGGTCACCCAGACGTCGCTGCTGCCGGACGCCCCGGCTTGGTGGGCGAAGGCATCCAGGGCGTCCGCAAGCTCGGCCGCCGCACCCGCGCTGTCGCCCGTCACCAGCTCGCTGGCCCAGCCGAGGCAGCCGGCTCCGGGGTCCGGCGCGGATCGTAGAGGTACCAGGCCCAGTCGAACGTGTCCGGGCCCCACCGCACCAGCGCCACCCAGCTGGTCGAGCCCTGGTGCAGGCGCCACCGCTCCACCCGGCCAGGCCGCCACCGGCCGCTGATCCGGATCTCCACCCACCGCCAGCGTGGCTCGGTGTCCCAGCTACGCCCGAGGCCGGACATCAGCTCGCGCGGCGCCTGCACCGCATCCCCGGGCAGGTGGTCCGGGTGCTGGCGTCGGGAGAAAGGGACTGCGCCGGTCACCCCTCCAAAGTATTCGAACTGTTGTTCTAGTTCAACTTTCGTTCAGCTTGGGATCCGGCCATCGGCGCAGGTCGCGGCCGCAGCTATCTCCTGAGGGCCCGATCCGCCGCAGTTCAGGATGGGTAGGCATCAAACAGGGGGCGGGACGCAGCGGGGGACCGGGCCTGGATGCCGGGCAGCGACCGTACGCGCTGCTGCGCCAGGCCATTCTCGATGCCGACCAGGTCGGCATCGCCCGCGTGGCGCTGAGGAGCAAGGAGAGTCTGGCCGTGCTGAGGGTGCACGGCGGCAACGTCATCGCGCTCCACACCCTGCTGTGGCCAGACCAGCTCCGCCCCACCACGGACCTCGCCCCGCACGATGTCGAGCTCAGCCCGACAGAGGTCCAGCTCGCCAGGCAGCTGATGGAGGCGGTCACCGCCGACTTCCGGATCGAGACCGAACACGACGACTACGCCCGCGCCCTGGAGGAAGTCGTCGAAGCCCGCCTCGCCGGCATCGAGCCTCCGCACGCCCCCGCTTCCCGCGTTCTGCCACCCGGCCGCCCCGTCACAGACCTGACCGCCATCCTGGAACGCGCGATCGCCGAAGCCCAGGAGCAGCACCCAAGGCCCGCCACGGTGTGAAGAGCACCAGCACCACGAAGAACGCGAAGAAACCCCCGGGTTGTCGTCGGTGAACGTCCCATGGTTCGAGCCCGCGATGGTCAGCCAGCGCTTCCAGCCGTCGAGCTTGGCCCAGGCATCCGTCCAGGTGTCATCCTCCTGCCCGGCGGGCAGCGGGTGGCCGATCATCATGAACGGCTTGCCGCCGAGTCCGCCGGCGGGGACGTGGTAGTGCATGGTGCCGTCCAGGTCGACCCCGGCCCTGATCCGGTGGTCCGTGGCCAGGGCTGGGACGGCTGTCGCGCCGCCCATTGAGTGCCCGGCGATGCCGATCCGGTGGACGTCGATCATGTGGGCGTAGCGCCAGGCGGGGTGCGGGTGGGCGGTCAACTGGTCGACGACGAAGGACATGTCCTTCGCCCGGCTCGCCTCGACGACCGCGGGGCCGCCCGGGGGCGGCGTGTCACAGATGGCCGCGCAGGTGAGTGTCTGCCCGTCGGGGAACGTCGTCCCGGTGTTCTCGTAGGTGTGGTCGACGAGCGCGACGACGTAACCGCGACTGGCCAAGCCCTCGGCGAAGGTGGTCAGTTCGGTGCGCGGTGATTTGAAGCCGGGAGAGAGCAGCAGCAGGGGGAACCGGCCGTGCCGCGGGAGCGCGTCGGACCTGGACCACGTCCCGACGCCGGCGAGCGCCTCGGCGGGGATGGTGTTGCCCGGCAGTTTCCCGTCCAGCATGAGCCTGGCCGCCTGGGACGTCATGTACGGGGCCGGGCCACCCGTGCCGGCGATGGCGGGGTAGTACATCGACACCATCAGCTGGCGCGGACCCGCCAACGGAACCCACGGGTCGGGCCTGTCCTGGTCGACGAGGCGCAGGATCTGCCGCCCGACAGCGTTCGGACCGGTCGGGCGCGGGAGGTCGAAGTGGAGGGCGGCGCGCGCGGTGGCCGAGCTGGCCGACCCCACCGAGGTGGCCGAGACAGTCGGCGACGGGGATGCGGCCAGCGCAGAGGTGGAGGCGGCGACGGACAGCGGCAGCGCAAGCAGCGGTGCCGCCGCAGTAGTGCGACGAATTCCAATCATGCGAGGAACCTAAGGTGACCGCACCCCAATTGACGTCCGCCCAGGGATGTAAATGCTTTGACCAAAAGTACTGTTGCGCAGGTGGCCTGAGAAGCTCATGTGCACTCGCCATCCACAGGATCCCGCACTCAGCCAAGCTGCCGCGGGTGTGGCCGAAGCTCGCCACCACCCGACTTAGACCGACCGGCAATAGGGCCCGCGGCGTCGCGTGCCGATAGCTCTCGCCTGGGCGCACATCCCTCGTCGCGCGCAGCGCCGCTGCGCTCTCCTCACGATGCACGCCCAGACTCGGCTCTCGACCCGCTCCTTGATCCACGCTCCCTATTGCCGGTCGGTCTTAGAAAGTGTGCGGCACCTCGCGAAGCTGGCCGCCGCGGAACCGGTTCCGCAGGGGTCACGAACCGTTCAACGAGCCGGACCGGCCGACGACACGACGGGGCGTCACGTCGGACGAGGGCGCCATGACATGAGTCCCTGGGGCGGCTGCTGACCTCCCCGCGCTCCTCGAAGCCTGACCAGCGTCCGCCGCGCTCCACATCACCCGATCAGTGGCTCCGAAACTCGTCGGAGTGGCTCCCAAACCCGCCGGAAATCACCGGACACTAGCGAGTACGTCCCCGCCCCGAACGGCCCAACGCTGGCTCTCAATGCCGCTGGAGCCGCGGCTCTGATATGACCCGACGAAATCATACGGCGGAGCAGGAGCGGCAGCTCGTAACCAAGCTCCCGCTCCACCTGTTCAACCTCGATCTTCGTGATCGGGGGAAACGGCTGATCCGGGAGACAGTGATTTGGAGGCTGCCCGTCAAGGCTTGGACGCGGAGCAGCTGGCCGAGAGCGGGCGGCTGGCGGAGGCCGAACGTCAGGCTGCGCACGGGTTGTGGGCCGCTCTGCCTGTCGAGGACCGCGTGGATGCCCGTACCCAGCTCAATCACGTCGTCGACGGTGTGCCGGCAGGCGCGGCATAGGAACCCGGGTCTCACTGGCTGGGCCGGGATGCGGGCCACCTGCGGTGCGCTGAGGCTGGGATGGTGAGCGTCATCGTCGTCCTGGAGAACCCCGGCTCGGCCCACGTGGTGGTGCACGCGGCCGCGTCCGATCCTGACATGCCGAGCGCCCCCGGCCCGGTCACCGCCTGCGGCCTCGACACCGCTGAGATGGTCAGAAACACATGGCAGCCAAGCGAACCCAGCCAACACTGGTGGCCACCCGAACTGCGCAGCCGCACCTGCCCACACTGCGACCACGCCATCCGAACCGCGTAGCGCCGGGAGCACGGCGGGAACCAAGGCACCACGCGGGTATCGGGCACACCGGGTGCAGCTTCCACTGCTGCGAGTGCGGTGCCGGCCATGAGTACCACTGCGTCTGCTGACCTAGTGTCAACCACCGTGGCGGCCGTCGACCTGGCGGTGCGCGGGCTGGCGGTGTTCGCGCTGCCGCCCGGCGGTCGCCGTCCCGAGACCGGGGGTTGGAGTGCACGGTGCTGGGTCGACCCGGACCAGGTGCGCCAGCGGTGGCGGGCGGACGGATGCCGGGCTGGCGAGCCGGGCCCACGGTCACTGACCGCCCGTCAACGGTAGCGGACGGCACCGACGACGCTCAGCTGAACACGGCGGCCGCCACCAGGCGGTGGCGGCCGGGCTCCATGTCGTCGGCCAGGCCCCGCAGTTGGTGGACTGCCCCGTCCCAGCCCTGGCTGTATCAGTAAGGTCCGGTCAGCGCGGTCGGGTGGTGCGGGGTCTCCTCTAGGGCGTGTATCGAAAGCACGGACAGGCCGGGCGGGGTGATGCCCCGGTCCGGCCCGTCCGCTCTCTGCTAGAGGTCGAGCTGATGCTGGTGTGTCGTGTGCGTGGGTGTGTAGCCGAGACCGTCGTTGATCCGTCGCATGTGCGCGTTGCTGTCGGCGGTGTCGGTCAGGAGGCCATCGAGGTTCGGATAGTCCCTATGGGCTTGTCGGATCGACTCGGCCTTCATCCATCGGCCGAGGCCGTGACCACGGTGCTGGGGCAGCACGCCCGTGCCGTAGTGCTGGCCGTCACCTGCGCCGTTGCCGGGGATGACGAGTTCGGTGAACCCGGCGATCGAGCCGTTTGAGGCGTCGATGGCGACGACGGTGTGCAGGTGGTCGCCGCGCTGTTCGACGGCCTTCGCCGCGGCCCGCACGCGGTCCACGTCCCAGGCCACGGTGCCGTACTCGGCGTCGTCCATGGGCATGTCGTCCATGGCGCGGCGTGAGGCGGCGAACGTCCGGGCGAGGTCGTCGGGGACGGTTCCCTGCCATGACGTCAGCCGGTAGCCGGGGTGCGGACGCTCGACGATTCCGGCGAGGACGGTGGTGTCCACGTCGGCCATCGCCAGGCGGGTGTACCTGAAGGTGAGGACCTTCCGGAAGCCGCGTGCCGCCAGGAAGTGGTCGCCGGGCGATCCGGCTTCGGCCTGCGCTACGACGCGGCGTCGGGCGTTGTCCCGGGCGGTGGCCACGGCGGTGTCGAGGAGCCGGGAGCCGACGCCCTTGCGGCGCTCCGCGGGATGAACGCGGAGGTCGAGCTCGGCGAGGTGCTCTTGTCCGCCGTCGAGCAGGCGCAAGAAGGCGGTCCCGGCAGGGATGGAGTCCGCGTCCGAGGCCAGCCAGGCGAGACGCCGGCCGTGCGGCCCGTGAGCGGGGTCGGTCAGTGGGGTGATGCGAAGGGACAAGGTGTCTCCGTCGAGAGGAGGTGGCAAGGGTCAGTACGCGAGCTCAACTCCTGGGCACTCGTGCGCATGTGCTCCACACCTCCTGGTCGACAGCGCCGGCCTGCACCGATGCGGGCGGCTGGGCGAACCTAGCTGGCCGCCGGACCCCTGGGCAACGGATTAACGAAAAGGCGGTGCGGGTTTGTGGTCACAGCCACTCGTTGATGGCCGCGACGAGGACGGTCGCCTCATAGCGGACCGCGAGCTTGTCGTATCTCGCGGCCCCGGCGCGATGCCTTTTGAGACGATTGATGCCACATTCGACCGCATGCCGAGCCTTGTAGTCCTCGGCGTCGAACTTGGGCGGCCGGCCGCCGCGAGCGCCGAGTCTCTTGCGGTTGCGAGCCTGGTCGGCCTTGCCCGGGATGGTGCAGCGAATGCCACGTCGGCGCAGGTAGGCGCGGTTTCTGCGGGAGGCGTACGCCTTGTCGGCCCGCACGCGATCGGGGCGGACGCGTGGCCGGCCCGGTCCGATGCGGGGCACGCGAACCTTCTCCAGTACCGGTTCGAACTGCGGCGAGTCTCCACGCTGCCCGGCCGTCACCACGATCGACATGGGCTTCTGCCCCTGCTCGACGGCCAGGTGCAGCTTGGTGGTGAACCCGCCGCGCGAACGCCCCAGCCCGTGATCACCAGGCTCGGCAAAGACACCACCCGGTGACTCCTTCTGCAGATCACCCCGCTTCCGGGCCCCGGCCGCATGCTGATGGGCACGGCACATCGTGGAGTCGACGCTCAGGTCCCACGTGATCGCACCCTTCGCGTCAGCCAGGGACTGAAGCTGGGTGAGGACCCGGTGCCAGGTGCCATCCCGTTGCCACCGGCGGAACAGGTCGTAGATCCGGCCCCACGGCCCGTACTCGACGGGTACGTCCCGCCATGGAACACCGGTCCGGACCCGGAACCGTATGCCGTCGATCAACTGCCGCCGAGACCAGACAAGCGGTCGACCTGCCTTCACGCCCTTCGGCAGCAACGGCTCCAGCGCCGCCCACTGCTTGTCCGTGAGATCTCCCCGCCCCATGAACGGTGATCATGCACCGCCTCAAGATCCACTTTCGACACACGGCCTAGTTGTACAGTCCCCCCGGCGCCCCAGGAGAGCACCGAGTGGATGTCGACCAGAGCCCCACCGCCGTTCCGCGCCAGTACCGGCGCGAAGGCGCGGGCCACCCGCAGGGCTCCGAACACGTTCGTCTCGAAGGTGGCCCGCACGTCGGCCATGTCCGCCTGCAGCAGCGACGAGGGATGCAGAACGCCCGCGTTGTTGATCACGACGGTGACGTCCCCGGCCCGCTCCGCCAGCGCCGTGACGGCCGCCGGATCGGTCACGTCGAGCGGCACCGCCTCGATCCGCGGGTCCTCGCTCGGGCGGGGCTTGCGCGCCGTCGCGTAGACCTTCACGGCGCCGCGCCGCAGCACCGCTTCGGTGAACGCCCTGCCGAGACCGCGCTGACCGCCGGTCACCAACACCACGGAGCCTTCGAGCGCAGTCATGCTGCGCCTCCTTCTCGGTCGTTCGACCCTTACGCTTTAGATGACTATCATCATCTAAAAGTCTGAGGCAGGTACCCCGTGGCGCGGCAGTCATCCCGATCCGCCACGGGCACGGGCCGGGAGGAAGGCAGCGCGAAGACGCCCGAAGATGCCCAGAGCATCCCGAGCCGAGACCAAGCGGCACCATTAGCCCCGCAGAAGGTCCAGCCAGTTCCGCCGTGCGAGGGGGTCCGGCCGGGCGGGCCTGGCGCGCCGTGGCAGGGCAGCTGCCATCGGCGGTAGACCCGCTCCGGGTCAGCCGGCCGTCGCCAGCGCCGCGCGGGCAGCCGCGAGGATCTCGTCGGACAGTGGCGAGTCCTTGGTGGCGCGGGCCAACACGACCGCGCCGAGCATCGTGCACAGCCGGGCGATGCCGTCCTCGCCGTCGGTGGCGAGCCACTCGGCGAAGTCCGCCACCCCCTCGGCGTAAGTGTGGTGGGCCTCCCGGCCGCCGGCCTCATGGGCCATGTCGGCGGCGAGCGCCGCGGCGGGACAGCCCACGGCCGGCTCATCCCGGTGCCGGGCGGACAGATACCCGTCGATCACGGCCTGCTGGGCCTCCTCGCGCCGACCACGGTGGTCTTCGAGCGCTTCGGCGCGCCGCTCGGCCAGTTCGCCGAATGCGTGCCCGATCGCCTCATCGATCAGCGCCTCCTTCGAGGCGAACTGCTTGTAGAAGCCGCCATGGGTCAGGCCGACCGTCTTCATCAGATCGGCGACGCTCACGCTCGTGCCCTGCTTGCGGAACAACCGCGAGGCCGCCACCACGACCCGCTTGCGGTTCTCCTGCGCCTGCGCCTGCGACACACGGCCCATAAGCACCTCCTCGTTTGGATGACAGCCGACATTTATCGTACTCTCGTTTTAGATTACGGTCATGATCTATATGGTGGCGCGCGCCCAGCAGAACCTCGCCGCCGACCCAGCCGCGGCCGGAGAGCCACCCGGCACCCTCACGCCCCCTCCAACGGAAAGACCCCTGATGCAAAGCCCCATAGGATCCGCTCCCGGGCAGGAGCAGACGCCCGCCGCGACGGCCGCCGAGCTCCCGCCGCCACCCAGCCCGACCCACCGGAACCGGCCGGCCGTGCGGACCTGGCTCCAACCAGCCGTGATCGCTCTGGTCGTGGTGGCGGCATTCCTCGGCTGCTACCTCGGCCTGCAGCGCAACCCCCAACCCCACCGGATGCCCATCGCGGTCACCGGGCAGCAACTCGCCGGCCAGCTCCGCCAGGCGCTCGGCGACAGTGTCGACGTACACCCGGCCACGGACGCCGCGGCCGCGCGCCGCGCCCTGGCGCAGCACGACGACTCGGCCGCGCTCAGCAGCACCCCCGACGGTCGACTGCACCTGGAGGTGGCCGGAGCCGATGGCCTATCCACCACCACGGCCGCGAAGAACCTGGTCGGCGCCTACGCCAACAGCGCGGGCAAGCAGGTCACCACCACGGACGTCGTGCCCCTGGCCCGCTTCGACGCCCGCGGCCTGGCCGGCTTTTACCTGGCATTCGGCGTGACCCTGGCCGGATTCGTCCTCGCACAGAACGCCCTCGGCCTGGCCGGTCTGCTGCACCTGCGCCACCGGTTCTGGCTGATCTCCGGCGTCTCCGTGGCCATCGGCATCGTCGCCACCGCCATTGCCAGCCCCATCCTGAAGGTCGTACCCGCACCCTTCGCCCCGCTGTGCTTCACCCTCACCCTGCTGGCCGCGGCCGCCGCCTTCACCACCAAGCTCCTGGGCGCCTACCTCGGCCCCATCGGCATCCCCGCCGCCACCCTGCTCCTGCTCACCGTCGGCAACTCCACCAGCGGAGCCACCATCGGGGCCGACCTCCTGCCCCCCGCCGCCCACGCCGTCTCCGCCCTGCTGCCGCCGGGTGCCGCCGTCCGGGCCATCACCGACCTCAGCTACTTCCACGCCGCCCACCTCGCCGGCCCGCTCGTCACCCTGACCGCATGGGCCGTCGTCGCCGCACTCCTGGTAGCCCTGCGCTCTCGTCTGCGCAGCGCGAACCCGAGCAGGGCCCACGCCAAGTGACGCCGGAGGCGCCAGTCGCATACCGGAGGCACCAACCGCACAGCGCAGGCACGTGCTGCCCATGGTTCGCGAGCCGTCCTGGTGCACCGGATTGCGCAAGGAATAGTTGAAGGATCAATTAAGCTGGAGTGGTCGAGGCCCACTCACCCGGGCACCTGAAAGGATGACCTCAGTGAGCACCACCAAGATCAGCCCCCAGATCGACGTCCGCCGCGCCGGCGATCGCTTCGCGACGAAGATCGACTGGCTGGACTCCAAGCACTCCTTCTCCTTCGGTGGGCACTTCGACCCCGCCAACACCCACCACGGACTGTTGCTCGTCAACAACGACGACATCGTCCGCCCGGGCGCCGGGTTCGAGACCCACCCTCACCGCGACATGGAGATCGTCACCTGGGTGATGCAGGGATCGCTGGTGCACCAGGATTCCACCGGTCACTCCGGCGTGATCTATCCCGGACTCGCGCAGCGCATGAGCGCCGGCACCGGCATCCTGCACTCGGAGAAGAACGACTCCTGGCGCCTCAACGGCGGCGATGCCCACACCGACCCGGTCCACTTCATCCAGATGTGGGTCGTTCCCGACGAGGTCGGGATCGTACCGGGCTACGAACAGCTCGAGATCGAGCACGAGCTGATGTCCGGCAGCCTGGTCCCGGTCGCCTCCGGGATGGACAGGCACGACGGCGCCTGCGCCATCCGCATCAAGAACCGCTACGCGGCGCTGCACGTCGCCCGACTGCAGCCCGGCCAGAGCGTCGAGTTGCCCGACGCCCCCTTCGTGCACCTCTACGTCCCCCGCGGCGAGGCCGCGCTGGAAGGCGTCGGCCCGCTGAGTGCCGGCGACGCCGTGCGCTTCACCGCGACGGGCGGGCAGAAGGTCACCGCGGTCGAACCGGCCGAGATCCTGGTGTGGGAGATGCACGCCACCACCGCGCGCAGCCGCAGCGGCTGAGCCTCCTCCAGCGTTGCGATGATCTCGTCGAACGCCTGCAGGATGGTCCTGCGGTAGCTGGTCGGGTGATCGTTCTCCTCCGCCGTGTCGAACAGCTTCCGCAGCGGGTGGGCGGCCGGGGCGGCGGCCATCCAGCTCGCGAGCGAGGGGAACAGGTTGGACTGACTCATCTGGTGTCCTTAGGGATCACGCCGGAGGTCTGGTCACTCCACGGGGCGAACATGAAGTGGCGGACGGAAGACTTGACCGACCAGGAGCGGGCCGAGATCGAGGAAGCGAGCAGGACCCTGCGCAAGATCCGGGCCGCGAACGGCCGCACGCTGCTGCCGCTGACCGTCGTGCGACGCTCCGAGGAGGGCCTGTGAGTGGGAAGCGGACACCAGCCGACGTTCTGCGTGAATCGCGGCGGAGCGACAGCCGGGACAAGCGCACGAGGGTGCTGGCGGTGCTGCAGGAGCTGGTCGCCAACGGCGAGCCGGTCACCTTCGCTTCGGTCGCCAAGACCGCGGGGGTGTCCAACTGGCTGGTCTATGCGGAGGGCGTCCGCGAGCACATCGAGGCCGCTCGCGACCGCCAAGCCGCGCGCCCTGCGCAACCTGGGGTCGGACGACCGGTGAGCACGGCGTCGTTGCGCACGGATCTGGAGATGGCTCGGCACGAGATCGCGGCCCTGCGTCAGGAGCGGGACACACTCAAGGACCTCGTCCGGCGGAACTTGGGACAGCAGCTCGACCAGGTCGGCGCCGGAGAGCTAGTGGGCCCGTGTCAACGAACTGACCAACCAAACAGACGAGTTGCGAGCCGAGAAGAGCGCCTGGGAGAGCGAGAAGCGAGAGCTTCAGGAGGCGCTCGCCGAGGCGGTGGAGGACCTGGAGGGGGCGCGCGCGAGCCTGCGTCAGATGGTGCGGGCCGCGAGCACCGTCGGGTGGAGTCGACTTGTCGTCGAGTCGCGCGGTTGGGGCTACCAGGTGTGGAGCGAGCCAGCGGTGGAGCGGTTGGAGAACCTGCGTTTCCTGGCCGGCTATGGCCGGGCCTGGCTGTTCGACCCGATGATCCTGGCCGCACTTCGGCTGGCCGATCTGGACGGCGCGACCCTGGCCGAGGCGTTTACCTCGGTCCCGGCCTTCGCGCCCGGCGCGGTGCGCTCGGCGGTGTTCCATCTGCTCTGGTCGGGGTGGCTGACCACGGACCTGGACAGTCCGCTTGGGTCGGCGCATGTTCTGCGGCGGCGGCCGTGAACTCCGGGGCCGTGAGGCTGGGAGTCGGCACCCGGATGCTCTACGACGGCGAACTGGTCGAAGTCGTCGAGACTGCGGCGACGACGGCCGGCAACGAGGTCGTCCTGAAGGACAGGCTTGGCCGGTTGGTGCGGGTCTCGGTCAAGGAACTGCTGTTCTCCGACCGGGTGCAGTTCGTGCCTGACGGGCCGGGGCCGTCGTCGGCGGACGACATGGACCTGGCCTCCGTTGTGCTGTCCCAGCTGGGTCTGGAGGAGCGGCGGCGCCTGCTGGAGAGGGCCGAGCACGTCCGAGAAGTCCTCTATGGCTACCGGTCGGGCAGCCGTGGGCTGGCCCGCGAGGGCGAGCCGCGTCCCGGCTACGATCCGGCGCTGCCGAAGATGGTCCGCTATCAGACCAAGGCGGACGAGCTCGGCGTGTCGGTCCGCACCATCGGGCGATGGGTCGCGGGACTGGAAAGCGGCGGCGAAGCCGCTCTGGCGACCACGGCGTTGGCGAAGAGTGTCCTGGACCGGTGTGATCCGCGCTGGGTGGAGACGGCAACGCCGCTGCGTTATGGCATGAGTGCGCAGGTCAAGGGGCTTGAACAAGGCAACGGGACACCTGTAGATCAACGATCGGCGAAGAAAGTC
>NZ_JBVIMH010000052.1:0-31357 GCF_055579945.1 Kitasatospora sp. NPDC032150 | reverse complement strand
ATCCGCCGCTACATCATCTGGCGAAACAAGCACGCCCAGGACGAACGCCTACGCGAGGTCGTGAACAGGGCGAACGTTGCCTGATGCGGCACTAGGGTGGTTGGATTTTGATCGCTTCATCGACTGATGCGCCTACGGGCATCGCTCCGGACACTCCAGAGCAATGGATCGACTGGCTCTATGCCAAGCTCGGCCGCCGACGGCTGACCTACCGGATCTACGGCGACTACTACGACGGCCAGCAACAGCGCCTGATGTTCAGCCAGGGGCGGCACTTCGACCAGTTCAACCGGGTCTTCGAGACATGGCGGGACAACTTCTGTGGCCTGATCGTGGATTCGGTCAACGAGCGCATGTCCATCGACGGCTTCAGGATGACGGACGAGCCGGACGCCGACAAGGACGCTCGCGACATCTGGCAGCGCAACTTCATGGACGCCGAGTCGAACGCCGCCCACCTGGACGCGATGATCCAGGGTGTCTCTTACGCCGTGGTCTGGGCTGACAAGGACGGCCGGCCCACCATCACGATGGAGTCCGCCGAGAACGTCATCGTGCAGTACGTTCCCGGCAGCCGGCGCCAGCTCGACGCCGCAGCGAAGTTCTACATAGACGACTGGGGCCGGGAATGGGTCACGCTGTGGCTCCCAGACGCGGTGTACACCTTCGCCAAGGGAACCTTCAGCTGGGAGAGCCCCACGAGGTCGCCCAACCCGCTCGGTGTGGTCCCCGTCGTTCCTGTCTCGAACCGCTCACGCCTTCTGCGCGATCCGGTGTCCGATCTGCACGTGGTCATCCCCATCCAGGACGCGATCAACAAGACGGTTGCTGACGCCCTGGTGGCGTCGGAGTACGCGGCATGGCCGCAGCGGTACGTCACCGGCCTGGAGATTGTGGAAGACGACCAGGGCAACCCGATCGAGCCGTTCAAGGTGGCGGTGGACAAGCTTCTCCAGGCCGAGGATCCCAACGCGAAGTTCGGGCAGTTCGAGGCCGCAGACCTTGGCAACTACGTATCGCTGGTCGAGATGCTGGTACAGCACATGGCCTCGATCTCCAGGATCCCGTTCCACTACTTCCTGAACGGCGGCACGGTTCCTTCTGGCGAGTCGATCACCGCTGCCGAAGCGGGTCTGATCGCCAAGACCAGGGAGAGGATGTTGCACTTCGGCGAGGCGTGGGAAGCGGTGATGCGTCTCTGCTTCAAGGTACTTGGAGACCCGCGTTCTGAAGCCTGGGCAGCAGAGACGATCTGGCGTGACCCGGAGAACCGGACCGAGGCACAACACATGGACGCCCTCCTCAAGCTGCAGATGATCGGCGTTCCGAGGGACCAGCTCCTCTCCGATGCGGGATACACCCCGCAACAGCTTGAGCGCTTCAAGCAGATGCGCGAGGACGACGCCAAGTCCGCAATGGAGTTGGCGAAGAAGTACCCGATGCCGATCCAGGATCCGGTTGCAGGCGCCAACCCGGCTGAAGCTTCCCCGACCATCCAGGCTGCTGGCACTGCCTCGCCGGCCGCGCAGAAGGCGGCCAGCAAGCCGCCGCAGGGCAACCACGGAAACCAGGCCCGCAAGAGCGCCTGACAACTGAACAGCTGAACTTCCCGACGGTTCGCGAAATGCGGGCCCTTTCTATTTGGCCGAAATGGTGAATCACATGGACGACCAGAACACCCCTTCCACCGACCCGACTTCGAGCAACTCGACCTCCAGCTCACCGGATGTTGCAGCCCTTCAGGCCGAAGTTGAGAAGTGGAAGTCGCTGAGCCGCAAGAACGAGGGCCGATTCAAGGACGCCTCGGCTGAGCTTGACCAGCTCCGCCAGGCATCCATGAGCGAGGCAGAGAAGGCAATCGAGGCCGCAAAGGCCGAGGCGCGTACTGCCGCGTTTGCCGAGGTCGGCACTCGGCTCGCTGAGGCTGAGCTTCGCGCCCAGGCCGCCTCCGCTGGTGTGGAGCTTCCGTCAGCGGACTTTCTCAACATGACCCGATTCCTCGGATCCGACGGCTCGGTGGATACCACCGCAGTCTCCGCATTCGTGTCGTCCCTTCCCAAGCCAGCCGCTGCCCCTGCCTTCCGCCAGGACATCGGCCTCGGTCGCCAGGGCTCGCCGACTGCTGGCCAGCTCACCCGAGACGACCTTTCCCGTATGACCCCGAGCGAGATCAACGCTGCCCGTAAGGCGGGCAAGCTGGACGCGCTTCTCAGGGGTGAAATCTGATCTACCTGTGAGGTAATGCATGGCTGGTTTTCAGACTAAGGCCGGTACCGGCTACCAGGCCAACTCAGGCAATGTCTTCATCCCCGAGATCTGGACGGCTGAGCTTCTTCAGGATCTCGAAGAGGAACTGGTGCTCGCCTCATCCAAGTTCACCAACCGCCAGTATGAGGGCGAGTTCCGGCGAGAGGGCGATGTCGTCCACATCCCGCACTTCGTCAACGACCAGGTCCAGGACAAGGGCCTTGTTCCGGCGTACGGCACCATCGGCACCGCCGACCACGCGAGCCTCCAGTACATCGACATGCGCGTTGCCAAGGGCTCCAGCTTCAACATCGAGGTGGACGCGCTCCACCAGCTCCAGACCAAGCAGGGCATCGACCTCATGTCGAACCTGATTGCCCAGCGCGCCCGCGCCATGGCCATCAAGCTGGATGAGCTGGTTGCCCTGACCCTCCTCGCCGCTGTGAGCGGCAAGGACCTCAACGGCACCGCCGACCCGAACGCCGCTGTTACCGGCCTGTCTGCCCTGCACGGCCAGATCGACGAGATCACCGACGCCCCAACTGGCGACAACGTCACCAGGGTTGCTGCGAAGAACCCTCTGTCGGTCTACGACTACGTGGTCGCGATGCTGGAGAACCTGGACATCAAGTCCGCCCCTGCGGATCGGTTTTTGTTCATCTCCCCTCGCATGCGCTCCGCCCTGCTGCGTGACCCCAAGTTCATCTCGGCCCAGGTCTACGGTGGAACCCCGGTGATCCCGAACGGTGCCTCCGCCATCGGCACCATCCTGGGTGTTCCGGTCATGGTCGCCAACACCCTTGGCTCGCACACCCGGCCGAACAACCCCTTGATCAAGAAGGGCAACCAGAAGTTCGAGGCCGTGGACCTCTTCATGGGTTCCACCGCCGCGACCAGCGTTGTCATCCCCTTCGCGCAGATGGAGGCGTACAAGCCCCAGCAGTCCTTCACCGACGCGATCAAGTCGCGCGTGATCTACGACGCCAAGGTCATCCGACCCGAGCAGCTGGTGGTTGCTCGAAACGTCGAAGCGGCGCTGGCTGCCCACAACGCCCCTGTCGCCACCGCCCCGGCTGGTAGCTGATCCGATGCTTCTCGCAACCGTTGAGGACGTGGCCGCCCGCCTTGGGCGGCCCATCCTGGACGAGGAGAGGCCGCGGGTGGTGGCGTTCCTGGAGGACGCCAGTGCGCTTGTCGAGGACTACTGCGACCGGGACTTCACCCAACACACGAATGAATCATTCGTTCTTCCCGGGGGCCTGGACCGCCAGTTGGACATTCCGTTCCGCTACACGATCGGCCTGACGGTGACCTCGGTTGCGCTCGATGGCACCGAACTCCCGGCAACCGAGTGGACCTTGGTGGCTCAGACTCTCTGGCGGGATCTCGGATGGGATGGCCTGGCAGTGACCATCACCGGCTCCTGGGGGTACTCCACCGTGCCGGCCACCGTGAGGGCCGCGGTCTGCTCGGAGGTCATCCGCTGGATGTCTATCGCCCCCGGGATCATCTCGGAGAAGACCGGCGACCTGGAGGTTCAGTTTGGGCCGGCTGCCTCGACCCAGGGCCTCTCACCAGCCGCCAGGAGCATGCTCGGCAGGTACCGCCGAACAGTCCGATCCCTCATCCTTCGCCGGACGGACGGGAGGTGGTCCGATGCTCCGTCACTTTACCGACCCGGTTGAGGTCTATCGCGCACCGATGATTGCGGATGCCTACACCAAGCGGCGTGACTGGGGCAACGCGGTCAAGGTCTGGGCCGGCCTGGCGTCCATCCAGCCGGCTCATATCCGTCTGCACCACGGGAAGGCCGAGAGAGAGACCACCCAGGACCGCGTCACCATCTACCTGCCGCTCACGGCCGTCGTGGACTCGATGGATCGGATCAAGGCAGGCGGCATCACGTACGAGGTCGACAACGAGCCAGGGCACTGGCCTCATGGCTCGCTCGCACACATTCTCATCAGAGCAGGAAGGGTGAGGCGCTGATGACCAAGTTCACTCTCCGGATGAACACGGTTTGGGAGGCTGAGGTTCTCCGCTCTCCTGAGGCCCTGAAGCTGGTCGAGTTCCACACCGCTGACATCACCGAGCTGGCCATCAAGAGCGCCCCTCGGTCCAGTGCCACGAAGGACAACTGGAACCAGATCAAGAAGAACATCGAAGGCTGGGTTGAGGACACCCCGTCTGGGTGGACCGGCAACGTCGTCATCGAGCCGGATCCCCGAGTCCGTCACGCCCTGCTCCAAGAGTTCGGCTGGACCGATCGGGCCGGCCGACGCCATCCCGGGAGGCTCTTCCTGAAGGACGCCTTGGAGAAGGCGAGGATCGCGTGAAGGTCGATCCGGTTGGCCTGCTCTGGCAGTACCTCAACTCGCTACCCGACATCCCCGCGAGCTCACCGACCGGCGACCTGGTGGGTCGCCAGGCTGGCGACACCACGATCTACCTCGGCCACTCGGGTGGCTTCCGTATGGTCCGTGACCGCATGGACCGGGCCGATGTCGAGTTCGACGTGTACCACCAGGACCGCGCTCAAGCTGCCAGCCTGGCCTACCTCTGCCGGGAGCACTTCCTTGAAGACCTGCCGGGCAAGGTGCTGGGCAACGCCCAGGTGCTCGATGTGGCTGAGATTTCCTCGCCCCGGTACTACCCCGACGCCACGTCCGTTGAGCACGTCTACGGCGGGGAGATCACGATCTTCTACATCGAGGCCTGAGGCAACCGCGCCATCACCTCCGGGTCAAGCTGGCCCGTCTTCTTGTCCCGTACAGGATCGAAGCCGTACCGCCCATACCAGGCGACGAGCTGACTGAACGCTAGCCCTTCGGGCCCCGGCTCGACGCTCAGCATCAGGGTGATCCCCTCTCGGTCAGCATCTGCCGTGATCTGTCTCAGCAGCGCGCTTGCCAAGCCACGCCCCCGGTACTCCGCCCGAACCGCGATCTCGGTTAGCACTGCTGGCCCCGCGCCGGCCGGGTCGAACAGCAGGCACGCCGAGGACGCGCCCTCACGACCCACATAGGTGTCCTTCACGCCTCGACCCTAATTTTTCTCGCCCCCGCCAGGGGCCTTTTTTGTTCCCCGCTTCGAGGAGTTCCCTATGGCTAATGACGCTCACAAGATCCGCTTCGCCCCTAACGGTGGCCTGTACATGGCCCCGGCACCGGACGGCACTGCCGGTTCCACCGTCCTCCCCGCCGACGTTGGCGACGGCAAGTCCACCCCGAACGGATACCAGTCCTTCGGCTACGTCGATGAGGGCGGCGTGACCATCACCCCGAAGGTCGAGACTGAGCCGGTCAATGCGTGGCAGTCCGCTGTTCCGGTTCTCTACACCGTGAAGGGCGCGAGCTTCCAGATCAAGGCCACCCTGGTTGAGACCAACGCCCTTACCACCCAGCTGTTTTGGGGCGCCTCGTGGGTCGCCCTGAAGGACAGTTCCGGCAGTACGACCGGCACCTACCGACTCGACCTCTCGTCCACTCCTGAGCTTCAAGAAGTCTCCCTGGTTGTGGACTGGAGCCACAAGGGCACCCTGTACCGTGCAGTGATTCCGCGGGCGATGGTCGCCGATCGTGGTGCGATCACGCTTCAGCGCACTGCAGCCCAGAAGTACGAACTCACCATCGATGCGCTGGACTTCAACGGCAACCTCGGCTACGTCCTGACCAACGACACTTCGATCGGCCCCGCAGGCACTGCCCCGGCCGTTCCGTTCACCTCGGCCGTAACCGTGCCGGGCTTCGCCACGAACAACTTCAACACCGGATCGTGGACGGCCCACGTGACCGCCTCGCACCTGACCGGCCCGGCTGCCGTCTCCCTGCTGAACGCCGCTGGTACGGCCTACACCCCGGTGAACACCCTGAACGCGGATGGCTCGCTGGACGTGACCGTGCCGCAGGGCCAGGAGAAGGCCGAGATCAAGGTGACCCACGCTGGCGTCAGTTACTGCTTCGCCGTTGCGGACAACCTGCAGAACGGCACCTCGAAGACCTGCACGATCGTGGCCGGCTAAGCCGTTCACCGTCTTGTCCACCAGGCCGCACCGGTGCCCGCGACGGTGGTTGCCAGTGTGATCAGCCACACGGGAACTCGCTGGATGGTCAAGTGAAGTCCACCGCAGCGCAGTTCGAACTGGGGTTTGTTCCTGTCTTCGTCCTGTGGCGTTCCGAGCCCTGCACCGCTGCCGGCAGCAACGCGTGTAACTACGTGCGCCTGCGCGGGGGTTCGGGCCGCCCTCCGCCTGTCTGGGTTCTGAGCCATGCCGAGACCATACGGCAAAGGCGAAAAAGGCAGCGTAGATCATCCGTGATTTATCTGAGCCTGCCTTGAGCTTGCGCAAAACGCCCCATATCTGGGCTAACCATGCAAATTACCAATGGAGGTCCCCATGCCTGCTGTCAAGACGACCGCTTCCCCGAAGTCCGCTGCCGAGGCGGAGGCCACCGAGGCCCCAAAGACCTTCGAGCACCGGGGCCTGACCTTCGTCATTCCTCACCCGCTGGACATGCCGCTTGAGCTGCTGGAGGCGGCTGACGAGCTGGAGGCCGTCAAGCTGGTCGTCGGCGACGACCTGTGGTCCGCCTACCGGGCCACCCGCCCGACTGTCCGCGACTTCCAGGAGCTGAGTGCCAAGATCAACGAGGCACAGGCCGGTTCGGGAAACTGATCCAAGTCGTCGGTGTCATCCGAGAGCACCCCGAGGAACTCGAAGCCGACCTGATGGAGTTCTTCGGGATTGACCTTCTCGACGTATGGCGCGGACGGCTCTCTCTGCGACGTCTGCACGTCTGCATCAAGTCCCTCATGCACAAGGCTGGCCGTTCGACTCTGCTCGCGGTCATGAATGAATCGACGCAGTGGGGTACCGCTGAACACCTCCTGGCTCGGGTCTCAGACGCCCTGGAACTGGCCAACTACCTCTTCATCAAGGCCAATTCGGACAAGGCCGATGGCCTTGAGCTCCCGAAGCCACTCCCCCGACCAGGCGAGGAGGCGCCTGAACTCGTGGAGCCCGTCGACGACTTCGCTTCCGGTGAGGAGCTGTCCGACTTCTTCTCTCAGATGAGCAACCTTTAGGAGGCCGCATGGCTACGTCTTCACGCGGCCCCATCAAGGTCGGCTCGGGCTACATCGAGATCAACACCGCCTTGAGCCCGGAGTCCGTGACCAAGCTCCGGGCCGAGCTCACGAAGCAGATGGAGAAGGCCGGCACGGAGGCCGGTAAGGCATTCGGCGGAGCAGTTACCGAAGGCATGACCGGTCTCCCGAAGGCCGCCGCTACAGCGGCGAAGAAGGCATCGGATGCGGTCGAGAAGGAAGCCGTCGATACCGAAGAGAGGCTGTCCGCGATCGAGCGGGAGCTGACGAAGACCTACGGCGCCGAGGCTGGCAAGAGGTTCCGCGAGTACCGAAAGCTGGAGCAGGAGAAGCGCGAGCTCCTGGAGCAGACGAGCGCGGCGACCAGGACCGCGATCACACAGACCGTCCGGGTGGAGGAGGATGCTGCCAAGGCGTCTGCCACCCGCTGGGCGAACGCGGAGCGGGAGCGCATCAAGTTCATCCAGCAGCGGGAGCGTGAGGCGGTCGCCGCCGAGCGCGCGCAGGCCAAGGCCGCCGCCCAGGCCGAGCGGGAGATCCGGGCCCAGATTCGGGAAACGCTGCTGGCCCGTCAGTCTGCCCAGCGCACTGCCATCCAGACGCAGATGGCGGAGAACCGGGCCGTCCGTGACGGCCTGGCCGAGCAGCTGGCCACCATGCGCCGGACCATAGCTGACATCAGCTCAGTGCATGCCACTGCGATGTCCGGTATCCGGAAGGGCTGGAAGAGCACGGCTGAGGGTGTCGAGCACTTCGGCACCACGGTGAGCGAGACCGGAAACCTCCTGGCGCACAACGTCATTGCTCCGATGGCCCTCGCAGCCGGCACTGCCGCCACGTTCGGCATCAAGAGCGCTGACGCGATGATCCAGGCCCAGACCGGTCTCAAGGGCATGGGCATTGAGCTCAAGGACATCAACGGTCTGCTGGAGCAGATGACTCAGTACGGTATCCAGACGCCGTACGCGGTGTCCGACATGCTCAAGTACGGAACTCGCTACGCTCGCGCCAACGCAGCCCACAACCACGACTTCAACTCCGACGACCCCGAAACGCGGGCCAAGGGGTCGCGCGAAGTTGCTCAGCGGTCCACCGACATGGTCAAGATGGTTGGTGACTCCGCGGCTTACAGCGGCGTCATGGATCCCACGATGGTTTCTCAGGGCATGTACGCCCTGGAGGTCATCCAGGACATGGGCCGCGTCAACCTCCGCAACATGAAGCAGCTTGAGCGCGCTACCGGCATTCCTGCCGAGCAGCTGGCGACGCTGATGGGCTTCCGTGACCGTCCTTACTCGGCTGGCGAGTTGAAGCAGATGAAGGAGTCGGACAAGAAGCGCGGTGTGGACCGTGACCTTCCGACCACCTACGACGCCTCGGCTCAGATGATGGACTTCATGGCCAACGCCAAGGAGACCGGCGGCATTAACGGCGAACAGCTTATCGACGCTCTTCTGAGGCACTGGAAGGACCCGAAGTCCGGCGTCATGGGCTCGGCTCAGCGCATGGGATCGGCCACCATCTCCGGTCGTATCGAGCAGATGAAGGAGAACGCCGAATACAAGCTCGGGCAGCTCTTCTACAAGAAGGGCAAGGACGGCTCTTACGAGTACTCCGGCCTGGGCGAGTCCATCATGGGCAAGAAGATCCGGGACAAGGATGGGACGCACTTCGAGGGCGGCCTTCTCAACGACGTGCAGGACATCGGCAAGGACGCCTTCCCGACGCTCAAGTCTCTGCTGAAGACCTCCATCGACTCCCTGACCAAGTTCGTCGGGTGGATCAAGGACATCACGGAGTTCCTGAAGGCGCATCCCACCATCAAGGACGCCGTCCTGAAGTTCGCACAGCTCTCTGCCGCGCTTGCTCCGCTCCTCCTGGCGGTGGGCGCCGGAGCGAAGATCCTCGGCAAGACGATGAAGCTCCTGGACACTGCCGTTGGTACTCCTGCCAAGGTGGCCGGCCGCACTGTTCGAGGCGCTACCCGAGGTGTCCGTCAGGTTGGTGCTGGCGCCGTCTCGGCAGTCAGCGGGAACGGCTTCCTCCAGGGCTACCGGAACACCAGGACCCGCCTCCGCGGCGGGGATGACCGGGGGCCGATCCGGCGGACGACGGACCGCGCTCGGGGCCGAAACTCCCAGCTCGACGCGCTGAAAGAGCAGATCAAGGAAATGGAGGACCGGATCCGTCAGGCCGACCGCCGGGCGGATGAACTTCGGGAGTCTCTGCGTGAGGTCAACTCGGTCAACCTGACCCACCTGGTCAACGAGCTGGCGGGCGCCGCTGGTGGCCGCAGTGTCGCCTCTGCCGCTCAGGAGGCCCACACCGAGATACGCCAGGCCCAGACTCAGGCTCATGAGCTGGAGCACTCGAACCTCAACCACCTTCAGGCCGAGTTCAACACGAGCCGGGAGCGGGCCATCTCGCTGGAGACGGCAGTCAAGCAGGCCCACCAGGCCGTGACTGCTCTGGACAAGCGGAGCCTCAACGCCCTTCAGGGCGAGTTCCGTTCACTCGAAACGGCTGCCATCGCTCTGCACGAGAAGATCGGCCAGGGAACGGGATCAACCTCCGTGGCGGGTCGGGTTGGCCTTCTCAACGGCCGCTCGCTGAGCGGCTTGAAGGAAGAGTTCAACCGCGTCCACAGCGCAGCGGGAGACCTGTTCGAACGCATCGGCCAGGGCACCGGGGCGACCTCGGTAGCCGGCCGGGTGGGTCTGCTGAACGGCCGTACGCTCAGCGGGCTGAAGGAAGAGTTCAGCAAGGTCCACAGTGCCGCCAACGACGTGTACGAGAAGGTTGGCCAGGGCACCGGCAGCACATCTCTGGCCGGTCGGGTGGGCCTGCTCAACAACAGGTCCCTGGGCGAGGTCACGGAGCGGGTGAACCATCTCGGTGACGCCCTTGCCACTGCGGCCGTGAAAGCCAAGCTGCTGGATGAGTCGATCGAGCGCGTGAGCCAGAGGGCCCCTGGTGGGCACTTCACTCCCAGTCCCTCCAAGCCGAGGACCAAGCTGGCCACAGGTGGTGTTCTCCCCGGTTATGCGCCGGGTGTGGACACGATCCCGGCGATCCTCTCGCCGGGTGAGGCGGTTCTGCGTCCGGAGGTGACAGCGGCTCTCGGGCCGGACTTGATCAACCACTGGAACGCGATGGCCCAGCGGGGGTACATCTCCCGGTTCGCCTCGGGCGGCATCGCGGGCCGGCTCAACCTCGGCGAGATCAAGGACCTCATCAGGCTCCAGGACATCGCTCCGCTGGGGAGTGCAGCTCTGAAGCTCATGGCGTTTGACGCCTCGTCGGACGAGCTCGGCGGCGACACTCGGCGGGGGATGCTGAGCGCGGGCACGAGCACCGGACGGTGGATCGGCTCCGGAGTGGCCGACCGCTTCAAGGACATGTTCGACTTCACCACGAAGGACTCGTGGGAGTTCCTGAAGCGGGTTCCTACCGTCGTCGGCCAGGCCGCCGGGATCGTCGGCGGATCGCTCTCTCCAATCCTCGGAGGGTACTTCTGGGATGACGTCTGGAAGGGCGACGGGAACATTGTCGAGCGAGGAGACAGATTCCTCGGCGACACCTTCTCCATGAAGACGCTGACCGGCCTCGGCTCGAACCTCTTCGGCGGGATCTGGGACTCCTTGAAGGCGATCTTCAACGGTGCCAAGGAGCTGATCACCGACCCGGGCGGCGCCTTGACCGATGCCCTCAGCTCCATCTACGACATCGCTCGTGCGGAGATCGACCAGGCCGTAGACATGGTGAGCACGGTCAAGGACATCTACGACGCGCCGTTCGACTACGCGGACCAGGTGATCGAGGATGTCCTGTCCACGGCGAAGGACGCCATGCCGAACACCAAGGGACTCTTCGACTTCTCGAAGGGTGAGCAAGTCAGCTCGCAGAAGCCGGACTTCAGTAGCCTGCTCGGCGGGCCAGCTCCGACCGGCGATGCCGTCACCCGCTGGACGCCTACCGCGCAGCGAGTCCTCGGCGAGCTGGACCTGAGCCAGGGATACACCAACGTGGTCCTCCACCGCATCGATGTGGAGTCCGGCGGCGATCCGATGGCAATCAACAATTGGGACAGCAACGCGAAGGCGGGCACGCCGTCCAAGGGTCTGGTGCAGGTCATCGACCCGACGTTCGACGCGTATGCCGGACCGTACCGAAGCCTCGGCATCTGGAATCCGCTGGCAAACGTCTACGCCGGCATGAACTACGCCATCCACCGTTACGGGCCCAACTGGGCAAAGGTGCTCGCGGGTAACTCCGGCTACTGGATGGGAACCCTTTCAGCCTCTCCGGGCCTCCGCCTGGTCGGAGAGAACGGGCCTGAGCTGGTGGCTTTCCGGGGCGGTGAGCGGGTGTACGACAACCGCGACACTGAGGCGATGCTCGGCGCCGGCAAGAAGTACGAGATTCACATTCACGAAGCGAAGTCCGAGAACACCACTCAGGCAACACTGCGAGCACTCCAGTACATGGAGGCGATGTACGGAATCTAATCGAGTAGGAGTGCGCTTATGCCAATTCCCGCGATAAAGGGCGCGCCCCCTACCCCGGAGCCGCCGCCTTCCCGGCCGGCCCCACCCCAGCGGGTTCATTGGGAACACACCTATGTGTCGATCACCGGAAGCAACGGTGAGGGGGAGGAAATCCCCCTCACCGGCTTCACCGGCTCCGAGTGGCCAAGCATCTTCATGCAAGCTGGGGCTACCGGCCTCGACACGCCCCCATTCGAGCTGCACTCTGACGACTCCCCGAATCTCGACGGAGGGATGTTCCGGGGAGCCCGTGCCGTTCAACGCGAGATCATGATTCCGGTCTACATCTACGGCGTTGACCGGAAGTCGCTGCTCGACCTCAAACGCAAGCTGGTGTCCGCGATCAACCCGAAGCGCGGCTACTGCAGGCTGAAATTCGTGGAGTCCGATGGCCAGGCTCGGTACCTCAACGCCTATTACAAGGGTGGCATGGAAGGGAACGAGAGCGAGGATCAGGCCGGTTTCCGATGGATGAAATACGGCATCCAGCTGACCGCCTTCGACCCCTGGTTCTTCTCCGATGACATGCAGGTAGCAGAGTGGAAGTTCGGCACCGGATCACCCTTCCTGGGAACGACTTCCTTCCTCCCCATCACCATCAGCGAGGGTCTCGCCTCACAGATGGATCTACCGGTCTACAACCCCGGCGATGTCGAGGCATGGCCGATCTGGGAAATCAGGGGCCCGGTGCAGTCGTTCAGCGTCGCTAACGACGGGTCCCCGCGGAAGTCCTTCGGGATCGCAGCTCACTCCGGTGGCGGCGATGTGGTTCCGGCCGGCCGAACCCTCACCATCGATACCCGCCCCGGCGTCAAGACCGTGAAGGACGACCTCGGAATGAATTATTACTCGCAGCTCGATGCGAGTCCGGAGCTCTGGTGCGTGCCGCCTGGTCGCTCTCTTACTCACATCAACCTACTGGCCGGCAGCGGTACCGCCTCGGTCCGTCTGACGCTTCAGCCACGCTACGACAGTTACTAACACGGGGGGCAGATGGGCTACCGGATCGAGGTGCGGGACAGGGACCTGAACCGCGTCGGCGAGATCGACACCTGGATCAAGCTGGACTTCACCGTCCGGTACTGCCAGCAGGGCAACTGGCAGCTCCTGATCAAGGCAGGGACACCACAGGCCAACCTCCTGCAAAAGGGAGGCGGCATCGCCATCTATCAGGACGGAGTGGCCCAGCCGCTTCTCACCGGACAGATCGAGAGCTTCCAGCACTACTGGACGGTCGAGCAGCACACCGAGCAAGGCTCTCTGTACGTGGGCGGGAAGTGTGACAACAAGCTGGCTTACAGCCGTCTGGCTTTCCCCGACCCCACCAAGCCGGTCTCCCAGCAGTACCAGGGTGCCGCCAACCGAACGATCAACGAGCCTGCCGGGCAGGCGATCTGGGACGAGCTGAGCAAGGCCCTGGGCCCGTCTGCCCTGTCCGATCGGATCGTGCCCGGTGTGGTCATCGGCTCCAACGTGCCGGCTGGCGATGCCCTCAACGATGTGCTGCGGTACGACGTGCTTGGGACCAAGATCGAGGACTGGACGAAGGGCAAGAACGTCGGGTACCGCTTCGTGTGGGACGCCGACTTGAAGAAGATCGCCCTCACCGTGTACGCCCCCCAGGACCGCTCCAAGGAGATCCGGTTCTCCAAGGAGCTCGGGAACCTTCGTGAGTACGTGTGGACGCTGACCGCTCCCCGCGTCACACGGGTGATTGTGGCCTGTCAGGGCCAAGGAGCCGGCCGGTACATCTACCAGAAGGTTGACGCCGCCAGCGAGGCCGAATGGGGCCTTCAGGTCGAGCAGTTCGTTGACCGGCGGGACCTCCCGCTGAAGACCGACCCCACCACCGGGCTACCGATCAAGGCGACCGCGGATGTCTCGGACGCAGATTTCGAGTCGGCCAAGAAGGCCGTGATCGACGCCGCCAACACGGCTCTCAGCGAGGGCGCGAAGAACGGCAACTTCCAGATCTACCCCATCGACACCCCGCAGATTCAGTTCGGCAGGGACTACTTCGTCGGCGACATCGTGACAGTCGCCGTCGACGGCACAGAGTACGTGGACCTTCTCCGAGAGGTGACCATCACGGTTGAGGACGGGGGCCGGACCACCACTGTCGCCCCGAAGATCGGCGACCAGGGAACCGGCAACCCAATGAACCTCTACCGCACCGTGTTTGAGATGCGCGAGAAGCTACGAAAACTAGAGGCGAGGATGTAAATGGCAGAGACGAGTTACCCGTTCTCGCAGTCGAACGGCACCGGTGGTACCGCCATGGTGTCACAGGCCAACTGGCAGAAAATGGCGCACATGTGGGGCGGCGACCGAATCGACTGGCGCCTCACCGCCCCTTCGTACGACGGAGGCACTCTTCCGTTTGCGTTCCGGGTCGTGAACGGCCGCTCAATTGAGATCCAGCCCGGCCGGGCGTGGGTTGGCGGCTTCTTCTACGAGCTGGACGCCGTCATGACCATCGCCATCGCAGACAACCTGACCGACAAGGGCCGCAAGGACACCGTTGTCATCCGGGCCGACTTTGCGAAGGGCTCGGTCAACTTGGCGGTCTCCAAGGGCCAGCCGTCTGCCTCGCCTATCGCTCCGCAGCCTCAGCGGGTCCTCGGCCAGGTCTGGGAGATGGCCCTGTTTGAAGTTGACGTACCTCCCCAGAACGGCGCAATCAGTCCTCAGGACCGTTTCACCTTCGACATGCCGCCGGCTGTGGCCTCGCCCTGGAACACGCAGGAAACCGCTGGGCTCCTTGAGAGCGGCACGCTCATTTACGACATGGACGTAAACAACAACGACTCCCAGAATGAGGCGTTCAAGGGCCGAGACGGCTACGTCATCACCCGGCATTTCGGGAAGTCCAAGCTGTACACGCCGGCTGTTGCCTCAACAACCCAGTGGAACACCGGCTGGGCCTCCAACGCAAACGGCCGCTGGAGGTACATTGCGCCGAACACTGTCTGGTTCTCGGCGACTGTTGATAACCCGCTGACAAGCAGCATCGTCTGTAACTCGGGGTTCTGGTGCCTCGGCATCACACTTCCTACTCCGGCGTGTGGGCGCACTGGCCAGACCCTCCACGGCTACCTGATGAATGCCAACTACAACGACGACGTCCCGAACATGGTTGCTCTCACTGGCTTCATCCAGAAGGGTAATTCGTCAGGTGTCGTTTATCTCCTCTCCGCCAACACGGACACGTTGAAGGAGGGTCTGGATGGTTTCCGCGTTTTCCCCGGCCAGTCCAGCATCACTATTTCCGGCGTCTATGAGGCGAATGCCTTTGCTGAATAACTAGGAGGGTGCCATATGGCACGAAATCTTTTCGGTGGCACCGCTTCTGATGTGGCCGAGGACGTTGATGGTCGCCGGGTTCCCGGCGCTGTCGGAACTGCCTGGGATGGTCCGTCGGACGGTGCCCATCAGATCCTCGACCTTCAGGACACCACGGGCGCGCCGCTCACCCAGCTCGTCACTGACAGGCGCGGCTACCTCGGCGCCTTCTACGGCCCAGACAATGGCGCCGAACGCATCTGGCTGGACTTCGGCAACGGGAGAGTGGCGATCACCTCGGTGACCGTCGGCGACCGCCTTGATGCACACCAGGCGGCCTACGACCCACACGGATCCGTCGCCGCCGTCACGGCAATGCTGGGCAAGAACAACGGCATCGCCTCCCTCGATGGCTCTGGGAAGGTTCCCGTCGGCCAGCTCCCGCCCGCAGGCCGGAGCACCCTCTACGTAGCGGCGAGCGGAGCCAGCCCGGCCGAGAAGTCCCGGGCGGACTATGTGTGTGATGGCACCGCGGACGAGGCCGAGATCAACGCGGCTCTGACCGCTCTTCGGGGCGCCGGTGGTGGCACTGTCCTTCTGGGGTCCGGGCAATTCGTTCTTTCCAGCCCGGTCATGGTCCAGGGCTCCGACAACGTCAACGACACCACCTCCATCGCCCTTCGGGGCGCCGGCACGGGCAACACCCGGCTGTCTGTGCCGACCGGCGTCACCTCGGGCGTTCAGCTCGGGATGTGTGTCATCGCGCACCTGTCGGACTTCTCGGTTGAGATTTCCGGTAACACCAGCCATGGCATCGCATCGGTCACAAACGTGGTCCAGTCACTCAGTCCTCTCTCTTACCGTTCCTTCTGGCACTCCTCGTTCAAGCGACTGCGGATTAATGGCCCCTGGTCCGGTGCCCATACCGGATGGGGTATGAACCTGGGATCCCCATTCCGATCCGTCTTCGAGAACATCGAGATCAGCGGTGTCGGCAACGGAATCAAGCTGTACTCGGAGGCGGTCCAGCAGAACCCGGGGGACTGCGTCTTCGAGCGAATCTTTGCCAGCCTGTCCGGCAACAACTCGATTGCCTTCCAGATCGACAGTCCGGTGGATCCGAACAACGGCGTGATGCGTCGAATTGAGTTCAGCATGGTGGAGGCGTTCACCAACGGCACTGGCTCTACGGGAATCCTCATGAGTGGAGTGGGAACCCCAAATCACATCCACTTCCGTGGTGTGAATTTGGAGCAGTTCGACAAGATCCTGAGCATCCCGTCCGGCGCTGACTCCACCTTCCGCTTCAACAACATCCAGCTTCGCTCTGGCGCTGCGGGCCTGACTGCTTTCGACTTCGGCCCCGGCAGCTACAACAATGCGATCCTCTCCGTCGGTGAATTCCGTGCAGATGCTGCTGTGCAGCTCTACAACGACGCAGGTACCAGCTATGAACAGCCGAACGTGGTCGAGCGCGTCAACATCTACGCGGCGAGCGGGGCGGTCGTCACCGGTACGCCGAACGGCCTTGGGACCACCATTCGCCGCTTCATCGTCGGCAGCGGTCCGGGCAACTACAGTGCCGTCAAGCGGTACGCGCCGGCAGACGCACCGAACAACGTCTACACCCTGACGGACGGTGCGACGATCCTGCCCATCGTGGCCCGCTCGAATCACTTCCGCGTGACCCTCGCCGGTAACAGGACCCTCGGCGCTCCCCCGAACCCGACCGATGGCCAGAGGATCGTCATCGAGGTGTCTCAGGACGCCACAGGCGGACGGACCTTGACGCCGACCACTGGCACTTCGGGCTCGTGGGCTTTCGGCTCGGACATCACGTCGCTGACTCTCTCGACGGGGGCAAACCAGCGCGACCTGATCACTGCCGTCTACAGCGCTGCTGCCAGTCGCTGGCTGATCACCGATCTGAAGAGGGGGTTCTGAGTGAGCCCAACCGACATCCTCAGCTTCGCCGGCACCGCGGCCTCTGTCGTTGCAGCCCTCGTCCTGGTCCGCGCCGGCTGGCAGATCAACACCGCCCAGGTGTGGCGCGAGGAGGCCGAGGCCCAGAAGTCCCGCGCCGATCGTCTCCAGGCCGACATGAATGAAATCAAGGAACGGCTGAGCCGCATCGAGGACGAGAACCGCCACCTGGTCGAGCTGCTGACCGCTCTTGACCCGGCTCAGATCGCCAGTCGCCACCTCTGACCCAACCGAACGACCACCAGGCCGCCCCCACCAGGGCGGCCTTTCCCATGCCCACAGGAGGGCCCATGACTCAGGTTTACGACGTCATCAGCACTGCCTCCAGCCAGATTGGCTACCAGGAGGGGCAGGATCCTGACGGCGCCTACAACAACCACCAGAAGTACTCCCCGGCCGTGCCCGGTCTGGAGTGGAGCCAGGATCAGGCGTGGTGTGCCACCTTCGTTTCGTGGGTGGCGATGACCGCAGGCGTCTCCGACATCTTCCCTCGAACTGCCTCATGTGCCACTGCGGTTGAGTGGTACCAGGACCGCGACCGTTGGTCCGACTACCCCGCCGTCGGCGCCCAGGTGCTCTACGGCCCTGGGGGCGGCTCGCACACCGGGATCGTCATCGCCTACGACGCCGACTCGATCACCACCATCGAGGGCAACACCAACGACGACGGCTCGGCCGAGGGCAAGGGCGTCTACCGTCGCTCGCGGGACCGGTCCAGCTCGTACATCTACGGGTACGGTCTGCCTGAGTACGCCGAGGGCATCACCACCGCGGATCCGGACCTGGACGGCAAGGCCGGCTACACCTACGCCGCCGGTGCCGATGCCCCAGCCGGTAGCGATGACTCCGACAGCTCGGACCAGGCGCCCGCCGACGACTCGGCACCGCAGTTCCCCGGCCGGCTCATGGCCTACGCCCCTGGCCAGCCCATGGCCTCCGGGGCGGATGTCCGCCAGTGGCAGCAGCGGATGCGTGACCGTGGCTGGAGCATCTCCGTGGACGGCATGTACGGCCCCAAGTCCGCTGCTGTCGCCCGGCAGTTCCAGGCCGAGAAGGGTCTCCAGGTAGACGGCATCGTCGGCCCCGCTACCTGGCGCGCGTCCTGGACCTCCCCCATCACCTGATCGTTCAACTACCCAACGCCCGGCCGCCGTTGCGGCCGGGCTCCTCTTCTTACCCCTGGAGCACGCATGAATGAATTCGTCTCGAAGCACGCTGTCCGACTGGTCGCGGCGCTCGGCGCTCTCGTCCCCCTCCTGGTGACCCAGTGGCCAAACGTCCCGTGGGAGGCCCTGGTTGGTGCAGCTGCCGCACTGCTCGGTGCTGGTGAGATCGCCCAGCGGCACCAGGACAGCAACGCCGCCGGCTCGGTGTCGGCCCCGCAGGAGGCCCCGGCGGCTGTGGAGCCCGTGCCGGCTGTCCCGCAGGTCTGAGACTGAAGTCCCTCCCGGGCAACCCCAAACGCCCCCTCCCCGGCGACTGGGGAGGGGGCGTTTTGCGTTTCAGGTATCCCAGAACCTCACCCAGAACCCCAAGGGGTCCCACGTAACAGCAGGAGCGGGCGGGTAGTCTTCTGCCTTGGCCTCAGCAAGCTGCTTACGACGCCGTCCGCGATTGTTGATCGGCGCGCGCTTGTGGCTGGGTACCGAGTTGGCCGCGGAGCGTTTCAGCTGGCCGCTTGTGTGCTTGGTGCCGTGAAAGGCTGGGGTATGCCCTATCACTTGCGGTTCTTCTTCGAGTACGGCGTCGACACCCCGTTGTGGCCAGGTCCTCCCGGCGATCCCGACCTCGACAGCCCATACGGATACCCCTGCGCCCCGGAGAAGCTACCCATCACCCCGGCCACCCGCAACGAACTCACGAGACTTGCCGACCTGTACCAGTCCTCCCTCGACTGGGATCACCCGGCTGGTCCCTCGCCCTGGACCCGGGACCAGCAGGAATCGTTCCGAAGCGAGGCCGACATAGCGCTGGAGGCGCTGCGCCGCGAGCTAGGCAAGGACTGGACGGTCGAGGACCGCAGGCGCCCGTGGACAACAAGGGCGCTCAGCTGACCAACTGCGCCGCTCAGTCACAGCAACCGTGACGTGACAGTGGCCGCACGGGTTCTTCGAGTGTGACCAAGAAGTGGGCCCGTGCGGCCTTGACCCATCCTGCCTTCTGCGGCGTCTCCCGTACGCATCTCGGCGATTTGATCGAGGAGTTGGCACCCCGGTGGCTCGCCCGGTGCGAGTCGGCGCTGCACGAGCGGCGTGGCGCCGAGCGGCAGCGGGAGGCCGGTGCCGGGCCCAAGCACGACCTGGTCTTCACCGACCGGCTGCTGGTCACCCTGGTCCACCTGCGCACCGGGCTCCCGCACGCCGCGCTGGCCGAGCTGTACGGCACGGCCCGCTCCACGGTCTCCCGGGCCATCGGCGAGATCCGGCCGCTGCTGGCGGCACGCGGCTTCGCCGTCCCCGACCGCCCGGGCGTCCGGCTACGGACCCTTGCGGACGTGTTCGCCTATGCGGAGGCCGAAGGGATCCGGCTGCGGATCGACGGGGCTGAGACCCAGGTCCGCCGCCCCAAGGCGAACCGACCCGGATGGCGGGCCTTCGTCTCCGGCAAGAAGAAGCAGAACACCATCAAAACCACCACGATCAGCGACGGCCAGGGCCGTCTGCTGTGGTCAGGCGCCGACCGGCCCGGCCGTATGCACGACCAGACCGCGATGCGCACCGAGGGCATCGCCGAGCAGTTCCGGTCCCGTCCGAAGGTGCAAGCCGAGGTCGACGAGGGCTACCGGGGCCTGGCCAACGAGTTCCCCGACCAGGTCAGCGCCCCACCGAAGAAGCCGAAGGAGGACGCACCGCTCGGCGAGCAGCACGCGTGGCGGGAGATGCGACGGCGGCAGTCATCGGACCGGATCTGCGTCGAGCACGCCAACGCCGAACTACGGCAGTGGCGCCCACTCCAGCGCTACACCGGCCGACGTGAGGAGTACGCCGAGACCCACCGTGCGATCGCCTCGCTGGTCTCCGACCGCGCAGCCCGCCGGCCGACCCGCCGCAAGCCGAGCACCGAACTGGTGCTCGCCCGACAAGCGGCCTACTGATCACCCACCAGCCGACCCGAGTGGCCGGCACGCCCCGACCTCAATCGCGGACCGAGTCGTTAACCAAGTCATCCCGCAGGTCCTGCGCTATGTAACTGACTGTTTCCCAGCCCCGCTGTGGACTGCGACTCCAATAACGATCAAATATCCACCGCCGACGCTTCTCGTCCTGGATCTCAGCCTGAACCTCTTCCAGGAGATCGAGTATCTCTAGACGTTCCTCGTGATAGCTCAGGTAGATATCCCGCAATGATTGGCGCGGGCCCTTTAGCGTGCCATTTCCACGCCACCCGTATATCTTGTGCCCCGGATACCATTCGGTTGGATCGCAGTTTCCCTTCTTCTTGTTGCAGCGGACGCACGCAGGGGCAAGATTGTCTAGGGTGTCGGAGCCGCCTCTGGCGAACGGGATGATGTGATCCATCGTTTCGGCTCGTTTGGTGCAGTAGACACACTCGCCGCCGTTTGCAGTGAGCACCACCAACCACACCCATACCGGCCAGTTCTTCCGCCGCCTCTTGCCCACTCTGTCTCCTATCGGCCGACCACTGCGACCGCGACCGTAGCAGCGACCACGGACAGGCCAGCCAGGAAGTGATACGGCTTCGTCATGCTCAGCCCTTCCACGCTCCGTCAGCCCACTTGGCTACGAGAGAGGCGAAGCGCCCTTGCACGAATCGAGTGCAAGGGCGCCTCTGCGGCATGCCGTTGGGGGTCGGCGGCTTTGGCTGTTCGGTTGTGCTCGTGCTCATCGGTTCCAGTTCTGGACCTTGGCCGCCCACCATGCGCGGGCGCTCTCCGTGTCGGCATTCGCTGCCATGAAGACGAAGTTCTCCGGGACAGGGCCCCGCGGCCGTGTCGACTGCGGCTCCGCCTGGTCCTCATCGTGCTCCTGGTGCTCGTCCTCGACCGCCAGCACGGCAGCCGGCTCATCCTGGTCGAGCAGTGGCGCCCACCAGAGCTGAGACTGCAGGGACAGGGTGGTGACGAGCTGGCCGCCATCGAGGGCTCGGACTTCGTAACGGCCGTTCCTGGTGTAGGAGATCGAGGCCGGGATGTTCTCGGTTGGGGCGATCATCGTCCTTCCGGCCTTGCCGCCGTAGATGATGCGGGCCTTTGAGTCGTGCAGGACTCCCGTGACGTTGCGAAGGGCCCCGCTCCGCCAGTCCGGACGGGTGGGCTCGGCTTGGTCCTGGTCCTCGATCGTCTCGACCGGCTCAGCGGGATTCGCCTGTTCAACCTTGTTGTGGTTGACCCTCACGGCCCAGACATAGGAGCGGCTGTGCACCGTATCCACAGTCTCCCCGGAGTCCACGGAGACCAGTGTGTTCGACCCGTTCCGGGACACGTTCCAGTCCAGGGCCACCAGTTCGCCGGTCGGGTCCGGGTTCTCCTTTGCCGAACCCCCGTAGTAGAAGTAAACGATGCCCGACCAGTTCACCAGGTCGGCTACCCGCGTCCGCTGCCACTCACGGGCCTGCTGCTTGGCCTGGTCCTCGGGCATCTCGACCTCGGCCGGCTCCTGGTCGTCCCCGTCGCCGGTGCCCTCGAACTCCTCGATCAGGCGTCCGGTCTGCTCGTATGCCTCACGGTAGGTGGCAAGGAACTTCTTGCCGGCCCGCTGGCCGGCCGGGTGGTCGGCGTTAGCGTTCTGCTCCGCCCAGCCCAGCAGCCATCCGAGCGTGGCGTACGTGACTCGACCGGTGCCGCCGGTCTTGGTCCAGGTGCACGCCTTGAGGTCGGCCAGGATCTCCGGCTCGTTGTCCAGTAGCCAGTACTGCCCAGAGATGGTGCCCGAAAGGGAGTTAGGCATCTTGAACTCGTGCCGACGCTCGCGCGGGTCGTCGGGCACGTAGTCCATCTCGTGGCGGGACAGGATGCTCTTTCCCGCCATTGCACAGTTGCCGTTCTCGGAGTGCCGCCACTCACGAGCGATCTCCAGGGCGGCGCCCAGGGCGATGTTGGTCAAGCCGATGGTGCTGGAGGAATTCGACCGCCCCAGGTTCTCGGCCTTGCAGAGCGTGCTGAGTTCGTGCTGCCCGTCGGTCTCGGGTACCAGGTCGTAGACCGCGTGCTTGCGGAGCTGGGCGGGCATGTGGACAGGGATCAGGTGCTCAGTCATGGCGTCTTCCCTTTCGAGTTCTTGGCTATCCAGAAGGCGCTTGAGCGCCGGTACGTTGAGGAGGTCGCGGCACACGTCGCAGTCGCACGCGTGCCTCATGCAGAAGCAGGCAAGGTCCTCGCACAGCCGGTCTGGGCCGTGTCCGGTACCTCGGTCGTAGCTGATCGGGTAAAGGATGTGCTCCCGGTCGTACGGGTGGCCGTGCGGGAGCTTGAATCCCGCGCAGAGGGCAACAGAAAGCCGGGCCGACTCCTCGGTGAGGAATGCTGCCCGGCATTCAGTGCACTGCAAGTGCCCTTGTGGTCTTGGGCGTAGAGTGTGCTGCTTGCTCACAGGAGGGCCGCGAACGGGTTGGACGGCTTCGACTGCACGGGAGCGCTGACCGCCTTCTTCAACGCCGGCTTGCGTGTGCGCGTCGGCGAGCTGGTCACGACCTGAAGAGCAGGCCGCTTTCCGGCCTTCGACTCGACCGCCTTCCTCACTCGCCGTGCCGGCTGGACCGGCTCCACCTCGCTGGGCTCCTGGTCCTCGGCCTTGACCGGGATCAGGCGGTACATAGTGGGTTTGGCTCCGCGGCCGGTCGTCTGGGCCTTGTACACCTCAACGTCCGACATCTTCTCGACCGCAGCCCGAAGGGAGGCGGCTGTAACCCGGGTACCCAAGGCCCGCAGGAGGAGAGTCGAGTTCGCCTCACCCTCGTATCGCTGAAGCACTTCCCGGACCAGCTCTTCCGTGGTCTTCATCGGCTTCGCGGTCTGGCTGGCAGCCTCCTTCACCAGCTTCTCAACACTGGCCATCGAGTAAGAGACGAAGGCCCAGGCAGCATCAACCGCCTTGCGGCTGATCTTCGTCTTCTTCGTGGAGGCGGTGAGGACGGCCGCGATCCGGTGAACCTGCTCGGCAGCCCGCTCCATGTAGGACGCCAGCAGCTCCGGCAGCTCGGCCATACGCTCCTCGACCAGGGCCCGGATCTCGTCGTACCGCTCACCGGCTGCCTTGTCGAACTCCATGACCCGGTTCGCCGAGTTCGCCCAGTCGTAGGCTGACTTGAGCGTCTTCACGTCTGGCAGTGCCGTCCTGTGGTTGTACGGCAGCATCTTGGACCGCTCGACCAGGACCGGGAGGAGCCGGTTATACGAGCCACCCAGGGCCTCCGTCCCTTCCACGTACTTAGCCCACTCACCCGGCGTGATGTGAGCGTGGAAGCCCAGCAGCGGCCTGGCAACTGCTTGCAACCCTTCCTTCTTCGTCCGGTTGCTGATCGTTTTGCCGTCCCAGGCGGTCCGGAAGAGGGTCGAGAACTTGGGGCACCGCTTCTGAGTCTTCAGGACTGCGGCCCACTCCTCTTCGACCAGCATCGCCCGGCCGTCTATCCCGTCCTCGTGACCGGTGGTCTCTAGCTCGAACTTGTTGAGCATGTCCACCAGACTCGGACCGCTCGAAATGCCGTCCCGGGTACGGGCACCGAGGAACCCGCCAATTACCGGTGTCAGCACGTGCTTGGCGCTGTTGAGGGCGTATCCCTTGCGACCGATGGCGGACCGGCCGGCCAGGACCGTCCAGACGACCACAGGCCGGCCGTTGTCCAGCCGTACGTTCTTGCTGATGGCCGCCGAGTAGAGCGACAGAGCCGCCGCCCACACCCCGATGGGGTCGGCTTCCGAGGTCGGCATCGCCGCCGCGACCGCGTCGCCCAGCGGGCCGAACTTCATCGCCTCGAACGTAGTCATGTTGGTTTCCTCCCGTTATGCGCTAAGCGCGGTGTTGTTGTCGATTCCGAACAGGTCCGCGAAGTACGCCCGGAAGCGCTCCCCGTGCTCCTCGCACAGGTCGTAGCTGTCCGCCCCGATGGTGAGTGGCAAAGCCGCCTCGACCTCTTCGCCCTTGACCGCGCATGCGTCGCACGTCACGGCTTCAACTACCTTTCTGGCCATGGTCTTTCCCTCTCCCCTAAAGGCGTCCCACTCGAAAACGCTTACGTTGCTGTGGCCTTCGGCTTCCAACCGAGCGGCGTACGTCTGCACACAGCTCGCGCTGTAGCTGACGACCGATTCCGTTTCTCTCCCGGTCCGCTTACAGGTCCAGCGGATCTTGTATGACTGCACGCTTCACCTCCGAGCGTCCATGGCAAAGGCCGGACCCCATGGGAATCCGGCCCTCACCAAAGGCGACCGCAGATCAGTCCGTGAGCCATCCCAGGATGGCTTCGTAGCCCTCGTTGCCGTAGTTCTCCTTGACAACCGCCGCCATGTCCGCTTCCGGATTGTCCAGGAGCGTGAGCATCGCGTTCACAAGCAAGTTGATGAGGTCCTGGTCCCGCTCTCCGGCCCCGACCTCGTCACTCACCATGTCAGCCGCCGCATTCGCGGCCGTGCTCACTTCGTCCCGGTAGTAGAGGGTCATGTTGCTCTCTCCTTCGATGTGTGATCAGGCCGCGACTGTGACGGCCGACGAGTGACGGATGGTCCAGCGCTCCGCTATGTACGTCTCGCTCACGTCCTGCACGAACATGCGGGCAACGCGGTGGGGGTCCGCGTAGCAGAGCGCCAGTTCCCCGCACTTCCGGTAGAGGGCCGCGAGGGCCCGGAAACGCTCAGCGTCGTCCGCGATGGTGGACACCCGTACAGCGGCGGCCTCAACGGCCTCAGCGTCCGCCGCGTACTTCTTGATCAGACTCACAGCTCTACTCCTGTCGCTGCCCTGTATCCCTCGCGGACGGCCGCCGGAATGCGGCCCCGCGTCCCTACGGCGAAGCCGTTGTTTCGGCCCCATTCGCGGCACTTCTTCATGTGGTGGGCGTGATCTGTTGCCGCCTGGCGGGACTTCTCGGCCTGTGCCCACTGTTCGGCCATGCGTTGACGCTCGGCCTCCTCACGAGCTTTCACGCGGTCCCAAAAGGGCTTGTACTGCTGGTAGTAGCGAACTTCCGGGGGAAGTACCGGGCTGTCGTTCTCGGGCTCCCGCATCCCTCTCTCGACCATGAAGGCTCGAACTTCGTCATCCGTGGGTTCCACGGTCAGCCCTTACGGATCGGGCGAGTCCGGGTCTTCACGTACGGGTCGCTGGTCCAGTTCTCGGCGCACGGTTCGCAGTGTGGGTATCGGGCGAACCACGGCTGTCCGTACTTCTCGATTCCGAGCCAGACGACGGCCTCTCGACCGCAATTGGTGCTGCACTTCCCGGAGTAGTTGTTGGGGTAAGGCATCTGACCGTTCCTTTCTGTCCAGTGGCCAACGCGAGCACCAGAACCCGAGGCCGGCCGCGGGGCAGACCTCTCCCCGGGCCCTGGTGGTCATGCAAGCCGCTGGTCAGTCGCGCGTGTGGTGCCAGACCGGCAGGAGTTGAAGGTTCATGGCCTGGGTCCGCTCGTAGCGGACCCTGATGAAGCCGCCAGGCTCGAAGTCCAGACGGACTTCCGGGCCGTGCTCGGCCCACTCCTCGTAGGCGTCATGTGCCGGAGTGTCCGGGGCAACCTGCAAGGTGGACATCACGTACGCGGTGATGTCCTGCCCGTACCTCTCCCGCCACTGGTAGAAGATGCCGAACAGTGCGCCGAAGTCGCCCACGCAGGCCGAGGCCCGTGCGTACGCGGGATTGATGTCTTCGGCGTAGTACGACTCATCCGGGCGCGGCTTGTGGGCAAGCGCCATAATCCAGAGCATTCAGCGTCCCAATCGCTAGGGAGTTAGGTCTGCCGACTGGCAGGCCACGGGACGACCGGGCATAGCCCGGCCGAACCGAAGCACGTCAGGCGGAGCGACTAGCCGCGAAGCTGGTGAGTCCGAATCGCGTGCTCGCTCGCCTCGGTGATCCGCTCAGCGATCACCTGGTGCGCGTGGTCGTATCCGACCCCTGGGCACCAGGTGCCTCGGCCCCAAAGCTGGCGACGCTCCACGGCGATTCGGATGGTGTGCAGCTCGGCCCGGGTGAGGTGCCACGGGCCGTGGTCCGGCAGGCTGAAGGAGAGCGAGCGGGCCGCGTTCACGTACTCCGTGCCGCGCCAAACCGGCTCAGCTGCTGCCAGCGCACGCCTGAGGGTGGACCGGATGAATGGGGCCTGGCAGGTGTTGTCGACCTCGACCACCCAGGTCCTCTCACCGTCTCGTTCCGGGCCCAGCCGACCGAACTAAGCGCGTTCGCCTTAGAAGATGGTCATCTGACCGTTGGACTCCAATTCGGCAAGTTCCTGCCGGTGCCGTTCCTGACGTTCCTGCTGGCGCTTGCCCGGAGCCTTTCGGAATTCCTCCGGCCGAAATGTGAGCCAGTCCCGCCCAACCGGCCGCTGTGTCTCGCTGGCGTCCATACTTGCCCCTGTCAGAACAGCCGGAGCTGCCCGGCCGCCTCGGCATCCGCGAGCATCTGCCGGAAGTCTCGCCGGGCAATTTCCTCTCGCACGTCATCCCCGATCTCGTACCACTCCTCGCAGTAGACGCAGTACCAATCGGACGCAACGCGGGCGATATCGCCGGAACCGATTCCGTCCCACATCACATCGGTGCACGAGTGCGTCTTGACGTAGCATCCGCAGTCAGGGTCATTCGAGTAGCACTCAGTGTCGGAGGGGTGGTTTTCCGCGTCGATCTCTTCCGAGTAGGCGCCCTCATCCAGGAACGGGTAATCAGCCAGCGCGTATTCGATCCGCTCAACGACCGCGACTACGGCCGCGTTGTCGAGATCATAGACGAACGTGTCTGCCGGACCGTACTCCCACCCGCTCCCGTTATCCGCGTCTTCGAGCATTTCTCGAACGGCTCGGGCATTCGTGACATGGCGCCACTTCTCCTCACTGGAGTTGTAGTAGTTGCCCGCATCGGTGTCGGAGGAGACAAAGCTTCCGTCCGCGTGCTCAATGGCGCCCATGCGCTTAAAAGGAGCGGCATCCTCGAAGTCCCAACGGCCATAGTGCGGCGAGCGGTCACAGAACTGCTCAATGGCACTGGACAGCTCAACTGCGCTCTCGATCATGCGAGTTTCCTCTCTGGTGTTCATTCCCGGTCGAATGACCAGACTTAGCCGCCCCCGGCGGCGACGCCGGGGACGACTAGGCCCTTTCATTTCCCCTCACAACAAGTTTTAGGACAAAAAAATACCTTCTACAATGCGGTTCCTGCACCCGTCGCAAAGCCGCGATATGGTGCAACACTGGCCGCGCACCGTTGCGTACCCGATGCTGCGATAGGTCCAGCTGGCTGGGCGAACGCGCACCCCGCCAATAAACCCTCGGTCACGAACCAGCTTTTCCGCGTGCTGGCCGTCGTTTGCAGGCACTTCCACGGTACGAATGACGCGCCCGTACATGTCTTGAATCTCAACGGCGTACGAGTGATATTCCCACGTGTGGAGATTCCCACGCACCGTGCACCCGCACGGCGTCTTGATAAGGGTTTCAGACATGATCCCTCTCCCATTGGTGACCCGGTCGAAGTGACCGGATTAAGCCGCACACGGGCCCTTGCGGGACCGTCCACGACTTGACCCGTTCACAGGGTCTGCCTCACGCGCTTAAGGCTGTGCTCTGGGCCTGTGAGTATCAGTCACGGCGCCCATTCCACGCCGGACACGCGGTGTCGGCTAGGTATTGCTGATGATCTATTCATTCCGGGTGATCATGTCCGGCTATAAGCCACCGGCCGACGCTTTCGCGCTCCACCCCTCACGGCAGGCTCTCTGGCCCGCTAGGCAATGCGGCATACCCCTGTCTATTCGCTTCAAGGGGCGTGGCTCTATGTCTGTTCAGCGCTGGTCTTCCCCTCGGCTTGCGGCCCAAAAGGGAACCTGTGCGCTTGCATGGTGTGCAGCCCATGAGAGCCACTGTGCGCCGTTCTGTGGCCCGTTTGCGGCAGGCCCGGTCATTCACTTAGTGGATTTGGGGGCGGCGTCCTCACGCCCCGTCGGTCAGCCTCGCTGGCTTTCCTCCGTTCCCATTTCCCATCGCTCTGTGCGGTGGGCCGGTACTTCTCGGAGGGCCGTGCGTCGCGCTGTTTCCGACACCGAGAACTATGCACCTCGAATCCCCTCACAACAAGTTGGCTCGTTTGAGCACCCCGCACTGTACGTGGACATGGCAGCGTCACCGTGGACCACTAGCAGTCCCCATTGGGGTTGATGAGCACGCGAATAGCATGGATTCCGAGGATGTCAATAACCCAAAACGGACACTTTCCAAGCCGGCGAATACTTTAGTAATCAAAGCAACGCAGAGAGTGACGAATACTGTTACCTCTACGCGCCCAGTACGTTATGTGCTCGTTATCGTATTTACCATGGGTGCGGAGAATCAACGCCTGCTAGTCGCATGACCTACACGCAATGCGCACATAGATGAGAGCGCCGACCCGGTGGCCGCAGCCGACCTATCGGAGATATTGGACAAGCAAGCGCTTAGTCGGAACCCTCCCGAGAGGTTCAGACCAATTGGTCTAGTCCTCACCCCCTCCCGAACCTGATGATCAGTCAGGAGTGGTGTGTCATGAATGAATTCACGGGTCCTGTCATTCATTCATTCAGCGAGATCCCCACGCTCATACCGGGGGTAATACATGCATACATACACGCAGGACCCACCGGGGGTGCCGTCCTCCGGCCGTGTACGGGTATGAAACTTTTCACAAAGGCACAAGTTTACCCGGCCACCTGTGCCGGCCTGATGACCGGCGGACCTCTACGAGTGCCATCCAGGGCAGCTTGAGCCGCCTTGAGGCCCCTTCAGGGCCGTTTCTGAGCCTCCGTGGGCCCTCCTGAAGCCCTCCAGGTGTCCGCGGATCCCTCGCGCACGCCTCGTGAATGAATGAATTGAGTGCTTCTGAGTGAGCTGGGTCACTCTTTGGGGCTCGGGAGTGCGAAAAAGTGCCGGCGGACACATACATCTTTTATGAGGGGGTTGTATACCCCCTGATCGGACCTGTTCCAGACAGCAGGAAGCCCCCTCCCGAGAGAGGGGGCCTTGGATGGTCCAGGATGAGAGTCCAGGTCAGACCTCTCCGAACTCACCGTTCTTGACAGCCTCCACGAACGAGATGAAGGCGTCGCGGGAGAAGATCAGTGCTGGCCCCTCGGGGTCCTTGGAGTCCCGTACAGGCAGGATGTGGGGGTAGTGGTCCGCCACGTCGATGCAACCGCCCTGCCCGTTGCTGTACGTGCTCTTGCGCCAATCGGCATCCGACAGGTCAACTTGCATGGCGTTCATAGTCCTTCCGTGCCTCCCGGATCATGACCAAGCTGTCCGGCTGGTTGAGGGCGTTCACCTGTAGTCGATCGTACTTTCCGGCCCACCTGGAGACGACCTCAGCGTCCTGCTCCAAGAAGCCCCGCTGTAACGTCTCCGTGTATCCGACCATGGTCCGGTTCGGCAGCGTGGGCAGTGCCACCGAGTGAGAGAATGGGCGATCCTCGCCAAGGGTGTACGGGGCAACCTGCACAACGATGTTGCCTCGCAAGGCTAGGAGCTCCAAGTGCTCCAGTTGGGCCGACATGACAGCCGGCCCGCCAATCGGACGTCGCACAACGGCTTCGTCCAGGACCACATGAATGGTTGACGTCCGGTCGAGTAGCCGTTGACGCACCAGCAGCAGCTTGAGCCGTTCGTCTGCCTGCTCCTGGGTCGCCTCTCCCCGCCGAACAGGTGCGGACTCGTACGCCGCAGCGTAGTCAGGGTGCTGAAGGATGCCGGGCATCATGTCCGTCTCAAAGAGGCGGATGGCCAGGGCTTCCCGTTCCTTGCTGGCGTACTCGGGGAAGCCGGGGATCAGAGCGCCGTTGCGCCAGCTCCACCACAGGAGTTCGAGCGCACCACCCGCCCCCAACACATCATCGGCGCGCTGTACGAATTTTAAGCTCGGACTCTGTTTTGTCGTCTCTACGTTCGAGATGTAGACGGACGAGTATCGGACCATCGCACCTAGTTCGACCTGCGTCAAGCTACGTCCCTCGCGTGACCTGCGGAGTTGTACCGCGAGCGCTGCCAGCGGTGATGACGTTGGGTCAGGCTCTTTTCGGTTCAAGATCGTCACCAACTTAAAGTCCGGAGAACTAGAGAGTTGAAACGCTTCCAATGCTAGGCCAACCTGTCGACGCTGGTAATGGCTCAGACACGGAGAGGAGCGAGCGATGTCGACGCGCAGAAAGGCCCCGCCGGCGCTGTATCAGCCCCAGGTCGGGGAGGTGGTACGGGACTTGGTCCGCGGAGGCGCTGAGGGCGTCTACATGGGGACCAGTGAGGGCCTGGTGTACCTGCGCCCCAGGGGTGGCGGTCTGGAGTGGGAGACGTTCCCGAGTGAGATTCAACCGAGCGGGGAGAAGCCGGAGTTGATTCCGGTCGGCGCCCAGCCCAAACCGCGGAACCTGAACCTGCACTCGGCCCACGACGCCGTATGACCCCCTCGCCGGCTTGCCCAGGTCGGGACTGCGGTGCTGGCCTCATGCTGGCGGACGACCACAACGGAAGTGCGCAGACCTGGAATTGCCCGGCCTGCGGCCGATGGGGCGTCATTTGGCCCGCAGAGTACTCCGAGACGCACGACGTACCTCAATTCCAAGCCTTCGGCCGTCGCAACCTGCGACGCAACCGCGAGAGGAACCCCGACAGTGCAGCACTACCCGTTGCCGCCACGGAAGGCGTGGAAGCTCGGTAAGTGCTTCTGCTGCGACCGGTGGACGCTGGTGGCGGCCGGAGCCAGCTACGGACCTGACGCCATGACGCTGCCCTTCTGTCGAGTCGGGTTTGAGCGCGCCGAGCGCAAGCGCCACCGCGCCAAGCTCAGGGCCGAGCTGCACGGGGACGGGGTGATGGCGGCATGAGACCACGCGGTCGCCTCGCGTTCCTCGGTCGAACGGCACGCAGTCTGGTTCGCGACCCCCGGAACACCTGTCAGTGGATCTGGAATGGGTCGTTTCCATCCTGAATTCGCAGGTCATGGGCCTGGCGTGAGCTGGTGGTGAGGTACTCGCGCTGGTGGCTGGCGTGATCGTCTTGCGGAG
>NZ_JBVIMH010000051.1:0-31785 GCF_055579945.1 Kitasatospora sp. NPDC032150 | reverse complement strand
AAAGCCTCGGCGAAAGCCGGGAACGCCTCGTACAACTCGGCGCCCATCCCGACCCGCTGGCTCCCCTGCCCCGCGAACAGGAACGCCGTCCGACCAGCCGTACCGGCCACGCCGACCACCGACCGCACCGCAGACCCACCCCGCGACAGCGCCTCCAGACCCGCGCAGAGCTCGTCCCGCCCCGAACCCACCAGCACCGCCCGATGCTCGAACACCGAGCGCGTGGTCGCCAGCGAGAAGCCCACGTCGACCGGGGAGAGCTCCGGCTCGGCGGCCACCCGGGCCAGAAGACGTCCGGCCTGCTCGCGCAGCGCCTCCGCCGTCCGGCCGGACAGCGTCCAGGGCAGCACCACGGGAGACCCGGCCGGCTCCTCGGCCGCCGCCGTCTCGGTGGCGGGAGCCTGCTCCAGGATCGCGTGCGCGTTGGTACCGCTGAAGCCGAACGAGGACACACCGGCCCGGCGCGGCTCGCCGGTCTCCGGCCAGGGCTGCTCCTCGGCGAGCACCCGCACCGAGCCCTCGGCCCAGTCGACGTGCGGGGACGGCTCACCGGCGTGCAGGGTCCGCGGCAGCACTCCGTGCTGCATGGCCAGCACCATCTTGATCACACCGGCGACACCGGCGGCCGCCTGGGTGTGGGCGAGGTTGGACTTGACCGAGCCGAGCCAGAGCGGGCGGTCCTCGGGGCGGTCCTGGCCGTAGGTGGCGATCAGGGCCTGGGCCTCGATCGGGTCGCCGAGGACCGTGCCGGTGCCGTGCGCCTCGACCGCGTCGACCTGACGAGACGTCAGCTGCGCGTTCTCCAGTGCCTGGCGGATCACCCGCTGCTGGGACGGGCCGTTCGGCGCGGTGAGGCCGTTGGACGCGCCGTCCTGGTTCACCGCCGTACCGCGCACCACGGCAAGGACCGGGTGCCCGTTGCGGCGCGCGTCCGACAGCCGCTCCAGCAGCAGCATGCCGACGCCCTCGCCCCAGCCGGTGCCGTCCGCGTCGGCCGAGAACGCCTTGCAGCGCCCGTCGGCGGCCAGTCCGCGCTGGCGGCTGAAGTCGACGAACGCCTCGGGGGTGGACATCACGGTGACACCGCCGGCCAGGGCCAGCGTGGACTCACCGGAACGCAGCGACTGCACGGCGAGGTGCAGCGCGACCAGGGAGGAGGAGCAGGCCGTGTCGATGGTGACGGCCGGCCCTTCCAGGGCCAGGGCGTATGCCACCCGGCCGGAGGCGATGCTGGCGGAGCTGCCGGTGCCCAGGAACGCCTCGACGCCCTCGGGGACGGAGTGCAGCCGGGCGGCGTAGTTGTGGTAGATGACACCGGCGAAGACACCGGTGCGGCTGCCGCGCAGCGTGGCCGGGTCGATGCCCGCCCGCTCGAACGCCTCCCAGGAGGTCTCCAGCAGCAGGCGCTGCTGCGGGTCCATGCCCAGCGCCTCGCGCGGCGAGATGCCGAAGAACGCCGGGTCGAACTCGGTTGCCCGGTGCAGGAATCCGCCCTCGTTGACGTACGAGGTGCCCGGGTGCTCGGGGTCCGGGTGGTAGATGGAGTCGAGGTCCCAGCCGCGGTTGACGGGGAATCCGTCGACAGCGTCGCGGCCCTCGCTGACCAGCCGCCAGAGCCCTTCCGGGGAAGTGACGTCGCCGGGGAACCGGCAGCTCATTCCGACGATCGCGATCGGCTCGTGGTCCGCCGCCTCCACCTCCTGGAGACGCTGGCGGGTTTGGGCCAGATCGGCCGTGACCCACTTGAGGTAGTCACGAAGCGTTTCTTCATTCGCCATTAAATGCCCACCTCTTCAACGCATCCAGTCGGCTCACGTCGTTTCGACGGATTTCACCGACAGGAACTCGCAGCTCTCTCGGCAACGGCCGACGACATGCAGGAAAGCCCCTGGGCGAAGTTGTCGGCAACTTCGGGCACCAGGAGCTTCGCCGGGATCGCCTATTGCAATTCGCGATCCGAGATTATGGTTCGGCCGGATCGGGCCTCAACCCCTATCCGGCCCCTAGGGGCCACCGCTTCGGCAATAGCCGGAATATGGGCCGCCCCGGAAAAGCGGGGACGGCTACGGGCCGACGTACCCGGCCGCGAGGACGGGGAACCCTGGGCGTCGCGGCCAACGCGGCCGGCCCCGGCCCGGACACCGATGGCGTCCGGGCCGGGGCCGCATCCGCGGACCGCGGTCAGCGGTTCGCGCCGAGCGGTCAGCCGTCCGCCTGCGACCGGCCGAGCTGCTCGTGGATGAAGGCGAACAGTTCCTCGTCCGAGGCGCCCTTGAGCTGCTCGGTGTCGACGGCCGGAGCCGCCGGCTCGGTGGCGGCAACGGCGGACAGTCGGCCGAGCAGCGCCTGGAGCCTGGCCGCCAGCGTGGTGCGGGCCTCCCCGTCAGGCACCGGGGTGGCGTCGAACGCGGCCTCCAGGCGGTCGAGTTCGGCCAGCAGCGGCTCCGTCGGGGCGGCCGGAGCGGTCTCGGCGAGCAGCAGCTCGGCGAGCGCGGCGGGGGTCGGGTGGTCGAAGACCAGGGTCGCGGAGAAACGCAGTCCGGTGGTCGCGTTCATCCGGTTCCGCAGTTCGACGCCGGTGAGGGAGTCGAAACCCAGCTCCTTGAAGGCCCGTTCGGGCTCGACTGCCTCCGGTCCCGGATGTCCGAGCACGGCCGCGACCTGGGTGCAGACCAGCTCCAGCAGGAGCTTGCGGCGCTCCTCCTCCCCCAGCCCGGCCAGGCGCTGTTCCAGGCTCGGGCCCTCGGCCGCGGCGGCGGCCGCCGCCCGTACGGCGCGCCGCACCGGCGTGCGCACCAGGCCGCGCAGCAGCGGCGGTACGGCGGCCGGGTCGGCGTTGCGCAGCCCGGCGACGTCCAGGCCCATCGGGGCGAGGGCGGGCCGGCCGACGGTGGCGGCGGTGTCGAGCAGGGCCAGGCCCTGGGCGGAGGCGAGCGGGGTGATGCCGCCCCGGGCCATCCGCTGCAGGTCGGCCTCCGACAGCGTGCCGGTCATGCCGCTGCTCTCCGCCCACAGGCCCCAGGCCAGCGAGAGGCCTGGCAGGCCGGACGCGCTGCGCTGCCTGGCCAGGGCGTCGAGGAAGGCGTTGGCGGCCGCGTAGTTGCCCTGCCCGGCGCCGCCGAAGGTACCGGCGACGGAGGAGAACAGGACGAACGCCGCGAGGTCGGCGGAGGCGGTGAGCTCGTGCAGGTTGAGCGCGGCGTCCACCTTGGGCCGAAGCACGGTGTCCACCCGGTCGGGGGTGAGGGAGGCCACCACACCGTCGTCGATGACTCCGGCGGTGTGCACCACCGCGGTGAGCGGGTGGGCGAGCTCCGCGAGCAGGGCGGCGAGGGCGTCGCGGTCGGCGGCGTCGCAGGCCGCGACGGTGACCTCGGCTCCCAGCTGCTCCAGTTCGGCGGCGAGTTCGGGCGCGCCGGGGGCCTGGAGGCCGCGCCGGCTGGTGAGCAGCAGCCGGCGGGCGCCGTGTTCGGTGACCAGATGACGTGCCACCAGGGCGCCGAGGGTGCCGGTGGCGCCGGTGACCAGGACGGTGCCCTGCGGGTCCAGCGGGGCGGGCACGGTGATGACCACCTTGCCGATGTGCTTGGCCTGGCTGACGTGGCGGAACGCCTCGGGAGCCCGGCGGATGTCCCATGCGGTGACCGGGAGGTGCCGCAGGGCCCCCTGCTCGAACAGGGCGATCACGGCGGTGAGCATCTCGTTGATGCGGTCCGGACCGGCCTCGATCAGGTCGAAGGCCCGGTAGCGGACGCCGGGGTGCTCGGCCGCGACCTGCTCGGGGTCCCGGATGTCGGTCTTGCCCATCTCGACGAAGCGTCCGCCGCCCGGCAGCAGGCGCAGCGAGGCGTCGACGAACTCGCGGGCGAGCGAGTCGAGGACGACGTCCACGCCCCGCCCCCCGGTGGCGGCCAGGAAGCTCTGCTCGAAGGCGAGGTCGCGGGAGGAGGCGATGTGCAGGTCGTCCAGCCCGAGTTCGCGCAGGGTGCCCCACTTGCCCGGGCTGGCCGTACCGTAGACCTCGGCGCCGAGGTGGCGGGCGAGCTGGACAGCGGCCATGCCGACGCCGCCTGCGGCGGCGTGCACCAGGATCGACTCGCCGGCCCGCAGGTCGGCGAGGTCGATCAGGGCGTAGTACGCGGTGAGGAACACCACGGGGACGGACGCGGCCTCGGGATACGTCCACTCCTCGGGCATCTTGGCGACCATGCGCCGGTCGGTGACGGTGACCGGCGCGAAGCCGCCGGAGAGCATGCCGAACACCCGGTCGCCGACGGCGAGATCGGTGACTCCGGGGCCGACCTCCAGGACGACGCCCGCGCCTTCGAGGCCGAGCAGTCCGGCGTTGCCCGGGTACATGCCCAGGGCGTTGAGCACGTCGCGGAAGTTGAGTCCGGTGGCGCGGACGCCGATCCGGATGTATCCGGGGTCGAGCGGTGCCACGGCGGCCGGGAACTCGATCAGCCGGAGGTTCTCCAGGGTGCCCTTGACGGGGATGCCGAGCCGCCAGGCGACGGCGTCCTCGGGCGGGGTGAGGGCCGCGTCGACGGGGATCCTGGCCAGGCGGGCGGCGTGGCAGGTGCCCTGGCGGATAGCCAGTTCCGTCTCGGTGGCGGCCAGCGCCCCGGGGACGGCGGCGATCGAGGACCCGGCGGTGTCCAGGTCGAGCAGCACGAAGCGGTCCGGGTTCTCCGACTGGGCGGACCTGATCAGGCCCCACACCGCAGCCTGCGACAGGTCGGCGAGCTCCTCGCCGGCGGCCGTCGCGACGGCTCCCCGGGTGACCAGGACCAGGCGGGCCCCGCCGAACGAGCCGTCGGCCAGCCAGGCCTGTGCGAGCGCGAGGGCCCGGTGGGTGGCGGCGCGTACGGCGTCGGCGGTCGGCGCGGCGGTGGTCCGCTCCGCCGGGACGAAGGGGACGAGCACCGTGTCCGGGGCGGGCGCACCCGCCTTGACGGCTGCGGCCAGCGCGGCGAGGTCGGCGTACTCCCCGGTCTCGATGCCGGCCTTGCGCAGGTCGGCGGAGAGCTCGGCACCCTGGACGACGGCCCAGCGGCCGGCCGTGCCCGCCGTCGCCGGGAGCGCGGTCCACTCGACCTCGAACAGCGAGTCGTGGTGGGCGGCGCGGGCTTCGCGCAGCTGCTCGGTGGCGACCGGGCGCAGGACCAGGGACTCCACGGTGGCCACCGGTGCGCCGGTGCCGTCGGCGAGCGCGAGGGCGACCGAGTCGGTCCCCTGCGGGGTGATCCGGACCCGGAGGGTGGTCGCCCCGGCGGCGTGCAGGGTGACGCCGCTCCAGGCGAACGGCAGTCGTCCCTGCTCGGCGCCGGTCTGCTGGAGGAAGGTGCCGTGCAGCGCGGCGTCCAGCAGTGCGGGGTGGACTCCGAACAGGCTGCCGTCCGACTCGGCGTGCTGCGGCAGGGCGACCTCGGCGAAGATCTCCTCGCCGCGCTGCCAGGCGGCGGTCAGGCCCTGGAAGGTGGGACCGTAGGCGAATCCGCCGCCGGCCAGGCGCTCGTACAGTCCGGTGACCTCGACGGCCGTGGCGTCCGCGGGCGGCCAGACGGTGAGGTCGGCCGGCTCCTGGTCCGGGACGCCGTCGGCGAGCGCGCCGCTGGCGTGCCGGGTCCACGGCTCGTCGGGGTCGGAGTCCTCGGCGCGGGAGTACAGGCTGAACGGCCGGGTGCCGCTCTCGTCCGCCGGGTTGACCCAGAGCTGGAACTGGCGCGCGCCGGTCTCCGGCAGGACGAGCGGTGCCTCCAGGGTGAGTTCGGCCAGCCGGTCGCAGCCGACCTGGTCGCCGGCCCGGACCGCGAGCTCGACGAAGGCGGTGCCCGGGAGCAGCACGGTGCCCGAGACGGCGTGGTCGGCCAGCCAGGGGTGGGTGTCCAGGGAGAGCCGGCCGGTGAACAGGTAGCCGTCCGACTCGGCCAGCGGGGCGGCGGCGCCGAGCAGCGGGTGCTCGGGGGCGACCAGACCGGCGGAGGCGACGTCGACGGCCCACAGCGCGGGCGCCTCCAGCCAGTACCGCTCGCGCTGGAAGGCGTAGGTCGGCAGGTCGGCGCGCCGCGCGCCGGTGCCCGCGTACACGGCCTGCCAGTCCAGCTCCACGCCACGGACGTGCAGTTGGGCCAGCGCGGTGGTGAAGCTCTGCGCCTCGGCGCGGTCGCGGCGCAGGACGGGGGTGAACACCGCGTCCTCGCTCACGCACTCCTGGCCCATCGCGGAGAGGGTCCCGTCCGGGCCCAACTCCAGGAAGGTGCGGACGCCTTCGCGCTCCAGGGCCTGGATGGCGTCGTGGAATCGGACCGCCTCGCGGACGTGGCGCACCCAGTATTCGGCGCTGCGCAGCTCGTCGCCGAGCTCCCCGGTGAGGGTGGAGACGATCGGGATGCGCGGTTCGGCGAAGGTCAGACCCTCGACGACGGCCCGGAACTCGGCCAGCATCGGCTCCATCAGTGGCGAGTGGAACGCGTGGCTGACGGTGAGCCGCTTGGTCTTCCGCCCCTGGGCCGCCAGTTGCTCCGCGACCTCGAGAGCCGAGGCCTCGGCACCGGAGATCACCACCGAGTTCGGCCCGTTGACGGCGGCGATCCCCAGGTCGTCGGTGAGCAGCGGCAGGACGTCGGCTTCGGCGGCCTGGACCGCCACCATGGCTCCGCCGGTGGGCAGTTGCTGCATCAGGCGGCCACGGGCGGCCACCAGCTTGGCGGCGTCCCCGAGCGAGAGCACCCCGGCGACGTGCGCGGCGGCGATCTCACCGATCGAGTGCCCGGCCAGGAAGTCCGGCCGCACACCCCACGACTCCACCAGGCGGAACAGCGCCACCTCGATCGCGAACAGCGCGGGCTGGGTGTACCCGGTCTGGTCCAACTCCTCGCCGCCGAACACCACCTCGCGCAGCGGACGGTCCAGGTGCCGGTCCAGCTCCGCACAGACCGCGTCGAAGGCCTCGGCGAAAGCCGGGTGGCTGTCGTACAGCTCTGCGCCCATACCGGCCCGCTGGCTGCCCTGACCGGTGAACAGGAACGCCGCACGGCCGGTGCCGGCCGCTGTCAGGCCCTCCACCAGGTTGCCCGCCGACGCTCCGCGGGCCAGGGCCTCCAGGCCGCGCAGCAGCTCGGCCGGGTCGCTGCCGACCACGGCGGCGCGCTGTTCGAGGCGGGCGCGGGTGGTGGCCAGGGACCAGCCGATGTCGGCCAGGTCGATCCGGCTGTCGGCCAGCTGCTGGTGCAGCCTGGCCGCCTGGGCGCTCAGCGCCTCGCGGGTCTTCGCGGACAGCACCCACGCCACGGTGCCGGGGCGGGTCTCGGGCCGGCTGCTCTGCCCGGTGTCCTGTGCGGGAGGCTGTTCGATGATCGCGTGGGCGTTGGTGCCGCTGACGCCGAACGACGAGACACCGGCCCGGCGCGGCTGGCCGGTCTCCGGCCACGGCTGCGCCTCGGTGAGCAGCGAGACCGCGCCCGCCGACCAGTCCACGTGCGGGGACGGCTCGCTGACGTGCAGGGTCTGCGGCAGCACACCGTGCCGCATCGCCATCACCATCTTGATCACGCCGGCCGCGCCGGCGGCGGCCTGGGTGTGGCCGAGGTTGGACTTGATCGAACCCAGCCAGAGCGGCCGGTCCTCGGCGTGCTCCTGGCCGTAGGTGGCCAGCAGCGCCTGCGCCTCGATCGGGTCGCCCAGGGTGGTGCCGGTGCCGTGCGCCTCGACCGCGTCCACCTGGTCGGCGGACAGTCCGGCGTTGGCCAGGGCCTGGCGGATCACCCGCTGCTGCGAGGGGCCGTTCGGCGCGGTCAGGCCGTTGGAGGCGCCGTCCTGGTTCACTGCCGTACCGCGTACGACGGCCAGCACCGGGTGGCCGTTGCGGCGGGCGTCCGACAGCCGCTCGACCAGCAGCATGCCCACGCCCTCGGCCCAGCTTGTCCCGTCCGCGTCGGCGGAGAACGACTTGCAGCGGCCGTCCGCGGCGAGCCCGCGCTGCCGACTGAAGTCCACGAAGGTGTCCGGCGTGGACATCACCGTGACACCGCCGGCCAGCGCCAGCGTGCACTCGCCCGAGCGCAGCGCCTGGCTCGCCAGGTGCAGGGCGACCAGCGAGGAGGAGCAGGCGGTGTCGACGGTGACCGCCGGACCCTCCAGGCCGAAGGTGTAGGACACCCGGCCCGAGGCGACACTGCCGGAGCTGCCGGTGCCCAGGTAGCCCTCGACGCCCTCGGGGATCGCGGGGAGCCGGGAGACGTAGTCGTGGTACATCACGCCGGCGAACACGCCGGTACGGCTGCCGCGCAGGCTGGTCGGATCGATTCCGGCCCGCTCGAACGCCTCCCAGGACGCCTCCAGCAGCAGCCGCTGCTGCGGGTCCATGGCGAGGGCCTCGCGCGGGTTGATGCCGAAGAAGGTGGGGTCGAAGGCGCTGGCGTCGTGCAGGAAGCCGCCCTGCTGGGCGTAGGAGGTGCCCTGACGCTCGGGGTCGGGGTCGTAGAGCGCGTCCAGGTTCCAGCCTCGGTCGGCGGGGAAGTCGGAGATGCCGTCGCCGCCCTCGGACACCAGCCGCCACAGGTCCTCCGGAGAGGTCACCCCACCGGGGTAGCGGCAGGCCATGCCGATGATGGCGATCGGGTCGTCGTCCCCGGCGGCCGTCGTGGCGGCGGCAGCGGCCACCGCCTCGACCGAGCCGAGCAGTTCGCCGCCCAACTGCTCGGCCAGGGCGGCCGGGGTCGGGTAGTCGAAGACCAGGGTCGCGGGCAGCCGCAGTCCGGTCGCGGCGTTCAAGCGGTTGCGCAGCTCGACGGCGGTCAGCGAGTCGAAGCCCAGCTCCTTGAAGGCGAGTTGGGGCTCGATCGCGTCCGCTCCGGCGTGGCCGAGCACTCCGGCGACGTGTGCCGTGACCAGGGCGAGCAGCGCCTTCGCCCGCTCGGCAGCCGGGATGGCGGCCAGCTGCTGGGCGAAACCGCCCTCACCGGCGTCGGCCGCCTGCGCGGTGCGCCGGGCCGGTGCGCGGACCAGCCCTCGCAGCAGGGCGGGCAGCGCCGGGGAGGCGGCCTGGCCGCGCAGCGCGGTGAGGTCGAGCCGCATCGGGACGTACGACGCGCCGCCGAGGGCGGTCGCGGTGTCCAGCAGCGACAGGCCCTCGCGGGAGGACAGTGCGGCGACACCGGCCCGGTTGATGCGGTCGAGGTCGGCGGTGTCCAGGGTGCCGGTCATGCCGCTGCGTTCGGCCCACAGGCCCCAGGCCAGCGCGGTGGCGGGCAGGCCGGCGGCCCGGCGGTGGTGGGCGAGCGCGTCCAGGAAGGCGTTGGCGGCGGCGTAGTTGGCCTGGCCGGGTCCGCCGAGGGTGCCGGCGGCGGCCGAGAACAGCACGAAGGCGGAGAGGTTCTGATCCTTCGTCAGTTCGTGCAGGTGCCAGGCCGCGTCCGCCTTCGGGCGGAGCACGGTGTCGACCCGCTCGGGGGTGAGCGAGGAGACGATGCCGTCGGCCAGGACGCCTGCGGTGTGCACCACCGCGGTCGGGCGGTGCTCGGCGATCAGCGCGGCGAGGGCCGCGCGGTCGGCGACGTCGCAGGAGGCCAGGGTCACCTCGGCGCCGGACTCGGCGAGTTCGGCGAGGAGTTCGGGGGCTCCGGCGGCCTCGACGCCCCGGCGGGAGACCAGCAGCAGCCGCCGGACACCATGTGCGGTGACCAGGTGGCGGGCGACCAGCGCGCCGAGGGTGCCGGTGGCGCCGGTGACCAGGACGGTGCCTTCGGGGGCGAACGCCGGGGTCTCGGCATCGGCTGCGGTCACCCGGGCGAGCCGGGGTACGTGGACGGCTCCGCCGCGGAGTGCGAGCTGCGGCTCATCGGCCGCGACGGCGGCCGCGAGGGCCTGCCGGGAGCGCTCGTCGGCGTCGAGGTCCACCAGGACCAGGCGGTCCGGGTGCTCGGACTGCGCGGAGCGGACCAGTCCCCAGACGGCGGCGGCGCCGAGGTCGGTGACGTCCTCTCCGGGTGTGACGGCCATCGCGCCACGGGTGGCCAGCACCAGGCGGGCGTCGGCGAAGCGCTCGTCGGCCAGCCACTCCTGCACCAGGACGAGTGCCCGCCGCACCGCCGCGTGCGCGGCCTCGGCACCCTCGCCGGGCTCGGTGGCGACCACGGTCAGCACCGTGTCGGGGCGCAGCGCGGGGTCGGTGTGCGCGGGCAGACCGAGGCCGAGCGTGTCCTCGCCGAGCAGCGCCCAGCGGTCGAAGGAGGCGTCCGGGCCGGCGAGCGGGGCGGGCTGCCACTCCACGGTGAACAGCGACTCGTGGTGCACCGCCCGCGCGGCGTGCACCTGGGCCGCCGAGACCGGGCGCAGCAGCAGCTTCTCCACGGTGGCGACGGGCGCGCCGGTGGCGTCCGCGACGGTGACGGTGACGGCGTCCTCACCGGCCGGGGCGAGCCGGACCCGCAGGGTGTCGGCGCCCGAGGCGTGCAGGGTGACGCCGCTCCAGGCGAACGGGAGCCGCCCGGACTCGCTGGGGCGCAGCAGGGTGCCCATGCCGACGCCGTGCAGGGCCGCGTCGAGCAGCGCGGGGTGCAGGCCGAACAGGCGGGCGTCGGCCTTGGCCTGCTCGGGCAGCCGCACGTCGGCGAAGATCTCGTCGCCGAGCTGCCAGGCGGCGCGCAGGCCCTGGAAGACTGGGCCGTACCCGAATCCGGCCTCGGCCAGGTAGTCGTACAGGCCCTCGGTCTCGACCGGGACGGCGCCGGCCGGCGGCCAGCTGTCCTGGCCGAGCGGCTCGCCGCTACGGCCGGCGTTGGCGAGGACACCGGTGGCGTGCCTGGTCCAGGCGTGCTCGGCGGTCCGGACGGCACCGTCCTCGGGCTCCGGGCGGGAGTGCAGGGTGAAGCTGCGGCTTCCGGTGGCGTCCGCCTCGCCGACGGCGAGCTGGAGCTGGACGGCACCGCGCTCGGGCAGCACCAGCGGGGCTTCCAGGGTCAGTTCGGCGAGCCGGTGGCAGCCGACGTGGTCGCCGGCGCGGATGGCGAGTTCGACGAAGGCGGTGCCGGGCAGCAGGACGGTGCCCATGACCGCGTGGTCGGCGAGCCAGGGGTGGGTCTGCAGCGAGAGCAGTCCGGTGAACAGCACGCCGTCGGCGTCGGCGAGCGCGACTGCCGCGCCGAGCAGCGGATGGTCGGCGGCTCCGAGACCGGCGGAGGTGATGTCGCCGAGCCAGCCGGCCGGCGGCTCGGGCCAGTGGCGGCGGCGCTGGAACGCGTAGGTGGGCAGCGCGACCCGGCTGCCGCCCCAGTCGGCCGACACGGCCTTCCAGTCGGGCGCGGCGCCGTGGACGTGCACCCGGGCGAGCGCGGTCAGCAGCGACTGCCGCTCGGGGCGGCCGGCCCGCAGCGCGGGCACCAGGGCGACGTCGTCCCGGTCCTCGGCGAGGCAGTGCTGGGCCATCGCGGTGAGGACGCCGTCGGGGCCGAGTTCCAGGTAGGTGGTGACGCCGCTGTCGTCGAGCCTGCGGACCGCGTCGAGGAAACGGACCGCCTCGCGGACGTGGCGGACCCAGTACTCCGGCGAGCCGATCTCCTCGGCGGACAGCGAGGCGCCGGTGACGGTGGAGACGATCGGCAGGCGCGCGGGCCGGTACTCCAGGCCCTCGGCGACCTCGCGGAAGGCGTCCAGCATGCCGTCCATCAGCGGCGAGTGGAATGCGTGGCTGACGGTGAGCCGCTTGGTCTTCCGGCCGAGCTCCTCGAAGTGGCCGGCGACCGCCAGGACTTCGCCCTCGGCGCCGGAGACCACCACGGCGGTGGGCCCGTTGACGGCGGCGATGCCCACCTCGGCGGTGAGCAGCGGCAGCACCTCGTCCTCGGCGGCCTCGATCGCCACCATCGCGCCGCCGGCGGGCAGTTGCTGCATCAGGCGGCCGCGCGCGGCGACCAGCGCGGCGGCGTCGGCGAGCGACCACACGCCGGCGACATGGGCGGCGGCGAGCTCGCCGATCGAGTGGCCGGCCAGGAAGTCGGGGGTCAGGCCCCAGGACTCGACCAGGCGGAACAGTGCCACCTCGACGGCGAACAGCGCGGGCTGGGTGTAGCCGGTCTGGTCGAGCTCCTCGCCGCCGAAGACCACCTCGCGCAGCGGGCGCTCCAGGTGCGCGTCGAACGCGGCGCACACCTCGTCGAACGCGGCGGCGAACGCCGGGAACTCGCGGTGCAGCTCCTGGCCCATCCCGGCGCGCTGGCTGCCCTGACCGGTGAACAGGAAGGCGGTGCGGCCGTCGGCGGCGGCGACGCCCTGGACCAGGTTGGGGGCGTCCTCGCCGGCGGCGAGGGCGTCCAGTCCGGCCAGCAGCTCGGCGCGGTCGGTGGCCAGGACGGCGGCCCGGTGGTCGAGGGCGGCTCGGGTGGTGGCCAGCGAGTGGGCCAGATCGGCCTGGCCGAGGTCGGGGACGGTGTCCAGGTGGGCGCGCAGCCGGGCGGCCTGGGCGCGCAGTGCCTCAGCGGTCCGGGCGGAGACCAGGTGCGGCAGCAGCCCGGCGGCGGGCTGCCGTTCCTTGGACTCGGCGGCCTGCTCGGGAGCCTGCTCGATGATGGTGTGGGCGTTGGTGCCGCTGACGCCGAAGGAGGAGATGCCGGCGCGGCGCGGCTCACCGGTCTCGGGCCACGGCCGGGCCTGCTCCAGCAGCGCGACGCCGCCCGAGGACCAGTCCACGTGTGGCGAGGGCTCGTCCAGGTGCAGGGTCTTCGGCAGGGTGCCGTGCCGCATCGCCATGACCATCTTGATCACGCCAGCGACACCGGCGGCGGCCTGGGTGTGACCGAGGTTGGACTTCACCGAGCCCAACCACAGCGGCTGGTCCTGGGGGCGCTCGAGACCGTAGGTGGCGAGCAGGGCCTGGGCTTCGATCGGGTCGCCGAGGACCGTGCCGGTGCCGTGCGCCTCGACCACGTCGACCTGGGCCGGGGTCAGCCCGGCGGAGGCCAGCGCCTGGCGGATGACGCGCTGCTGGGACGGACCGTTGGGGGCGGTCAGGCCGTTGGACGCGCCGTCCTGGTTGACGGCCGAGCCCCGGATCACGGCCAGGACCGGGTGCCCGTTGCGCTGGGCGTCGGAGAGCCGCTCCAGCAGCAGCACGCCGACGCCCTCGCCCCAGCCGGTGCCGTCGGCCGCGGCGGCGAAGGACTTGCAGCGGCCGTCGGCGGCGAGACCGCGCTGGCGGCTGAACTGGACGAACGCGCGCGGGCTGGACATCACCGTGACACCGCCGGCCAGCGCCAGCGAGCACTCCCGCTGGCGCAGGGCCTGCACGGCGAGGTGCAGCGCGACCAGCGAGGAGGAGCAGGCGGTGTCGACGGTGACCGCCGGGCCCTCCAGACCGAAGGTGTAGGACACCCGGCCGGAGAGCACGGCCGCCGAGTTGCCGGTGAGGGTGTAGCCCTCCACGCCCTCGGGGACGTCGTACAGCAGATCGCCGTAGTCCTGGCCGTTGGTGCCGGCGAAGACGCCGGTCCGGCTGCCCTTGAGCGAGGTCGGGTCGATCCCGGCCCGCTCCAGCACCTCCCAGGATGCCTCCAGCAGCAGGCGCTGCTGCGGGTCCATGCCGAGCGTCTCGCGCGGTGAGATGCCGAAGAACGCGGCGTCGAACTCCGGTGCGCCGTAAAGGAATCCGCCCTGACGGGCGTGGCTGGTGCCCTGCTTCTCCGGGTCCTCGTCGAAGAGCGACTCGATGTCCCAGCCGCGGTCGGTCGGGAAGTCGCCGATCGCGTCGCGGCCCTCGTCCACCAGCTGCCACAGCTCCTCGGGGGAGTTCACTCCGCCCGCGAAACGGCAGCTCATCGACACCAGGGCGATCGGCTCGGAGTCCCCCGACTCCGCCTCGCGCAGCCGCTGACGGGTCTGGTGCAGATCCGCCGTGACGCGCTTCAGATAGTCGAGGAGCTTTTCCTGATCCACTGTTGGAACCTCACCAAAAGATGTCGATGACTGCGAGTTGTTGCGGGCGGAGCCGGGGTGAACCGGTCAGGAGAGGCCCAACTCCTGGTCGATGAAGGCGAACACCTCGTCGGCCGAGGCGGACTGCAGCTTGTCGGCGACCTCGACCTCGGCCGCCGTCTCGCGCGGGGCGCCGCTCCACCTGGCCAGCAGGGCCTGGAGCCGGGCGGCCACGTCCGCGCGGGTGTCCTCGTCCTCGGCGACCGTCGACAGTGCCGCCTCCAGCTGGTCGAGGTCGGCGAGCGAGGCCGCGCCCCGCTGGTCACTCGCGGGCAGCAGGTCCGCCCGCAGGCGGGCCGCCAGCGCGGCCGGGGTCGGGAAGTCGAACACCAGCGTCGCCGGGAGGCGCAGTCCGGTCGCGGCACCCAGGCGGTTGCGCAGCTCCAGGGCGGTCAGTGAGTCGAGACCGAGCTCCTTGAAGGCCCGTCCGGCGCCCACCTCGTCCATCGTCGGGTGTCCCAGCGCCGCCGCCGCGTGCGCCCGCACCAGGTCCACCAGCGTCTGCTCGCGCTCCAGTTCCGCCATTTGGGCCAGCCGCTGACGCAGGTCGGAGCCGTCGGACGCGGCGGGGGCGGCGGCTTCGGCGCTCGCCGCCGCACGACGGACGGCGGGCAGCTCGTCCAGCAGCGCGGAGGCGCGGACGGCGGTGAAGCCGGGTGCGAAGCGTTCCCAGACGATGTCGGCCACCGTGATCACGGTGTCGTCGAGGTCGAGGGCCTGCTGGAGGGCGGCGATCGCCGATTCGGGGGCCATGCCGGGCAGTCCGGCGCGATCCAGCCGGTCGCCGATCATGCCGTCGGCGGCCATACCGCTCTCGCCCCAGCGGCCCCACGCCACCGAGGTGGCGGGCAGGCCCTCGGCCCGGCGGTGCCCGGCGAAGGCGTCCAGGAAGGCGTTGGCCGCCGCGTAGTTGCCCTGTCCGGGGTCGCCCAGCGTGCCGGCGATTCCGGAGAACAGCACGAAAGCGTCCAATTTCTGATGCTTCGTCAGTTCATGCAGGTTGAGAGCCGCGTCCACCTTGGGACGGCAGACGGTCGCGATCCGGTCGGGCGTCAGCTGGTCGAGCACCCCGTCGTCCAGGACACCGGCGGTGTGGAAGACCGCCGACACCTCGACGGAGGCCAGCAGCTCCGCGAGCGCCTCGCGGTCGGCCGCGTCGCAGGAGGCGATGGTGACGGCGGCACCGAGCGCGGTCAGCTCCTCGCGCAGCTCGTCCGCGCCTTCGGCGTCCGGGCCGCGGCGGCTGGTGAGCAGCAGGTGCTCGGCGCCGCTGCGGGCGAGCCAACGGGCCACATGGGCACCCAGGGCACCGGTACCGCCGGTGACCAGGACGGTGCCGCTCGGGCGCCAACTCTCCGTCGTCGCGGCGCCGGAGGGCGCGTGCACCAACCGGCGGGCGAAGACCCCGGACGGGCGCACCGCGAGCTGGTCCTCGACCCCGGCACCGGCCAGCACGGCGACCAGCCGCTCCAGGCCGCGCTCGTCCACCTGCTCGGGGAGGTCCACCAGACCGCCCCAGCGATGCGGCTGCTCCTGCGCGGCCACCCGGCCCAGGCCCCAGACCAGCGACTGGGCGATCCCGGACGACCGCTCGCTGCGGCTCACCGCCACGGCACCGCGCGTGGCGCACCACAGCGGGGCCTCGATGCCGGCGTCCCCGAGTGCCTGCAGCAGCGCGACGGTACCCGTGAGCCCGGACGGCAGGCCCGGGTGGTCCGGGTGCGGCTCTTCCTCCAGGGCGAGCAGGGACAGCACTCCGGCCGGCGCGACCACGTCGTCCAGCTGCTTGCGGACCAGCTCGTCGAGACCGGAGCGGTCCAGGTCACCGGCCGGGACGACGAGTTTGAGCACCTCCGCACCGCGCTGCCCGAGCGTGCGGGTCAGCTGGGCCACCCAGCCCTCCTCGGCCAGCCGCTCGGGCAGTACGACGGCCCAGGTGCCGGAGAGTACGGGGGCGGGGAGGTCGGCCAGCGGCTGCCAGGTGATCCGGTAGCGCCAGCCGTCCACGGTGGACTGCTCGCGGCGCTGCCGCCGCCACGAGGACAGTGCGGGCAGTACGGCGCTCAGCGGCGCGTCATCGGCCAGCGCCAGCGAGTCCGCGAGGGATGCCAGGTCCTCGCTCTCCACGGCGGCCCAGAACTCCGTCTCCGCCGGGTCCAGGGCTCCGTCACGCTCGGCCGCCAGGTCCTCGGCGCGGGCCGCCTCGGGCCAGTAGCGACGGCGCTGGAAGGCGTAGGTGGGCAGGTCCACGAGCGGCGTATTGGTTCCGGCGAAGACGGCCGCCTGCCAGTCCACCGCGACCCCGCGCGCCCACGCCTCGGCGAACGAGGCCAGCAGTCGACGGGCGCCACCCTCGTTGCGGCGCAGGGTGCCGAACGCGGCGGCCTCACGGCTGCTCTGCTCGATGCTCTCCTGAACCGCCATGACCAGCACGGGGTGCGGGCTGACCTCGACGAAGGTGCCGTAGCCCTCCGCCAGCAGGGCCTCCACGGCCTCCTGAAGACGGACGGTGGTACGGAGGTTGGTGTACCAGTACTCCGCGTCCATGCCCGAGCCGTCGACCAGCTCACCGGTCACCGTGGACAGCAGCGGCACCCTACCCGCCCGCGGGGTCACGTCCTTGAGAACGTCCAACAGCTCGGTACGGATCGACTCCACCTGCGCCGAGTGCGAGGCGTAATCCACCGGCACCCGACGCGCCCGGACACCATCCGCCTCACAGGAGGCGATCAGCTCGTCCAGCGCGGCCGGCTCACCCGAAACCACCACCGACGACGGCCCGTTCACCGCCGCGACCGAGACCCGCTCCTCGCCCCAGACGGTCAGCCGCTCACGCACCGCCTCCACCGGCAGCGCAACGGACACCATCCCACCACGGCCAGCAAGCCCACCGGCAATCGCCCGGCTCCGCAGCGCCACCACCCGCGCACCGTCCTCCAGCGACAGCGCACCGGCCACCACGGCGGCGGCGATCTCACCCTGCGAGTGGCCCACCACCACCGACGGCTCCACACCCGCCGAACGCCAGACATCAGCGAGCGAGACCATCACGGCCCACAGCACCGGCTGGACCACATCCACCCGCTCCAGCCACGCCTCACCCGTCGCACCGCGCACGACATCCAGCAGCGACCAGTCCGTGAACGGCGCCAGCGCCGCCCCGCACTCCCCCATCCGCTCCGCGAACACCACGGAGTTCTCCAGGAGTTCCACCGCCATCGCAGCCCACTGCGAACCCTGACCCGGGAAGACGAACGCCACCTTCCCCGCAGACCCGGCGATGCCCCGGATCACCTGCGAGGCGGGATCAGCGGCGGCCAACTCCCCGAGTCCGAGCTCGAGTTCGTCGAGGTCGCCGCCGAGCACCACGGCCCGGTTCTCCAGCACCGCACGGCCGGCCACCAGCGATCGACCGACACCCAGCGCGTCCAACTCCGGCGAGGCAGCCGCGAAGGCCCGCAGCCGCGCCGCCTGCCCGCGCAACGCCTCCTCACCACGACCGGACACCACCCACGGCACCACCGACGCACCGACCACCGGCACACCGGCCACCGGCGACTCGGCCGACTCCTCGCCCGCCACCACCTCCGGCGCCTGTTCGACGATCACATGCGCGTTCGTCCCACTGAACCCGAACGACGACACACCCGCCCGACGCGGCTCACCCGTCACCGGCCACGGCCGCGCCTCGGTCAGCAGCTCCACCGAACCAGCCGACCAGTCCACGTGCGGCGAGGGCTCGTCGAGGTGGATGCTCTCCGGCAGCACACCGTGCCGCAGCGCCTCGACCATCTTGATCACACCGGCGAGTCCGGCTGCCGCCTGCGCGTGCCCGATGTTGGACTTCACCGAGCCGAGCAGCAGCGGACGGCCCTCGGGCCGGCTTTGGCCGTAGGTGGCGATCAGCGCCTGCGCCTCGATCGGGTCACCCAGCTTGGTGCCGGTGCCGTGCGCCTCCACCGCGTCCACCTGCTCGGCGGACAGTCCGGCATCGGCCAGCGCCTGCCGGATCACCCGCTGCTGCGACGGACCGTTCGGCGCCGTCAGACCGTTCGACGCACCGTCCTGGTTGATCGCCGAACCGCGCACCACCGCCAGCACCGGATGCCCGTTGCGCCGCGCGTCCGACAACCGCTCGACCAGCAGCATCCCGACGCCCTCGGAGGGGGTGAACCCGTCGGCCGCGGCCGAGAACGGCTTGCAGCGGCCGTCGGACGCCAGGCCCTGCTGCCGGCTGAACTCGATGAACGTCCCCGGCGTGGACATCACCGTCACACCGCCGGCCAGCGCCAGGTCGCACTCGCCGCCCCGCAGCGACTGCACGGCCAGGTGCAGGGCGACCAACGAGGCCGAGCAGGCGGTGTCCACGGTCATCGCCGGGCCCTCGAGGCCGAAGAGGTACGACACCCGGCCCGAGACCACGCTGGCCGCCGTACCGGTGGCGACATGCCCCTCGGCCGAGTGGGCGGCCGACGCCAGCAGGCCCAGGTAGTCCTGGCCGTTGGTACCCGCGAAGACACCGGTCCGGCTGCCGCGCAGCGTGGTGGGGTCGATGCCCGCGCGCTCGAACGCCTCCCAGGAGGTCTCCAGCAGCAGGCGCTGCTGCGGGTCCATCGCCAGCGCCTCACGCGGTGAGATGCCGAAGAAGGCCGCGTCGAACCGGCTGGCGTCGTGCAGGAAGCCGCCCTCGCGGATGTACGAGGTGCCCTGGTGGTCGGGGTCGGCGTTGAAGACCGTTTCCAGGTCCCAGCCACGGTCGGCGGGGAACTCCGACAGGGCGTCACCGCCGGCGAGCAGCAGCTGCCACAGGTCCTCGGGGCTCTGCACCCCGCCCGGGAAGCGGCAGCTCATGCCGACGATCGCGATCGGCTCGTCGGCGGCGGCGCGCACCACGACCGGGGCGGCCAGGCCGGTCACGGCGCCCGACAGCTCCTCGTCCAGGTGGCGGACCAGCGCCAGGGTGTTGGGGTGGTCGTAGATCAGGGTGGCCGGGAGCTTGATCCCTGCGGCGGCACCGAGCCGGTTGCGCAGTTCCACGGCGGTCAGCGAGTCGAAGCCGAGCTCCTTGAACGCCCGGCCGGTGTCCACCGCCTCCGGGCCCGGGTAGCCGAGCGCGGCCGCGACGTGCGAGGTGACCAGCTCGAGTAGGATCCGCTCCCGCTCGGCGGGCGAGGCACCCGCGAGCCGGACGGCGAGCGCGCCGCCGGCCGCCTCCTGGTTCTCCACCCCGCCGCCTGTGGACTCCAACGCCCGTACTGCTTCCGGGATCTCGAAGAGCAGCGGCCTGGTCCGGCCAGAGGTGAAGGCGAGCGCGAAGCGCTGCCAGTCGATGTCGGTGACGGTCAGTGCCGTCTCACCCCGGTCCAGCGCCTGCTGCAGCGCGGCCACCGCCAGGTCCGGCGACATCTCCAGGATGCCGTGCCGGCGCATCCGGTCACCGACGCCGCCCTCGGCCATCCCGCCCTCACCCCACGGGCCCCAGGCCACCGAGGTGGCGGGCAGGCCGTCGGTCCGGCGCTGCTCGGCGAGGGCGTCCAGGAAGGCGTTTCCGGGCGCGTAGTTGCCCTGCCCGGGAGCCCCGAAGGTGGCCGCGAAGGAGGAGAAGAGCACGAACGCATCGAGTTTCTGATGCATCGTCAGTTCGTGCAGGTGCAGGGCTGAGTCGACCTTGACCTGCAGCACCCGCTCCAGCTGGTCGACCGTCAGGGCCTGGATCACCGAGTCGTCCAGCACCGCGGCGGTGTGCATCACCGCGGTCAGCGGCCGGTCCGCCGGGATCCCGGCGAGCAGTCCGGCGAGCGCTTCACGGTCCGACACGTCGCAGGAGGCGATGGTGACGGCGGCACCGAGCGCGGTCAGCTCCTCGCGCAGCTCGTCCGCGCCTTCGGCGTCCGGGCCGCGGCGGCTGGTGAGCAGCAGGTGCTCGGCGCCGCTGCGGGCGAGCCAACGGGCCACGTGGGCACCCAAGGCACCGGTACCGCCGGTGACCAGGACCGTGCCGCTCGGACGCCAACTCTCCGTCGTCGCGGGGCCGGAGGGCGCGTGCACCAATCGGCGGGCGAAGACCCCGGACGGGCGCACCGCGAGCTGGTCCTCGCCGCCGGTTCCGGCGAGCACGCGGACCAGCCGCTCCAGGCCGCGCTCGTCCACCTGCTCGGGGAGGTCCACCAGTCCGCCCCAGCGCGGTGCGTCCTCCAGCGCGGCGACCCGGCCCAGGCCCCAGACCAGCGACTGGGTGGGGCTCGACAGGCGCTCCGCGCGGTTCACCGCCACGGCACCGCAGGTGGCGGTCCACACCGGGGTCTCGAATCCGGCATCGGCCAGCGACTGGAGCAGCAGCACCGATCCCGCCATGCCGAAGGGCACGGCCGGGTGGTCGGCACAGCGCCGCTCGACGAGTCCGAGCAGCGAGAGGACTCCGGCGGGAGCCTCGGTCAGGCCGGTCCGCAGCCTCTCGGACAGCGCCTCCCGGTCCAGGTCCGCGGCGTCGACCGACAGCCGGCGGACCTCCGCGCCGTGCCGGGCGAGGGCCTCGGCGGCAGCCGCTGCCCAGGGGGTCTCCTCGGCCGGGGCCACCAGCAGCCAGGTACCGGAGAGTACGGGGGCGGGGAGGTCGGCCAGCGGCTGCCAGGTGATCCGGTAGCGCCAGCCGTCCACGGTGGACTGCTCACGGCGCTGCCGCCGCCACGAGGACAGAGCGGGCAGTACGGCGCTCAGCGGCGCGTCGTCGGCCAGCTCCAACGACTCCGCGAGGGACGCCAGGTCCTCGCTCTCCACGGCGGCCCAGAACTCCGCCTCCACCGGGTCGAGCGACGTGTCATGCTCGGCGGCGGGCGCGGCCGGCGCCTCCAGCCAGTAACGACGGCGCTGGAAGGCATAGGTGGGCAGGTCCACGAGCGGTGCGTCGGTGCCCGCGAAGACGGCCGCCCGCCAGTCCACCGCGACCCCGCGCACCCACGCCTCGGCGAACGAGGCCAGCAGTCGACGGGCACCGCCCTCGTTGCGGCGCAGCGTCCCCACGGTCACGGCCTCGCGTCCGGCCGCTTCCACGGTCTCCTGGACCCCGGTCACCAGGACGGGGTGTGCGCTGACCTCGACGAAGGTGCCGATGCCGTGGTTCGTCACCAACTCCGCCGTGGCCTCGGCGAATCGAACGGTGGCGCGCAGGTTGGTGTACCAGTACTCCGCGTCCATACCTGAGCCGTCGACCAGCTCACCGGTCACCGTGGACAGCAGCGGCACCCTACCCGCCCGCGGGGTCACGTCCTTGAGAACGTCCAACAGCTCGGTACGGATCGACTCCACCTGCGCCGAGTGCGAGGCGTAATCCACCGGCACCCGACGCGCCCGGACACCATCCGCCTCACAGGAGGCGATCAGCTCGTCCAGCGCGGCCGGCTCTCCCGAAACCACCACCGACGACGGCCCGTTCACCGCGGCGACCGAGACCCGCTCCTCGCCCCAGACGGTCAGCCGCTCACGCACCGCCTCCACCGGCAGCGCGACGGACACCATCCCACCACGGCCAGCAAGCCCACCGGCAATCGCCCGGCTCCGCAGCGCCACCACCCGCGCACCGTCCTCCAGCGACAGCGCACCCGCGACCACCGCAGCGGCGATCTCACCCTGCGAGTGGCCCACCACCACCGACGGCTCCACACCCGCCGAACGCCAGACATCAGCGAGCGAGACCATCACGGCCCACAGCACCGGCTGGACCACATCCACCCGCTCCAGCCACGCCTCACCGGCCCGGCCGAGCAGCACGTCCTCCAACGACCAGTCCGTGAACGGCGCCAGCGCCGCCCCGCACTCGGCGATCCGCTCGGCGAACACCGGAGACTGCTCCCACAGCTCGGCACCCATCGCGGCCCACTGCGAACCCTGACCCGGGAAGACGAACGCCACCTTCCCCGCGGACCCGGGCGCCACGCCCTCGATCACCTCGGCCGCGACGCCGCCGGCGGCCAAGGTGTCCAGCCCGCGCCGGAGTTCGTCGAGGTCGCCGCCGAGCACCACGGCCCGGTTCTCCAGCACCGCACGGCCGGCCACCAGCGATCGACCGACACCCAGCGCATCCGGCTCCGGCGAGGCAGCCGCGAAGGCCCGCAGCCGCGCCGCCTGCCCGCGCAACGCCTCCTCACCACGACCGGACACCACCCACGGCACCACCGACGCACCGACCACCGACGCACCGACCACCGACGCACCGACCACCGGCGACTCGGCCGCCTCCTCGCCCGCCACCACCTCCGGCGCCTGCTCGACGATCACATGCGCGTTCGTCCCACTGAACCCGAACGACGACACAGCCGCCCGACGCGGCTCACCCGTCACCGGCCACGGCCGCGCCTCGGTCAGCAGCTCCACCGCACCGGCCGACCAGTCCACGTGGGTGGACGGCTCACCGACGTGCAGGGTCTGCGGCAGCATCCCGTGCCGCATCGCCATCACCATCTTGATGACGCCGCCGACACCCGCCGCCGCCTGGGTGTGGCCGATGTTCGACTTCAGCGAACCCAGCCACAGCGGCTTGTCGGCGGCACGCTCCTGACCGTAGGTCGCCAGCAGCGCCTGCGCCTCGATCGGGTCACCCAGCGTCGTGCCGGTACCGTGCGCCTCGACCACGTCGACCTGGGCGGGCGTCAGCGAAGCGGTCGCCAGCGCCTGGCGGATCACCCGCTGCTGCGACGGACCGTTCGGAGCCGTCAGACCGTTCGACGCACCGTCCTGGTTGATCGCCGAGCCGCGCACCACCGCCAGCACCGGGTGCCCGTTGCGCCGCGCGTCCGACAACCGCTCGACCAGCAGCATCCCGACGCCCTCGCCCCAGCCGGTGCCGTCGGCGTCGTCCGAGAACGCCTTGCAGCGCCCGTCCGTCGCCAGACCGCGCTGGCGGCTGAACTCCACGAAGGTGCCCGGGGTCGCCATCACGGTGACGCCACCGGCCAGGGCCATCGTGCACTCACCCGACCGGAGCGCCTGGACCGCCAGATGGAGGGCGACCAGCGAGGAGGAGCAGGCGGTGTCCACGGTGACCGCCGGACCCTCCAGGCCGAAGGTGTAGGACACCCGGCCCGAGGCCACGCTGCCGAAGCTGCCGGTGCCCAGGTGGCCCTCCACCCCCTCGGGCACGGTGCCGAGCCGGCTGGCGTACTCGTGGTACATCAGGCCGGCGAAGATGCCGGTCCGGCTGCCCTTGAGCGCGGCCGGGTCGATGCCCGCCCGTTCGAACGCCTCCCACGAGGTCTCCAGCAGCAGCCGCTGCTGGGGATCCATCGCGAGTGCCTCACGCGGCGAGATCCCGAAGAACGCCGGGTCGAACTCGCTCGCGTCGTGCAGGAATCCGCCCTGGCTGACGTAGCTGGTGCCCTGGGCGTCCGGGTCGTCGTCGATCAGCGAGGACTCGTCCCAGCCACGGTCGGTCGGGAAGCCGCTGATGGCGTCACCGCCGGACGCGACCAGCCGCCACAGCTCCTCGGGGCTGGCCACGCCACCGGGATAGCGGCAGGCCATCCCGACGATCGCGATCGGCTCGTGGTCGCGCTCCTCCATCTCCCGCAGGCGTCGGCGGGCGTTCCGCAGATCGGCGGTGGCGCGCTTGAGGTAGTCGCGCAGCTTGTCCTCGTTCAGCATGTCCGTCCGCTCCTTGCGGCAAAGAAAGGGGGTCGCGCGTGGTCAGTCAGGAAGTTTCGAGCTCGTCATCGAGGAGGTCGAACAGCTCGTCGTCGGTGGCCGAGTCGAGATCGCTGTTGTCGTCGGCCGACGCCCGGCCCGGGGCCACGGTCTCCCGCCACTGCGTCAGCAGGGCCTGCAGACGCAGCGTGACCCTGGTGCCGGTCTCCTCGTCGGCCGGCGTCGCTTCGAGTGCCTCGGCCAGCCGGTCCAGCTCGGCGAAGACGTTCGGCGCGGCTTCCGCCCCGTCCTGCGGGAGAGCCGTCCGCAGGTGTCCGACCAGATCGACGGGGCTCGGGTAGTCGAAGATCAGCGTGGCGGGGAGCCGGAGGCCGGTGACCGCGTTCAGCCGGTTGCGCAGCTCGACGGCGGTCAGCGAGTCGAAGCCCAACTCGCGGAAGGCGTGCGTCGGCTGGACGGCCGACGCGCCGGCGTAGCCGAGCACCGTGGCGACCTGCCCGCACACCAGCTCCAGCAGTATGCGCTCCTGCTCGTCCGCCGGCTGGCCGCTGAGCTGCTGCCGCAGCGCGGCCGCGGGGTCGGCTCCCACCGCCGAGGCCGCGGCCCGTCGGGCGGGCACCCGGACCAGGCCGCGCAGCAGCGCCGGGACGTGGCCCGACTCGACCGCCTGGGTGCGCAGCCCGGCCAGGTCCAGCCGGGCCGGCACCAGGACGGCGTCCGGCAGGGCGACCGAAGCGTCGAGCAGTGCGAGGCCCTCGTCGACCGTGAGCGCCACCGCGCCGCCGCGCGCCATCCGCTGGACGTCGGCGGTGTCCAACTCGCCGGCCATACCGCCGTCCTCGGCCCACAGACCCCAGGCGAGCGAGGTCGCCGGGAGTCCGGCGGCCCGGCGCTGCTGGGCGAGGGCGTCCAGGAAGCTGTTCGCGGCGGCGTAGTTTGCCTGCCCCGCGTTGCCGAAGACTCCGGCGGCGGAGGAGAACAGCACGAAGGCGGCGATTTCCTGATGCCTCGTCAGTTGGTGCAGGTTCCAGGCCGCATTCACCTTCGGCCGCAGCACCGCGTCGATGCGTTCGGGGGTGAGGGAGGAGACCACGCCGTCGTCCAGGACACCCGCGGTGTGCACCACGGCGGTCAGGTTCTGCTCTGCGAGCAGCGCCGCCAGCGCCTCACGGTCCGCGACATCGCACGCGGCGAAGTGGACAGAGGCGCCGAGCGCCGACAGCTCGGCCGCCAACTCGCCCGCGCCGTCGGCCGCTCCGCCGCGACGGGACACCAGCAGCAGTCGGCGCGCACCGTGCCGCTCGACCAGGTGCCGGGCCACCACCCGGCCCAGCGAGCCGGTCGCGCCCGTGAGCAGGACCGTGCCCTCGGGGTCGAACACCGGCGGCTCGACCTCGGTGGCCTTGGGGGCGCGGGCCAGCCGCAGCGCCAGGGCGCTGCCCGAGCGCAGTGCGAGTTGCGGCTCTCCGCTCTCGACGGCGGCTGCCAGCAGGCCCGGTGCGGCCGGGTCGTCGTCCAGGTCCACCAGGACGATCCGACCCGGGTTCTCCGACTGCGCCGAGCGCAGCAGGCCCCACACGGCGGCGGAGGGCAGATCCGACACCGTCTCATCGGTACCGGCGGCCACCGCGCCACGGGTCACCACCACGAGCCGGCTGTCCGCGAGCAGGTCCTCGGCCAGCCACTCCTGTACCAGGGCGAGCACATCGCGCACGGCGGTGTGCGTCGCGGCGGCCGCGTCCGCACCGGCCTCGGACCGCACGGGGAGCAGGATCGTCTCCGGCAGGGCGCCCACCAGCTCGGCGAGGTCCTCGAACCGCTCGATCTCGCCGAGCCCGAGCCCCAGCACGTCCGCACCCAGCAGTACGGTGCCGGACAGGGACGCGGCGGACGGCAGTCCGACCTCCGTCCACTCCGGCCGGAACAGCGAGTCCTCGCCGCCCGAAGCCGCCAACTGCTCGGCTACGAACGGCCGCAGCACCAGCGACTCCACCGACGCGACCGGCGCGCCCGCGCCGTCCATCGCCGTCAGCGACACCGCGTCGTCACCGGCCCGCGCCAGCCGCACCCGCAGCTCCGACGCGCCGGAGGCGTACAGGCACACACCGCTCCATGCGAACGGCAGTCGGCCCTGGCCGGTGTCCGCCACCAGGCCGCCGAGTCCCACCGCGTGCAGCGCGGAGTCCAGCAACGCTGGGTGCAGACCGAACAGACCCGCCTCGTCCCGGCTCTCCTCCGGCAGCGCCAGCTCCGCGAACACCTCGCCGTCCAGCCGCCAGGCCGCGCGGACCCCCTGGAACACCGGACCGTAACCGAACCCGGCCGCCGCGAACCCGTCGTACAGCCCGTCGACCGGTACGGGCTCCGCCCCCGCCGGCGGCCACTCGGCCGGCCCGGCGGGTGCCTCCGCAGCGCCCTCGGCCAGCACACCCGTCGCATGACGCGTCCACGGATCGCCGTCCGCCGCACCGGCGTCGCGTGCGTGCAGGCTGACGGTGCGCCGTCCCGTCCCGTCGGCCGCTCCGAGACGCAGTTGCAGCTGCATCGGCGTCTCCTCGGGCAGGACGAGCGGCGCTTCGAGGGTGAGCTCGTCCAGCAGGCCACAGCCGACCTGGTCACCGGCGGCGAGCGCCAGGTCCACGAAGGCCGTTCCGGGCAGCAGCACCCTGCCCGCCACCGCGTGGTCGGCCAGCCAGGGCTGCGCGGCGGAGGACAGCCGCCCCGTGAACAGGTAGCCGTCACCGTCGGCCAGCGGCACGGCGGCGCCGAGCAGCGGGTGGCCGACCGCGTTCAGGCCCGCCGAGGCGACATCGCCGACCGGCCCGGTGCCGGTCTGCGGCCAGTAGCGCTCACGCTGGAACGCGTACGTGGGCAGGTCGACCAGCCGCGCGCCGGTACCGCCGTACACCGCCGCCCAGTCCACCCGGACGCCGCTCACGTGCAGTCGGCCCAGCGCCGTCGCGACGGTCTCCGGCTCGTGGCGGTCCCGGCGCAGGATCGGGATGAACAGCGCCGCCTCGGCCACGCTCTCCTGTGCCATCGCGGTGAGCGTGCCGTCCGGGCCCAACTCCAGGAAGGTGCGGACGCCTTCGCGCTCCAGGGTCCGCGCCGCGTCGTGGAAGCGGACGGCCTCGCGAACGTGCCGCACCCAGTACTCGGGAGAGCACAGCTCCTCCGCCGAGGCGACCTGCCCCGTCAGCGTCGAGACGATCGGGATGCGCGGTTCGGCGAAGGTCAGGCCCTCGGCGACGCTCCGGAACTCGGCGAGCATGCCGTCCATCAGCGGCGAGTGGAACGCATGGCTCACGGTGAGCCGCTTGGTCTTGCGCCCTTGGGCCTCCCAGTCCGCCGCCAGCTCCAGCACCGAACGCTCGTCGCCCGAGACCACCAGCGAGTTCGGGCCGTTGATGGCCGCGATGCCCAGCTCGTCCTCGCGGCCGATCAGCAGCGGCACCACCTCGCCCTCGCTCGCCTGGATCGCCACCATGGCACCGCCTGCGGGCAGTTGCTGCATCAGCCGGCCACGGGCAGCCACCAGTGCGGCAGCATCCGGAAGCGAGAGCACACCCGCGACGTGCGCGGCGGCCAGCTCACCGATCGAGTGCCCGGCCAGGAAGTCCGGCCGCACACCCCACGACTCCACCAACCGGAACAGCGCCACCTCGATCGCGAACAGCGCCGGCTGGGTGTACCCGGTCTGGTCCAACTCCTCCCCGCCGAAAACCACTTCACGCAGCGGACGGTCCAAGTGCCGGTCCAGCTCCGCACAGACCGCGTCGAAAGCCTCGGCGAACACCGGATGTGCCTGGTGCAGCTCGGCGCCCATACCGGCCCGCTGGCTGCCCTGACCGGCGAAGAGGAACGCCGTCGTGGTCCCGGCACCCGCCGCGGCCTCCAGCGGGGTCTGCCCGTCCGCCAGCGCCGCCAGCCCGGTGCGCAGTTCGTCGCGGTCCCGCACCAGTAGGGCGGCCCGGTGATCGAAGAGCGTGCGCGCCGTGGCCAGCGAGTAGGCGATGTCAGGGATCGTCAACTCGGGTCGGGTGGCGATGTGTTCGAGCAGCCGATGTGCCTGGCCGCGCAGCGCAGTCGGGGTCTTGGCCGACAGCAGCAGCGGAAGCGCGGGGTGCTCCTCGGGGCACGGGTCGAGCTCGACGGCGGGAGCCTCTTCGAGGATGGTGTGGGCGTTGGTGCCGCTGATACCGAAGGACGACACACCGGCCCGGCGCGGCTCACCCGCCGAAGGCCAAGGCTGCGCCTCGGTGAGCAGCGAGACCGCACCCGCCGACCAGTCCACGTGGGTGGACGGCTCGCCGACGTGCAGGGTCTGCGGCAGCACGCCGTGCCGCATCGCCATCACCATCTTGATCACACCGGCGACACCGGCGGCGGCCTGGGTGTGGCCGAGGTTCGACTTCACCGAACCCAGCCACAGCGGACGGTCGTGCGAGTGCTCCCGGCCGTAGGTGGCCAGCAGCGCCTGCGCCTCGATCGGGTCGCCCAGCCGGGTACCCGTACCGTGCGCCTCCACCGCGTCCACCTGCGCGGCGGACAGTCCGGCCGAGGCCAGCGCCTGCTGGATCACCCGCTGCTGGGACGGACCGTTGGGCGCGGTCAGACCGTTCGAGGCACCGTCCTGGTTGATCGCGGAGCCGCGCACGATGCCGAGCACCGGGTGCCCGTTGCGCCGGGCGTCGGAGAGCCGCTCGACCAGCAGCATGCCCGCGCCCTCACCCCAGCCGGTGCCGTCCGCGTCGTCGGAGAACGCCTTGCACCGGCCGTCGGCCGACAGTCCGCGCTGGCGACTGAAGTCCACGAAGGTCCCCGGCGTCGCCATAACGGTGACACCACCGGCCAGCGCCAGCGAGCACTCACCCGAGCGCAGCGCCTGGACGGCCCAGTGCAGCGCGACCAGCGAGGAGGAGCAGGCGGTGTCGACCGTGACGGCCGGCCCCTCCAGCCCGAAGGTGTAGGACAGCCTGCCCGAGGCGATGCTGCCCGCGCCACCGCTGCCCAGATACCCCTCGGTGCCACTGGGCACGTCCTGCAGTCGGGTGGCGTAGTCGTGGTACATCACGCCGACGAACACGCCGGTCCGGCTGCCGCGCAGGGTCGCCGGGTCGATGCCCGCCCGCTCGAACGCCTCCCAGGAGGTCTCCAGCAGCAGCCGCTGCTGCGGGTCCGTGGCCAGGGCCTCACGCGGGCTGATCCCGAAGAAGGTCGGGTCGAACTCGGCGGCGTCGTGCAGGAATCCGCCTCGGCGGGTGTACGAGGTGCCGGGGTGCTCGGGGTCCGGGTGATACAGGTTCTCGACGTCCCAGCCACGGTCGGTGGGGAAGTCGGAGATCGCGTCGCGCCCGGCCGAGACCAACTGCCACAGGTCCTCGGGGCTCTGCACCCCTCCCGGGTACCGGCAGCTCATCGCGACGATCGCGATCGGGTCGTCATCCGTGAACGTGCCGGCGACGACGGCCGATCGGTCCACCTCGCGGCCGCCGACCAGTTCGGCGCGCAGGTACTGGGCGAGTACCTGGGGGTTGGGGTGGTCGAACACCAGCGTGGCGGGGAGACGCAGCCCGGTGGCCGCGTTGAGGCCGTTGCGGAGTTCGAGCGCGGTGAGGGAGTCGAAGCCCAAGTCACGGAAGGCGCGAGTGGGATCGACCGCTCCCGGGCCGCTGTGTCCCAGCACGGCGGCGGCCTGGGTACGGACGAGGTCGAGCAGCTCCTGGTCCTGCTCGGCCGGGGCCAGCGCGGCGAGCCGCCGGCCGAGAGCGGACCGGTCGGGACCGGCTGCGGCAGCGACGGCTGCTGCGCGGCGCATCGGGGTCCGTACCAGCCCGTGCAGCAGCGGGGCCAGCGTCCCGGCCTCGGCCTGTCCGCGCAGACCGGCGAGGTCGAGCCGGATCGGCGCCAGCACGGGCTGGTCCGCACGCACGGAGGCGTCGAACAGCCGCACGCCCTCGGCGGTGGTCAGCGCGGCGACACCGCCGCGCGCCATCCGCTGGACGTCCGTCGTTTCCAGCTCACCGCCCATGCCGCCGTCTTCGGCCCACAGGCCCCAGGCGAGCGAGGTCGCCGGGAGACCGGCCGTACGGCGCTGCTGGGCGAGCGCGTCCAGGAAGCTGTTCGCGGCGGCGTAGTTGCCCTGACCGGCCGCGCCGAACAGACCGGCGGCGGAGGAGAACAGCACGAACGCGGAGAGGTCCTGGTGCTTCGTCAGTTCGTGCAGGTTCCAGGCCGCGTCCACCTTCGGGCGCAGCACGGTGTCGATGCGCTCGGGGGTGAGCGAGGAGATCACGCCGTCATCCAGGACACCGGCGGTGTGCACGACTGCGGTCAGGCGGTGTTCGGCGAGCAGGGCGGCCAGCGCGTCACGGTCCGCGACGTCGCAGGCGGCGAAGACCGGCTCCGCACCCAACTCGCGGAGAAGGTCTGCGAGTTCTTCGGCGCCCTCGGCCTGAGCCCCGCGCCGCGAGACCAGCAGCAGCCTACGCGCGCCGTACTCCGCGACCAGGTGCCGGGCGAACAGCGCACCCAACGTGCCCGTCGCGCCCGTCACCAGCACCGTACCCTCCGGGTCCAGCACCAGCGGCTCGACCTCGGCAACCGCCGGGACCCGCGCCAGACGCGGCGTAAAAGCCTTGCCCACACGCAGCGCCAGCTGCGGCTCACCGCTCTCGACGGCGTTCGGCAGGGCGCGCAGTGAGGCCGGTTCCTCGTCCAGGTCGACCAGCACGATCCGGCCCGGGTTCTCCGACTGCGCCGAACCCAGCAGACCCCACACAGCGGCCGAGGGCAGGTCCAGTACATCAGTGTCACTGGTCGCCACCGCACCGCGCGTGACCACCACCAGACGGGTGTCCGCCAGCAGATCCTCCGCCAGCCACTCCTGCACCAGGGCCAGCGCATCGTGTACGGCGGCGCGAGTTGCGGCGGCCACGTCGCCGTCGGCCTCCGGCAGCACGGGGACCACGATCGTCCCCGGCACCGACAGACCGGCCGAGACCGCCGCCCGCAGCTCGGCCAGGTTCCCGAACTGCTCGACGTCCTCCAGCCCGAGATCGTCCGCGCCGAGCACCGTCACCACATCCGACGCCTCGACCGACGGCAGAACCACACCGACCCACTCCGGCCGGAACAACGACTCGTGCCCGCCGCCCGCACCCGCCAACTGCTCAGCCGCGAACGGCCGCAGCACCAGCGACTCCACCGACGCGACCGGCGCACCCGTACCATCCGCAACCGCCAGCGACACCGCATCCTCGCCGGCCCGCGCCAACCGCACCCGCAGCTCGGAGGCACCCGCCGCGAACAGCGACACCCCCGACCACGCGAACGGCAGCCGGCCCTGCCCGGTGTCCTCCACCAGACCACCCAGCGCCACCCCGTGCAGCGCCGCGTCCAGCAACGCCGGGTGCAGACCGAACGCAGCCCCGGTGTCGCGCACATCCTCCGGCAACGCGATCTCGGCGAACACCTCACCATCGCGCCGCCAGGCCGCCCGCAGCCCCTGGAACACCGGGCCGTAGCCGAACCCGGCCGCCGCGAACCCCTCGTACAGCCCATCGACCGGCGCGGGCTCCGCACCCACCGGCGGCCACTCCACCAGATCGAACGAGGCAGGCTGCTCCTTGGCCGACAGGAAACCCGTGGCGTGGACGGTCCATGGACTGCCGGACCAGACGGTCCCACCGTCCGCGCCCTCCTGCGGGCGGGAGTAGACGCTCAGCGGGCGGCGTCCGGTCCCGTCGGTTGCACCCACCGCGAGGCACAGCCGTACCGCGCCCGCCGCCGGGATGACCAGCGGAGCCTCCAGTGCCAGCTCCTCCACCACTGCGCAGCCGACCTGGTCACCGGCGGCAACCGCCAGGTCCACGAAGGCCGTTCCCGGGAGCAGTACGCTGCCGGCCACGGCGTGGTCGGCCAGCCACGGGTGCGTCTCGACGGAGAGGCGGCCGACGAAGAGGTGCCCGTCCGAGTCCGGCAGGCCGACGACCGCGCCGAGCAGCGGGTGGTCGATCGCACCCAGGCCGGCCGCCGCGACGTCACCGCTCTGGAGCGCACCGGCGTCCAGCCAGTACCGCTCCCGCTGGAAGGCGTAGGTGGGCAGGTCGACGCGCTGCGCGCCGGTGCCCGCGAACACGGCCTGCCAGTCCACCCTCACGCCACGGACGTGCAGCTGGG
>NZ_JBVIMH010000050.1:0-40359 GCF_055579945.1 Kitasatospora sp. NPDC032150 | reverse complement strand
CGACGGGCGCCCCGGCCGGCGAAGACCGCCTGCCAGTCGACGCTCGCACCACGCACGTACGCCTGGGCGACGGCAGTGGTCAGCGTCTGCACCTCAGGACGGCCCGCGCGCAGCACCGACGCGAACGCCGCGTCCTCGCTCACGCCCTCCTGGCCCATCGCGGACAGCACCCCGTCCGGACCCAACTCCAGGTAGGTGCGGACGCCTTCGGCCTCCAGTGCCTGGATCGCGTCGTGGAAGCGGACGGCCTCACGGACGTGACGCACCCAGTACTCGGGCGAGCACAGCTCGTCCGCCGAAGCGGTCCGGCCGGTCAGCGTCGACACGATCGGGATCCGCGGCTCGGCGAAGGCCAGGCCCTCGGCGACGGTGCGGAACTCCGCGAGCATCGGCTCCATCAGCGGCGAGTGGAACGCGTGGCTCACCGTCAGCCGCTTGGTCTTGCGACCCTCAGCCGCCAGCTGCTCGGCCGCCGCCAGAACGGCCTGCTCGGCACCCGAAATCACCACCGACGTCGGCCCGTTGACCGCCGCGATACCCACCTCGTCGGTCAGCAGCGGCAGCACCTCCTCCTCGGAGGCCTGCACCGCCACCATCGCACCACCGGCCGGCAGCGCCTGCATCAGACGGCCACGAGCCGCCACCAGCTTGGCGGCGTCCGCCAGCGACAGCACCCCGGCGACATGCGCCGCGGCCAGCTCACCGATCGAGTGACCCGCCAGCAGGTCGGGCCGCAGACCCCACGCCTCGACCAGGCGGAACAGCGCCACCTCGATCGCGAACAACGCCGGCTGCGTGTACCCGGTCTGATCCAACTCCTCGCCGCCGAACACCACCTCGCGCAGCGGACGGTCCAGGTACTGGTCCAGGTGCGCGAACACCTCGTCCAGCGCATCCGCGAAAGGCGGGAACGCCTCGTACAGCTCGGCGCCCATCCCGGCCCGCTGACTGCCCTGCCCCGTGAACAGGAACGCCGTCCGGCCCTCTACCACCGAACCCTGCACCAGGTTCCCGGCCGACTCACCCGAAGCCAGCGCACCCAGACCCCGCAGGAACTCCGCACGCTCACCCGCCACGACCACCGCACGACGCTCCAGCGCCGCCCGACCCGTCGCCAACGAGTAAGCCGCATCGACCAGTTCGAACTCACCGGCCGACAGCAGCCGCTCGGCCTGCGCCCGCAGCGCCGCCTCACCCTTCGCCGACACCACCAGCGGCAGCACCGACGGCGCGACCGTCGCCTCGGCAATCGCATCCTCGACTACCGGAGCCTGCTCCAGGACCGTGTGCGCATTTGTCCCGCTGAAGCCGAAGGATGACACGGCGGAGCGGCGCGGCTCGCCGGTCTCGGGCCAGTCGGTCAGTTCGGTGACGAGCGAGACGGCACCGGCCGTCCAGTCCACGTGCGGGGTCGGCTCGTTGACGTGCAGCGTCTGCGGCAGCACACCGTGCTGCATGGCGAGCACCATCTTGATCACACCCGCCACACCGGCCGCCGCCTGGGTGTGGCCGATGTTCGACTTCACCGAACCCAGCCACAGCGGACGGTCCTCGGACCGGTCCTGGCCATAGGTGGCGATCAGCGCCTGGGCCTCGATCGGGTCACCCAGGGCGGTCCCGGTGCCGTGCGCCTCGACCGCGTCGATCTGACTTGTGGTCAGACCGGCGTTCTCCAGCGCCTGCCGGATCACCCGCTGCTGCGACGGACCGTTCGGCGCCGTCAGACCGTTGGACGCACCGTCCTGGTTCACGGCCGTGCCGCGCACCACTGCCAGCACCGGGTGCCCGTTCCGCTGGGCGTCCGACAGCCGCTCCACGAGCAGCATGCCCACGCCCTCGCCCCAGGCGGTGCCGTCCGCCGCGGCGGCGAACGCCTTGCACCGGCCGTCGGCGGACAGACCGCGCTGGCGGCTGAAGTCCAGGAAGGTGTCCGGGGTGGCCATCACGGTGACGCCGCCGGCCAGGGCCAGCGAGCACTCGCCGCCCCGCAGCGCCTGCACCGCCAGGTGCAGCGCGACCAGCGACGAGGAGCACGCGGTGTCGACGGTGACCGCCGGGCCCTCCAGGCCGAAGGTGTACGACAGTCGGCCCGAGACCACGCTCGCCGCGGTACCCGTACCGAGCTGGCCCTCCAGCTCCTCCGGGGAGTTCATCAGGAGGGCGAGGTAGTCCTGGCCGTTGGTGCCCGCGAAGACACCGGTACGACTACCGCGCAACATGGCCGGGTCGATGCCGGCGCGCTCGAACGCCTCCCAGGAGGTCTCCAGCAGCAGGCGCTGCTGCGGGTCCATGGACAGCGCCTCACGCGGCGAGATCCCGAAGAACGCCGGGTCGAACTCGGCGGCGTCGTAGAGGAATCCACCCTCGCGGGTGTAGATCTTGCCGACCTGGTCGGGGTCCGGGTCGTACAGGGTCTCGACGTTCCAGCCGCGGTCGGTCGGCAGGCCGGCCATCGCGTCGCCGCCGGAGACCAGCAGCTGCCACAACTCCTCGGGCGAGGTCACCCCGCCGGGGAAGCGGCAGCTCATCGCGACGATGGCGATCGGCTCGTCGTCGGCGGCGGCCCGGACCGCGCTCGGGGTCGCGGTGGCGGCGGCCTGGCCCAGCAGCTCGGAGCGCAGGTGCTCGGCGAGGGCGGCGGCCGACGGGTAGTCGAAGACCAGGGTGGTCGGGAGCCGGAGACCGGTGGCGGCGTTGAGGCGGTTGCGCAGCTCGACGGCCGTCAGCGAGTCGAAGCCGAGCTCCTTGAAGGCGCGTCCGGCCTCCACCGACTCCGTCCCGGAGTGGGCGAGGACGGCGGCGACGTTGCTCCGGACGAGCTCCAGCAGGGTCCTGGTCTGCTCGGCCTCGGAGAGGCCGGCCAGGCGCCCGGCCTGCGAGGAGGTCGCGGCGGCACCCGCTCCGTCGGCGGCGGACGCCGCCAGGCGGACCTCCGGGATCTCGTTGAACAGCAGGCTGGCCCGGGCAGCCGTCATCGAGGGCAGGAAACGGTCCCAGGCTATGTCGGCGACGGTGAGGGCCCAGTCGCCCTGGTTCAGGGCCTGCTGGAGCGCGGCGATCGCCAGCTCGGGGGCCATCGGCGGGACACCCTCACGGCGCAGCCGCTCCTCGAGGGTGCGGTCGGCGGCCATGCCGCCCTGCGCCCACGGACCCCAGGCGATGGAGGTGGCGGCGAGGCCGTCGGCCCGGCGCTGCTCGGCGAGGGCGTCCAGGAAGGCGTTGGCGGCGGCGTAGTTGCCCTGGCCCGCGTTGCCCACAGAGCCGGCGATCGAGGAGAACAGCACGAACGCGGAGAGGTCGAGCTCGGCGGTGAGTTCGTGCAGGTTCAGCGCCGCGTCCACCTTCGGACGCGCGACTCCCGCGAACCGCTCGGCGGTCAGACCGTCGACCATGCCGTCGTCCAGCACACCGGCGGTGTGGAACACCGCCGACACCTCGACGGACGCCAGCAACTCCGCCAGCGCGGCACGATCAGCCACATCACACGCCGCCACCGTGACAGCAGCACCCGACTCAGCGAGCTCATCGCGCAGTTCGACCGCACCCGGAGCGTCCAGGCCACGACGGCTGGTCAGCACCAGCTGCTCGGCACCGTTGCGCACCAGCCAGCGCGCGACCTCCGCACCCAGCGCACCAGTACCACCGGTGACCAGAACCGTACCGGCCGGCTTCCAGGCGACACCCTCACCGCGCGCGGCCCGCACCAGACGACGGGCGAACACACCCGACGCCCGAACCGCGACCTGGTCCTCAGTCCCCGCCAGCACACCGGCCAGCCGCCCGAGCGCACGCTCGTCCAGCACCTCCGGCAGATCGACCAGACCACCCCAACGCTCCGGGTGCTCCAGAGCCACCACCCGGCCCAGACCCCAGACCTGAGCCTGCAGCGGGTCCGCCAGCCGGTCCGAGCGACCCGCCGACACCGCACCCCGCGTCACACACCACAGCGGAGCGGTGACACCCGCGTCACCCAGCGCCTGCACCAGAGTCGCGGTCAGCACCGCAGCCTCGCCCGCGCCGAGGGCGGCCATCGACAGCACGCCCTCAACGGCCACGGCGTCGGTGACCGCGTCACGCAACAGCTCGGCCACGGCGCCGCGATCGGCGCCCGCCGGGTCGACCAGGCGCACGTCCACGCCGCGACCGGCCAGCATCCGGACCACGTCCGCCGCAGCGACGTCCTCGGCCGGTGCCACCACCAGCCAGGTACCCGACAGCACACCGGAGCCGGCCTCACCCGCCGGCTTCCAGCTCACCCGGTAGCGCCAACCGTCCACCGTGGACTGCTCACGGCTCTGCCGGCGCCAGGCCGACAGCGCGGGCAGCACCGAGCTCAGCGGCTGGTCGCCGTCCAGCTCCAGCACCGAGGACAGCGCCTGAAGGTCGCCCTTCTCCACGGCCTCCCAGAAGCTCGCGTCCACGGCGTCGACCACGGCCGTGCCGACCGCCGGGGCGGCCAGGTTCTCCAGCCAGTACCACTGCCGCTGGAAGGCGTAGGTGGGCAGATCCACCCGACGGGCGCCCAGGCCGGCGAACACGGCCTGCCAGTCGACCGTCACGCCTCGGACGTAGGCCTGTGCAACGGTGGTGGTCAGCGCCTGCACCTCGGAGCGGTCACCGCGGAGCACCGGCGCGAACACCGCCGCCTCGGTCACGACCTCCTGGCCCATCGCGGACAGCACCCCGTCCGGGCCCAACTCCAGGTAGGTGCGGACGCCTTCGGCCTCCAGCGTGCGGATCGCGTCGTGGAAGCGGACGGCCTCGCGGACGTGACGCACCCAGTACTCGGGCGAGCACAGCTCCTCCGCCGAAGCCGCCTGCCCGGTCAGCGTCGACACGATCGGGATCCGCGGCTCGGCAAAGCTCAAGCCCTCGGCGACCGCGCGGAACTCCGCGAGCATCGGCTCCATCAGCGGCGAGTGGAACGCGTGGCTCACCGTCAGCCGCTTGGTCTTCCGGCCCTGCGCCGCCAGCTGCTCGGCGACCGCCAGCACGGCCGCCTCGACGCCCGAAACCACCACCGACGTCGGCCCGTTGACGGCCGCGATGCCCACCTCGTCCGTCAGCAGCGGCAGCACCTCCTCCTCGGAGGCCTGCACCGCCACCATCGCACCACCCGAAGGCAGCGCCTGCATCAGACGACCACGAGCCGCCACCAGCTTGGCAGCGTCCGCCAGCGACAGCACACCCGCCACATGCGCGGCGGCCAGCTCACCGATCGAGTGACCCGCCAGCACATCCGCACGCAGACCCCACGACTCCACCAGCCGGAACAGCGCCACCTCGACCGCGAACAGCGCCGGCTGCGTGTACCCGGTCTCATCCAGCCCCTCGCCGCCGAAGACCACCTCACGCAGCGGACGGTCCAAGTACCCGTCCAGCTCCGCGCAGACGGTGTCCAGGACGGAGGCGAACGCCGGGAACGCCTCGTACAGCTCGGCGGCCATACCGGCGCGCTGGCTACCCTGCCCCGTGAACAGGAATGCCAGCCGGCCACCTGCCACCGATCCCCGTACCACGTCCGCCGTCGGCTCACCGGCCGCCAGCGCGCCCAACTGCCGCAGGAACTGCTCGGGTTCACCGGCCACGACGACCGCGCGGTGCTCCAGCCCCGCCCGGCCCGTCGCCAGGGAGTAGGCGACGTCGGTCGGCTCGAAGCCGGACTCGGTGTCCAGGTGCGAGAGCAGTGCCCGCGCCTGGTCCCGCAGGGCGTCCTCGGTCTTGGCCGAGAGGAGCCACGGCTGGACGGCGGGTGCCGGACGCGAACCGGTCTCGGCGGCCGGCTCGGCCGGTGCCTGCTCGATGATCGTGTGGGCGTTGGTGCCGCTGAAGCCGAAGGAGGAGACACCGGCGCGACGCGGCTGTCCGGTCTCCGGCCAGGGCCGGGCCTCGGTCAGCAGCTCGACCGAGCCCGAGGACCAGTCGACGTTCGGCGAGGGCTCGCCCAGGTGGATGCTCTGCGGCAGCACGCCGTGCCGCATCGCCATCACCATCTTGATGACGCCGGCGACACCGGCCGCGGCCTGGGTGTGGCCGATGTTGGACTTCAGCGAGCCCAGCCACAGCGGACGGTCCTCGGCGTGCTCCTGGCCGTAGGTGGCCAGCAGGGCGTGGGCCTCGATCGGGTCGCCGAGGGTGGTCCCGGTGCCGTGCGCCTCGACCACGTCCACCTGGTCGGCGGTCAGCCCGGCACTGGCCAGCGCCTGGCGGATGACCCGCTGCTGGGAGGGGCCGTTGGGGGCGGTGAGGCCGTTGGACGCGCCGTCCTGGTTGATCGCCGAGCCGCGCACGATCGCCAGCACCGGGTGTCCGTTGCGGCGGGCGTCCGACAGGCGCTCGACCAGCAGCATGCCCGCGCCTTCGGACCAGCTGGTGCCGTCGGCGGCGGCGGAGAAGGACTTGGAGCGACCGTCCTTGGCCAGGCCGCGCTGGCGGCTGAAGTCGACGAACGCCTCGGGGGTGGCCATCACGGTCACACCGCCGGCCAGCGCCATGCTGCACTCGCCCTGCCGCAGGGCCTGTACGGCGAGGTGCAGCGCGACCAACGACGAGGAGCAGGCGGTGTCCACGGTGACCGCCGGACCCTCCAGGCCGAAGGTGTAGGAGACCCGGCCGGACGCGATGCTGCCCGAGGTGCCGGTGCCGAGGTAGCCCTCGACGCCGTCCGGGACGGAGCCGATCCGGGTGGCGTAGTCGTGGTACATCACACCGGCGAACACGCCGGTACGGCTGCCGCGCATGGTGGCCGGGTCGATGCCGGCGCGCTCGAAGGCCTCCCAGGAGGTCTCCAGCAGCAGGCGCTGCTGCGGGTCCATCGCCAGTGCCTCGCGCGGGCTGATGCCGAAGAACGCGGGGTCGAAGAGGCCCGCACCGTGCAGGAAGCCGCCCTGGTCCGCGTAGCTGGTGCCGGGGTGGTCCGGGTCCGGGTCGAAGAGGTGGTCGAGGTCCCACCCGCGGCCGGCCGGGAACTCCGAGATCGCGTCCGCTCCGGCCATGACCAGCTGCCACAGCTCCTCGGGCGAGCCCACCCCGCCCGGGTAGCGGCAGGCCATGCCGACGATGGCGATGGGCTCGTCGTCGACCCGGGGTGCCGGGAGCTGGGCGGCGGCGCCGTGGTCGGCGCCGACGATCTCCGAGCGCAGGTACTCGGCCAGCGCGGCGGGCGTCGGGTAGTCGAAGATCAGGGTCGGCGGGAGCCGCAGGCCGGTGACGGCGTTGAGCTCGTTGCGCAGCTCGACCGAGGTCAGCGAGTCGAAGCCGATCTCGTTGAACGCCCGGCCCGCCTCGATCACCCCCGGCGAGGCGTGGCCCAGTACGGCGGCCACGCGCACCCGGAGCAGTTCGAGGATCTCGCGGTCCAGCTCGGCCTCGGACAGCCCGGCCAGTCGGCGCATCAGCTCGGAGCCGCCACCGGCGGCCCCGCGCGCGGCGCGCCGGGCGGGGGTGCGGACCAGTCCGCGCAGCAGGGCGGGGAGGGTACCGGCGGCGGCCTGCTGGCGCAGCGCGGCCAGGTCGAGCCGCATCGGGAGGAGCAGGGCCTGGTCGCTTCCGGTGGCGGCGTCGAAGAGTGCGACGCCCTCGGAGTTGGACAGGCCGGTCATGCCGGAGCGTGCGAGGCGCTGGAGGTCGGCGGCGTCGAGGGTCTCGGCCATGCCGCCCTCGGCCCACAGGCCCCAGCCGAGCGAGATCGCGGGGAGTCCGGCGGCGCGGCGCCGAGCGGCGAGGGCGTCCAGGAAGACGTTGGCCGCGGCGTAGTTGCCCTGGCCGAGGCCGCCGAAGGTGCCCGCGTTGGAGGAGAAGAGCACGAACGCGCTCAGGTCGAGATCGGCGGTGAGCTCGTGCAGGTTCAGCGCCGCGTCCACCTTCGGGCGCAGCACGGTGTCGATCCGCTCGGGGGTGAGCGAGGTGACGATGCCGTCGTCCAGGACACCGGCCGTGTGCACCACACCGGTCAGCGGGAACTCCGCCGGCACGGACGCCAGTACGTCCGCAAGCGCCGCACGGTCCGCGACGTCGCACGCCGCGAACACCACGGAGGCACCCGACTCGCCCAGCTCGACCGCCAGTTCAGCCGCACCCGGCGCGTCCGCACCACGACGCGACACCAGCAGCAGACTGCGCACCCCGTGCTCGGCCACCAGATGACGCGCGACCAGACCACCCAGCATCCCGGACGCACCGGACACCAGGACCGTACCGCTCGCATCGAACACCGGCCCGGCCACATCGGAGACCGCCGCCACCCGCGCCAGGCGCGGCACCCGTACGACGCCCTCGCGGATCGCGAACTCCGGCTCCCCACTGGCGAGTGCGCCCGCCAGGACCTCGCCCGAGACACCCTCGGCGTCGAGGTCGACCAGCACCAGCCGGTCGGGGTTCTCCAGCTGCGCGGAGCGCACCAGGCCCCACAGCGGGGCGTGGACGAGGTCGTCACCGCCGGCCGCGGCGCCACGGGTCACCAGCACCAGGCGGGAGGAGACGAACCGCTCGTCCGCCAGCCACTCCTGGACCGTGGCGAGCACGGCGTGCAGCGCGGACCGGACGGCCGAGGCGGTGTCCGCGGCCGAGGCGGCGCCGATCGGTGCGAGGAACACCTCGCCCGGCAGCGCCAGCCCCGCGTCCACGGCCGCACCGAGTGCCGCCAGATCGGCGAAGCTCTCGATCCCGGCGCCGAACGGGTCGGTCCCGAGGACCGCCCAGCGGCCCGCGGAGGCGGCCGACACCGGCAGGGTGGTCCACTCCACCCGGAACAGCGACTCCAGGTGGCCGGCGCGGGCGCTCTTCAGCTGCTCCTCGGAGATCTCGCGCAGCGTGAGCGAACGGACCGTCATCACCGGCTGGCCGGCGCCGTCGGCGAGGTCCAGGGCGACCTCGCCGCGGCCCAGCGGGGTGACCCGCAGGCGCAGCGCCGCGGCGCCGGTGGCGTGCAGGGTGACGCCGTTCCAGACGAACGGCAGGCCGCCCTGGACCGCGCCGTCGGAGGGGTCGGCGCCGAGCGCGTGCAGGGCGGCGTCCAGCAGGGCGGGGTGGATGCCGAAGCGGGCTGCGTCGGCCTGTGCCTCGGCGGGCAGTGCGATCTCGGCGAGGATCTCGCCGTCGCGAAGCCAGGCGGCCCGCAGGCCGCGGAAGACCGGGCCGTAGCCGAAGCCCGCCTCGGCCAGGCCGGTGTGGATCTCCTGGACGTCCACCGCACGGGCGTCGGCGGGCGGCCACTGGGTGAGCTCGGCCGGGGCGGTCGGGCCGGCGACGGTGAGCACACCGGTGGCGTGCCGCGTCCAGGGCTCCTCGGCCTGGGCGCCTTCGGTGCGGGAGTGCAGGCTGAAGGAGCGGCTGCCGTTCTCGTCGGCGCCGCTGACCACGATCTGGAGCTGCGCTCCGCCCTGGGCGGGCAGCAGCAGCGGTGCCTCGAGGGTGAGTTCCTCGACCAGGTCGCAGCCGACCTGGTCGCCGGCCCGCACGGCGAGCTCGACGAAGGCGGTGCCCGGGAGCAGCACGGTGCCCATGACGGCGTGGTCGGCGAGCCAGGGGTGGCTGTCGAGGGAGAGGCGGCCGGTGAACAGGTAGCCGTCGACGTCGGCGAGCGAGACCACGGCGCCGAGCAGCGGGTGGTCGGCGGTGCCGAGGCCGATGGAGGCGGCGTCCCCGGCCGGGGTGCCGGCGCCGAGCCAGTACCGCTCGCGCTGGAAGGCGTAGGTGGGCAGGTCGACCCGGCGGGCGCCCTGGCCCGCGAAGACGCCGTCCCAGTCCAGCGCGGCGCCCCGGACGTGTGCCTGTGCCACGGCCCAGGTCAGCGTCCGGACCTCGGGGCGGCCCGCGCGCAGGGCGGGGACGAAAACCGCGTCCTCGCCGGCGCACTCCTGGCCCAGGGCGGTGAGCACACCGTCCGGGCCCAGCTCCAGGTAGGTGCGGGCGCCTTCGCGCTCCAGGGTCCGCACGGCGTCGTGGAAGCGGACGGCCTCGCGGACGTGGCGCACCCAGTACTCGGGGGTGCCGATCTCCTCGGCGGGGACGACGTCTCCGGTCAGGGTGGAGACGATCGGGACGGCCGGCGCCTTGTAGGTCACCACCTGGGCGCAGCGCCGGAACTCGGTGAGCATGCCGTCCATCAGGGGCGAGTGGAAGGCGTGGCTGACGGTGAGGCGCTTGGTCTTGCGGCCCTGGGCGGCCAGTTGCTCGGCGAGCGCGAGGACGGCCTGCTCGGCACCCGAAATCACCACCGCGGTCGGCCCGTTGACGGCCGCGATGCCCATCTCGTCGGTCAGCAGCGGCAGGACCTCGTCCTCGCTCGCCCGGACCGCCACCATGGCGCCGCCGGCGGGCAGTTGCTGCATCAGGCGGCCGCGGGCGGCCACCAGCAGCGCGGCGTCCTCCAGCGAGAGCACGCCCGCGGCGTGCGCGGCGGCGAACTCGCCGATCGAGTGGCCGGCCAGCAGGTCCGGCCGCAGGCCCCAGGACTCGACCAAGCGGAACAGCGCGACCTCGATCGCGAACAGCGCAGGCTGGGCGTAGGCGGTCCGGTGGATGAGGTCGGCCTCGGCGGAGCCCTCGGCGGCGAACAGGACCTCGCGCAGCGGGTGTTCGAGCTGCAGATCGAGGTAGCCGCAGGCCTTGTCCAGTGCCTTGGCGAACACCGGGAAGGTCTCGTACAGTTCGCGGCCCATGGCGAGGCGCTGGCTGCCCTGGCCGGTGAACAGGAACGCCAGTCGGCCGTCGGTGACCGTCCCCTGGACGGTCCCGGCGGCACCGATGCCCGCGGCGAGGGCGTCCAGGGCCTGCCGGAACTCCTCGTGCTCGCCGGCCACCAGGACGGCGCGGTGCTCGAAGCTCGCGCGGGTGGTGGCGAGGGAGTGGCCGAGGTCGGCCGGGGTGTGCTCGGGGTGGGCGTCCAGGTGGGTGCGCAGGCGCTCGGCCTGGGCGCGCAGCGCCTCGGGGGTCTTGGCGGAGAGTACCCACGGCCGCACGGCCGGGGCGGAGGCGCCGTCCGAAGCGGCGGCCGGTTCCTGGGCCGTCGGGGCCTGCTCGATCACGGCGTGCGCGTTGGTGCCGCTCATGCCGAAGGAGGAGATGCCGACGCGGCGCGCCTCTCCGGTCTCCGGCCAGGGCCGGGCCTCGCTGAGCAGCTCGACGGCGCCCGCGGACCAGTCGACGTGCGGGGTGGGCTGGTCGACGTGCAGGGTACGCGGCAGGACGCCGTTGCGCATCGCCATGACCATCTTGATGATGCCGCCGATGCCCGCGGCGGCCTGGGTGTGGCCGATGTTGGACTTCAGCGAGCCCAGCCAGAGCGGGCGGTCCTCGGGGCGGTCCTGGCCGTAGGTGGCGATCAGGGCCTGGGCCTCGATCGGGTCGCCGAGCCGGGTACCGGTGCCGTGCGCCTCGACCGCGTCCACCTGGTCGGCCGTCAGCCCCGCGTCGGCGAGCGCCTGCCGGATGACGCGCTGCTGGGACGGGCCGTTGGGAGCGGTGAGGCCGTTGGAGGCGCCGTCCTGGTTGATCGCGGTGCCCCGGACGACGGCCAGGATCGGGTGTCCGTTGCGCTGGGCGTCGGAGAGTCGTTCGACCAGCAGCATGCCGGCGCCCTCGGCCCAGGCGGTGCCGTCGGCCGCGGCGGCGAAGGGCTTGCAGCGGCCGTCGGGGGCGAGGCCGCGCTGGCGGCTGAAGGCGATGAAGGAGCCGGGGTTGGCCATCACGGCGACACCGCCGGCCAGGGCGATGCCGCACTCACCGCGGCGCAGCGACTGCACGGCGAGGTGCAGGGCGACCAGCGAGGAGGAGCAGGCGGTGTCGATGGTGACCGCCGGACCCTGGAAGCCGAAGGTGTAGGACAGGCGGCCGGAGGCGACGCTGGCGGCGTTGCCGGTGACCAGGTAGCCCTCCATGCCCTCGTCCGCCTCGTGCAGGCGCGGGCCGTAGTCCTGTGCCTCGGCGCCGATGAAGACACCGGTGCGGGACTCGCGCAGGGTGCCCGGGTCGATGCCGGCCCGCTCGAAGGCCTCCCAGGCGGTCTCCAGCAGCAGGCGCTGCTGGGGGTCCATGGCGAGGGCCTCGCGCGGGGAGATCCCGAAGAAGCCCGGGTCGAAGGTGTCGGCGTCGTGCAGGAAGCCGCCGTGCTGCGCGTAGCTGGTGCCGGGGTGGTCCGGGTCCGGGTCGTAGAGGCTGCCGATGTCCCAGCCGCGGCCGGCCGGGAAGGCCGAGATCGCGTCGACGCCGTCGGCGACGAGCTGCCACAGCTGCTCCGGCGAGTGGGCGTCACCGGGGAATCGGCAGGCCATACCGACGATGGCGATCGGCTCGTCGTGAACGGGCGCGTGGAACTCGGGAATTCCGGCCTCGGCAGCGATGCCGAGGATTTCCGAGCGCAGGTGCCGGGCGAGCGAGGCGGGGGTCGGGTGGTCGAAGACCAGGGTGACCGGAAGGCTCAGTCCGGTGGCCGAGGTGAGCCTGCTGTGGAGGTCGACGGCGGCCAGCGAGTCGAATCCGAGCTCCAGGAAGGGCCGGTCGGCCCCGACGGTGGCGGACGACTTTCCGCGCAGGGATTCCCTCGCCTGGTCGAGGACCAGGTTCAGCAGCAGCCGCTGCTGCTCCGCCTCGGGCATTTCGGCCAGCTGCTGCCGCCAGGACGGAAATACGTCCGGCTTTCCGACACCCGCACCGTCCGGCTCCGAAATGAAACCCTCGGACTGGTTCATCATCACGCGCTCCACTACCCAGCAGACGGCATCCAAGACCTTTGGTCAGCCTGTCACGGGCAGCAAGCACCAGAAAGCCCCTAAGGGACCCCTAAGCACCCCTACGATTTCGACCGGCGACCCCTGTTTTCCGGGGTCGCCGGTCGACGGCGAGCGATTCTGCGGAGCGTTCTCGGGAATTCATTCCCCGCAATCGCCCGACAATACCTCGGCGGGGCGATTTGGGAAATCCATTTCGGACCGACCGGCAGTGGGAGCATGGGCGGCGCCGCACGCCCTACCGCCGTTTCGGTCTCAGTTGTGCCGCTCCAGGAACGGCGTGAGCAGTCCGGGTACCGCCTCCTCGGCGAAGGCCAGCCCCTCCTCGGTGGCGAGGTCGCGGACGTGGTACGCGCCGCTGCCGGCGGCCGTGGTCGTGGTCAGGGTGAGCAGGCCGGCCCGGCGTTGGAAGAACGACCGGCTGACGCTCAGTCCGATCACTCCCTCGCGCCGCAGTGCCACCGTACGGTGGGCGAAGGTGCCCGAGCGGGCGACCAGGTAGCCGCCGGACAGGCCGTGGCCCAGGGTGCGGTAGGCGTCCACCGCCAGCAGGGAGACCGCGGGCAGCAGGACGGCGGCGGTGATCCCGGCGGCGGTGAGGAAGCCGGTGCGCCAGCCGCCCGGCAGCCAGATCGCGGGCACCGCGAACAGGGCCGTGGCCAGGGCGGTCACCATCAGCCCCCGGTTGATCCGGCGGCGCAGCGCGGCCCTCGGGTGCGGGCGCAGCGGGGCGAGGCCGGTCGGGGACTCCTGCTCGCCGAGCACGTCGGCGGCCACCCGGAGGACCTCGGCGCGCGGCGCGGGGGGCATCAGGGCGCCGCGGGTGCGGTTCTCCTCGGCCGAGCCGAGGCCGCTGGCGATGGCGTGCAGGCGGGCGCCGCCGCCCCAGCGCAGCAGCATGGGTTCGACCAGCTCGATGCCGCGCAGCCGCCGCTCCTCGATGGAGACGGAGCGGTGGATCAGCAGGCCGCGGCGGACCCGGAGGATGCCGCCGTCCTCGCGTTCCAGCCGGAACCCGGACCAGCCCTCGATGTAGAGGCCGACCGCGCCGAGGGTGCCGAGGGCGGCGATGGCGAGCAGCAGGGCCAGGATGCCGAGCCACAGCGGGACCGAGGCGAAGGCGTGCACCAGGTCGTGGACGATGCCGAGCTTGAGCGGGTCGATCTGCATCTCGTGCAGGGTGCGGTAGCTGATGCCGAGTACGGCGAACAGTCCGCCGACGCCCCAGATGGTCAGCGGGGCGTAGCGCAGCCAGGAGCGCTGGAGTTCGGCGATCGGGGCGCTCTCGTCGAACCCGGCGGCCATGCCCGGGTCGGCGAGCAGGGCGGCCCGCCGGTTGAGCAGGTCCTGCCGGAGTGCGGCGGCCTGGGCCCGGGGGACGCCGTCGAGCGAGAGCTTGCGGTTGGCCGACCCGCCGTGGGCGGCGGCGCCGATGCTGACCGAGGCGAGGCCGAAGACCCGGTGCAGCGGACGGGCGGTGATGTCGGCGCTGCGGATGCGGTCCAGCGGGACGGAGCGGTGGCTGCGGAAGAGCAGGCCGGAGCGGAGCTCCAGGCGCTGGTCGGTGATCCGGTAACCGGTGGTGAGGAAGCGCATCAGGTTGACGCCGGCCACGATCGCGAAGGCGATGGTGAAGGAGACCAGGGTGATCAGCGCCTGCAGGTTGACCTTTCCGCCGGTGCCGATCATCGTGCCCGCGCCGGTGACCACGGGGGCGACCAGCCAGCTCAGGTGGACCGGAATCAGGCGCGGGCTGAGCCGCTGCCAGACCACCTCTTCGTCACTCATGTCGCGTCTCCCGGGGTGGCCTGGGTGGCCTGGGTCAGATGCTCCACCACGTCCAGGGCCTTGCGGTGGTCGATCCCGCGGATCTTCAGGTCGCCGGACGCGGAGGCCGTGGTGACCTTGATCCCGGAGAGCCCGAACAGCTGCTCGAGCGGGCCGCGGACGGTGTCGACGGTCTGGATCCGGGACAGCGGCGCCACCCGCCACCTCTGCCAGAGCCAGCCGGTGGCGGTGTAGACGGCCTGGTCGGTGGTCTCCCAGCGGTGGACCCGGTAGCGCCACAGCGGCATGACCGCCATGTACGCGATCCCGGGCAGCGCGACCGCGAGGAAGATCCAGCCGAAGACGAACCGCGCGGGCGGGATCAACAGGTACAGGGCACCCACGACCAGCATGGTGGGTACGGGAATCAGCGAGGACTGGACGGTCCACCAGGCGATGGCACGACGCTCCACCCGATGCCGGGGCGGACGGAGTCGAAGGGTTTCCGAATGACGCACGCTCAGATCCTAACCAAGTGCTATCGGGCGGAGATCCGGAGTCGACGGCGGCGGTTCATCACGACCACCGTCCGTGCGAGCACCGTTGCGAGTGCCATCAGTACGAGCGAATTGGAGAACACCTCGGGACCGCTGATCCGGTACTTGATGGCGAACTTGATGATGTCAGCGGTGTACCAGTGCTCGATTCCGTAGACGAAGACCACCCGGGCTGCCGACATCACCAGCCAGAAGAGTGCATACAGTACTCCGGCCCTGGTGTAAACCTGCCCGTCAGCACCCCGGTCGGCCGGCAGCATCGCGCCGGCGGTCAGCCCGAGAATGATGCCTATCCCGATCCCGACCAGTTGCAGCGACAGGTCGTTCCCGCCGAGTTTCGGCGCGTGGAAGAACAGCACCATGACGACCGCCACCGCGATCAGCGGCCGGATGAGCCGCATGTTGGTGACCCGCCGGCGGCCGAGGTCACTGGCCAGAATGACCAGCAGGACCGTTCCGCTGACCACCAGGGTGATCATGAATCCGCTCATTGCGCCTGTACTCCAGAGGACTTGTCAGCCGACTGCTTCCATCGCTGTTTCCCAGCTGTTCCCAGGCTAGGAAGAAGACGGATGCCCCGGAACCACCGGCCAGTTGAACCGGTTGTCCACCGATCGGTGGACAGTGCACGGCGGCCGGGCCCACGGAAGGGTGCGCTGCGGCCGGCGGAGGCGGCGTGGTAGGACTGGTCAGCGTGCCATCTCGAAGCGCCTCAGACCAGCCCCTGACCGATCACCCGCCGGCCGACCGCGCCGCAGCGGAAGCGACCGACCGGCTGGACCCGGTGGTCCGCTGGTACGGGCTCTGGGACGCCTACTTCGGCCTCTCCTACCTGGTCACCGCCGGTCTGCTGCTGACCTCCCAGAGCCCGCCCGGCCAACTGGCCGGGGCGATCGCCGTGCTGACCCTGATCGTCCCCTGGTACGCGGGGTTCGGCCGGCCGCTGATGCTCGGCGGGGTCAAGTCCGGCCGTCGCAGCCGGTGGTTCGCGCTCGGGCTGATCGCGCTGTTCGGCCTCGCCACCGCGCTCGACCTCAACAGTGCCTTCGCCCTGTTCGCGATCTGCCCGATGCTGCTGATGAGTCTGCCCTCGACCTTCGGGATCGTGGTGGTGCTGCTGGCCAACCTCGTTCCGCTGGCACTGGTCTGGGCCACCAGCGGCGATCCGGGGTCAGCGGTGCTCGGCATCCTGCCGACCACCCTGCTCGGCATCGCGCTCGCGGTCCTGCTCGGGCTGTGGATCACCAGGGTGGTCGAGCAGAGCCGCGACCGCGCCCGGCTGATCGAGGAGTTGGAGCTGAACCGGGAGAAGGTGGCCCGCCTCTCCCGCCAGGCCGGGATCGCGGCCGAACGCGAGCGCCTGGCGCGGGAGATCCACGACACCCTGGCGCAGGGGCTGACCAGCATCATCGCCCTGATCCAGGCCGCCGACTCGGAACTCGAGGACTCCCCCGAACTGGCCCGCAAGCACCTGGCCCTGGCCGCCCGCTCGGCCACCGACAACCTGGCCGAGACCCGCGGCTTCGTCGCCGCCCTCACCCCGGTCGCACTGCGCGGCAACTCGCTCGGCGAGGCCGTCCGACGCCAGGGCGAGTCCCTCGCCGCCGAGACCGGCCTCGCCGTCGACTACCGGGCCGACGGTACCGAGTTCCCGCTGCCCACCGCGGTGAGCGTGGTCCTGCTGCGCGCGGCGCAGGAGGCACTGGCCAACGTCCGCAAGCACGCCCGCGCGCAACACGTCACGCTGCACGCCGAGTTCACCGACGCCGCGGTACGCCTGCTGGTCGAGGACGACGGCTGCGGCTTCGACCCGGAGCAGGACGAGGACCACGGGTACGGGCTGCGCGGCATGCTCGCCCGGGTCGCCGAGATCGGCGGCACTGTGGAGGTCTCCAGTTCCCCGGGCCGGGGCACCGCGGTCGATGTCCGAGTCCCACTGGGCTGACCTGCCGCTCAGGCCCGTTCGACGGCGTCCTCCAGCAGCTTCGCCGCTTCGTCGACGGCCGCGGCCAGCACCTGCGGCTCGGTGGTCAGGCCGCCGATGATCCGGTCGACACCGCGGAGTCCGGCGCGGTCCAGCAGCGTCTTCTCGTTGGTGACCCACTCACCCCGGGCCGCCAGTACGGCGTGTGCCGCCTGGCAGGCGGCACACGCGATCGCCCCGGCGCAGTCGGTGAGCCGACCCCGCCCGGCGTGGGCGGCGCGCGCGTAGTCGAGGGTGAGCCGGGCGCCGCCCCACCACTGTCCGGGCGCCTGCCGCCGCAGCGCCTCGGGGTACCGGGGCCGCGGCAGCACGCCGTGCAGGACCTGATTGACCGCCAGCTCCGCGACCACGATGTAGCTGGGGATCCCGGCCAGGTGGAACAGCAGCCGCTCGACGTGGAAACGGCCCTGCTGCGCCTGGGCGAGCCGGAGTTCGACGTCGTCCAGGTCCCGGTAGTGCACGTCGATGTGCCGCCCGTCGGCCTCCAGCCAGGCACCGCCGTTGAACACCCCGCCGCCCCACCCGCCGATCTCGGAGACCTCTCCCGGCCAGCCGAGCGCACGCACGTCCTGCGGCGAGAACGCCCCGCGGTAGTAGACGGCGAAGTCCCAGTCGCTGTCGGGTCCGTGCGTACCGGTGGCTCGCGAGCCGCCCAGCGCCACCGCTTCCACCCCGGGCAGCGCCGCGAGCCGCGCCGCGACATGGACGGGGAAGGACCGGTCATCGTGTTCGTGCTTCGGCATGCGGGTGAGCGTAGGCGCCGAAGCGGCGCAACGCCCGTCCTTTTTACAGCCCGCCGAAACCGGCCGACCGGCGGTGGGCGTCCTGCTCGGAGGTGCCCACCCGGAAGCGCCAGAGGGCCCGACGGCCGGGCCGCCCCGGTACCGCTCCGTTCGGACCGGCACCGGGGCGGCAGGGAAGCGACGGACCACCGGCTCGCGACTACTTCTGGCCTTCGATGTCGTCCCGCAGGTCGTCCAGCTTCTCCTGGGCCTGCTGCTGGGCCTCGGCGGCCTTCTTCTGGGCCTCGTCCTTCTTCGAGCGCTTCCCCAGCATCTCCTTGGCTTCGTCCTCGAGCTGCTGGGCCTTGTCCCGGAACTTGTCACCGATCCCCATGATCACTCCAATGCCGTAGTGCCGGAGACCCTTCCACGCTTGCACGCCGTCCCGGGCACCGCACCTCGGCGACCCTCCCCGTCAGCACGGGTCCCCCGCCGTCCCACCCAAGCAGGAGCCGATCACCTGTTCGATGACCGAGTGCGGAAGGATTCGGTCCGACAGCACCGAGTCCATGGAGGCAGCCGATGACCCAGCCGATGACCCCACCGGCGACGACCCCGCAGCCGATCACCGTCCTGATCGCCGACGACCATCCCGTGGTACGGGAGGGCCTGTCGGCGATGCTGGAGTCCGCGCCCGGGATCTCCGTGGTGGGGATGGCCGGGGGCGGGGAGGAGGCGGTGGTGCTGGCCGCCTCGCTCGATCCCGACGTGGTGCTGATGGATCTGCGGATGGGGGCGATGGACGGGGTCACCGCGACCTCGCGGATCCTGGCGCACTCGCGGCGGCCCAAGGTCGTGGTGGTCACCACCTACGAGAGCGACGCCGACATCCTGCGCGCGGTCGAGGCCGGTGCCGCCGGGTACCTGCTGAAGGGCAGTTCCCGGGCGGACCTGATCGACGCCGTCCGGGCCGCGGCCCGGGGTGAGACGGTGCTCTCCCCCGCCGTCGCGGGCAAGCTGTTCCGGGCCAAGGCGCAGGAGCCGCAGGCGCTCTCGGGACGGGAGCGCGAGGTGCTGCTGCTGGTCGGAGACGGGCTGACCAACGCCGACATCGGCCGACGGCTGCACATCGGCGAGGCGACCGTGAAGACCCATCTGCTGCGGGTCTTCAGGAAGCTCGACGTGTCGGACCGGACGGCGGCCGTGCTCGCCGCGATGGAGCGCGGACTGCTGGGCTGAGGTACCGTCAGGCCGAGGCGAGCGCGAGTTCGGTCATCTTCCGCTTGTCCGGCTTGCCGTTGCGGTTGAGCGGGAACTGCTCCAGCACCACCACCCGGTTGGGCTGCTCGTAGGCCGGCAGCAGCTCGTCGAGGAACTGCCGCCAGTAGGCGGCCTCGCGCAGCTGCTCGTCCTCCACGAAGAAGACCAGGCTGCTGCCCCGGCGCTCGTCGGGCAGCGGCACGATCCGGGCGGAGCAGCCGCCGGCGGCGGCCTTCCGCTCGACGATCTCGGGGTAGAGGGTGTAGCCGTTGCGGTGGACCGCGAACTTGCGGCCGAGGACGAAGAGGTTGCCCGCGGCGTCGAGGTAGCCGAGGTCGCCGGTCCGGAAGACCTGCTGGTCGACGGGGTCGATCCCGCCGTCCTGGGTGAGGTAGCCGATCATCACGTCGGGCGTCTCGACCAGCAGTTCACCGACCTCGCCCGGCGGCAGCTCGCGGTCCTCGTCGTCCACCACCCGGATCCGCAGTCCGTCCATCACCTGGCCGCAGGAGACCGGGTTGTCGCCGGTCGCGAACGCCACGTTGCCGGCCTCGGTACTGCCGTAGCTGTCCAGCAGCGGCAGTCCGAAGCGCTCGACGTAGCGCTCCACCAGCGCCTGGTCCAGTGGGGCCGCGCCGCTGCAGAACATCCGGACCTCATCGAGCGAGGAGCCGAGCCGGGGCCGCTGCCCGAGGATGGTGAGGATGCTGCGGTAGGTCGCCGGGGTCGCGTCGACGACGGTCGCGCCGAAGTGCCCGGCCATCCGAAGTGCGCGGTCGGCGCGCTTGTACGGGGCGATGACCAGGGAGCCCTGGACGATCCACGCGATCAGCACCATGGACAGGCCGTACTGGTGCGAGAAGGGCAGCAGCGGCAGCAGCACGTCGTCGGCGTTGTGGCCCATGTGGTGGGCGTTGCGTTCCAGGTTCTTCAGGAACCGGCCGCCGTTCTTGACGATGCCCTTGGGTTCGCCGGTGGATCCGGAGGACCACATGATCAGGGCGTCGTCCAGGTCGCACCAGGCGTCGAAGCAGAGCTTGCGGTCGGTCACCTCCAGATCCGGTGCGGCCGCGAGGAGTTCGTAGAGGTGGACCGGGTCCGCATCGGCGGGCACCGGGGCGTCGTCGTCCACCAGCACGACCTTGGTCCCGGCCCGTTGGATGATGGCGGCGGTGGTGTCCTGCTTCTCCTGCTGGTCCACCAGGACGACGGACGCTCCCACGTGCATCAGGGCGAGGAGGACCGAGACGTAGGCGATCGAGTTCCCGGCCTTGAACAGCACCCGTTCGCCGAGCCCGACTCCCCGCTCCCGCAGGACCTGCGCTATCCGCAGGGTGTCCTGTTCGAACTCGGCGAGGGTCACGACCGAAGTCTCCGCAAGGATCTTTGCCGCCATCGGCTTCTCTTCCTTCTCGTGCCCGGCGGCCGGCGCCGCCGGTCGCGGTCGCGGCAATTCGACGGGCGGGTCTACGTGTTCGGTCCTGCGGGCGCTCGGTGGCACACGTCAGGAGTGCAGTACGGTGATCGCCGTGACCACCAGGCCGTCATCGGCCAGCCAGCGGCCCTCGAACCCCGGCAGCCGCCGGCCGTCGACCGTCGGTCCCGGTACCAGCAGGCGGGCCGCGAAGGTGCCGTCGGCGCCGAAGGTGAGGGTCGCCTCGGAGAAGTCGAGCATCTGGCGCATCAGCGGGAACCACGCCTTGTAGACGCTCTCCTTGGCGCTGAACAGCAGCCGGTCCGCGGACAAGTCCGGGACGGCGTCGGCGAGTTCCTCCAGCCGGGGCAGTTCCTCGGGTCGGGCGACGGCCTCCAGCACGCCCTCGGGCAGCGGCTCGTTCGGCTCGGCGTCGATGCCGATGGTGAGCACCTCGGCGGCAGGGGCAAGTGCGGCCGCACGGTAGCCGAGGCAGTGGGTCATACTGCCCACCACTTGCTCCGGCCAACTCGGCGCACCCCGCTCACCGGGCAGCAGCGGGACGGCGGCGTGTCCCAGCGCGGCGAGCGCCCGCCGGGCGCAGGCCCGCACCGCGCGGAACTCGCCCTGCCTGCGCGGCACGGCCCGCCGGATGTGCGCCGCCTCCTCGGGGAAGAGCTCGATCGGCTCGTCCTCGGCCGTGGTCTCGGCCGAGGCGACCATCGAGGGCAGAATGCGTTCGATCACCGTGCCACCTCCGGGAACATCTGGCGCAGGCCGTTCGGGGCGGCGCTGCCCCGGCGGCGCCACTCGCGCGGGTAGCCCACCGAGACCTCCTCGAAGCGGACCCCGTCGTAGTGGGTGACCCGGGGAATGTGCAGGTGTCCGTAGACGACCGCCGCGCAGTTGAAGCGGGTGTGCCAGTCGGCGGTCGCGGTGGTGCCGCACCACTGCGCGAACTCCGGGTAGTACAGGACGTCGGTGGGCTGGCGGACCAGCGGATAGTGGTTGACCAGCACCGTCGGCACCGCCGGGTCGCAGGCCGCCAGGCGCTCCTCGGTCTCGGCCACCCGGGCCCGGCACCAGGCCTCCCGGCTCGGGTAGGGGTCCGGGTGCAGCAGGTACTCGTCGGCACAGACCACACCGGTCTCGTGCGCCCGGGCCAGCGCCTGCTCCTTGGTGGCGGCGCCGGCCGGCCGGAAGCTGTAGTCGTACCCGACGAACAGCGGGGCGATCCGCAGCGGTCCCGCCTCGCCCTGCCAGACGGGGTACGGGTCCTCCGGGGTGTGCACGCCCAGTCCCCGGCACAGCTCCACCAGGCGCCGGTAGCGGGCCACGCCGCGCAGCTTCACCGGGTCACTGGGGTGGGTCCACAGTTCGTGGTTGCCGGGGGCCCACACCACGGTGGCGAAGCGTTCGGCGAGCAGGCCGAGCGTCCACTCGATGTCCGCCACCAGTTCGCCGATGTCACCGGCGATGATCAGCCAGTCCTCGGGGCCCCGCGGACGCAGGCCGCGGACGATCTCACGGTTCTCCTGGTAACTGATGTGCAGGTCGCTGGTGGCGTACAGGGTGCTGCCCGGTCCGCCGGAGCTGTTCGACAAGGGTTCCGCCTTCCGCTCTCGGGCCGTCAGCCGACGGGCCGGAGAGCCGACTCGGGTGCGATCGTGGTGGTGGCGAAGTTCTCCACGGTGCACCGGAGGCGGCGCAGCAGCCGGTCCCGGCCGACCACGCTGATCCGCTCGACGCCCTCGGCGGCCAGGGTCTCGACGATCCCGGGCCAGCGCATCGGGCGGACGTACCCGCCGAGGATCCACTCGCGGGCCTGCTCCGCGGTGGTGACCAGGGAGCCGTCCTGGTCCGAGACGATCGGGATCCGCGGGTCGCTCAACTCGTAGCCGGAGAGGATGTCCTGCTCGATCCGCTCGCGCAGCGGACCGAAGATGCTCGCGTGGGCGGGCGGGCGCATGGTGTAGAGGGAGTAGCCGCCCACCGCGCCGATCCGCTCCTTGAACCCGTCCAGCGCCCGTTCGCTCAGCGAGACCATGTACAGGTCGTGGTCCAGGTACGAGGAGATCTCGAACCACTCGCCGGCGTCGGCGAGTTCGGCCAGCAACTCGTCCAGGGTCTCGCACGGGACCTTGACGAAGGAATGGGTGACGATGTCGCTGTGCTGCTCGGTGAAGTAGTCGTGCTCGCAGCGGGCGGTCTCGGCGACCAGGCTGACGGCCCGGTCGAAGGGAAGCACGCCCGCGTGGGCGGCGGCGGCCATCTTGCCGAAGCTCACACCCGCACAGTAACCCGCGGGCTCGGAACGGGACTTGTCGCTCCACTCGACCAGCGCGAGCGAGGTGACGAACGAGGTCACCTGGGCGACCTCGGCGTAGTCGTCGACGGTCTCGCGCAGGGCGTCGAAGACGCTGTAGCCGAGGACCTCGTCGGCGACGGCGAAGCGCTCCCTGGCCTCGGCGTTCACGATCATGAATCTGCCGAAGTCGGCGAACCGCGAAGGGCCCATGGCGGGAAAGACGGTCGCGCTGCTCCGCGGCTCACCGGTCGTCATCTCAGCCCGTTCTCTCGGTGGTCGGCGTCGCCTCCGAGCCTAATCACGGCCGCTTCACCCGCTACCCCTGTCCGCTCCCCTACGCCCCCTAAGACCGACCGGTGCGGTGGACCAACTGCCCGGCCCGGCGGTTGAGATACCGTGGATCATCCGGCCGGCCCGTTGCCACCCGGCGGCGCCGGCCCGGCCGCCTTGCGGCGGTACCCGACGTGGCCAGCGCAAATGCTGTGGGGTAGGGGCGACTTAGGGGTTGTCCGGGTCCACGGCGTCCGCATAGCTTCGGCGCGGAAACGGCCGCTCCGGATGACTCCGCCGCTACCGGGAGAGGGTGCTCGCGATGAGGATTGCTTGCTGGCAGGCCGCGGCCGGCTCCCCCGACGTTCCGCAACTGCTGGACCGGTTGCGCGAGACGGCCGCCCGCGCGGCGGAGGCGGGAGCCGAGCTGCTCGTCGCCCCCGAGATGACCCTGGGCGGGTACCCGCTGCGCCCCGGCACGCTCGCCGAGGTGTCCGAGCCCGTCGACGGGCCGCTCTGCGCGGCCGTGTCGGAAATCGCCCGGGAGGCGGGCATCGCCATCGTGCACGGCTGGCCGGAGGACACCGGTTCCGCGGTCTACAACGCGGCCCGGCTGGTCTCCCCCGAGGGCACGACCCTGGCCGCGTACCGCAAGGCGCACCTGTTCGGCGAGGTGGACAGCTCCCGGTTCGCACCGGGTGACCACGGCGTGGTGCAGGCGGACTTCGGCGGACTGAAGGTGGGCCTGCTGGTCTGCTACGACGTCGAGTTCCCCGAGGCGGTGCGCGCCCACGCCCTGGCCGGTACCCAACTGCTGGTGGTCCCGACGGCGTTGATGCGGCCGTGGGAGTTCGTCGCGCGGACCATCGTCCCCGCCCGGGCGTTCGAGAGCCAGCTCTATGTCGCCTACACCAACTGGATCGGCGAGCGGCTCAGCCTGGACTTCTGCGGTCTGACCACCGTGGCCGCCCCGGACGGCACCCGGCAGACGCTGGCGGAGCCCGTCGAGGGCCTGCTGCTGGCGGAGGTCGACCCGGCCGTGGTGGCGAAGGCGCGCGCCGACACCCCCTATCTCCACGACCGGCGCCCCGAGCTCTACGAGGGCCTGCCCGCCCGGCTGGGCTGAGCGGCTGGGCTCTCGCGGACCGGGCCCCGAAAGGTGTCCCAGATGTCCCTGATTCCCCTCGGCTCCCAGGAGCTCCCGGCGATGCCCGCGGCACAGCCCGCGACGCGTCCCGCGACCGCTCCGCTGACCATGTTCGGCCCCGACTTCCCCTTCGCGTACGACGACTGGCTGCGCCACCCGGCCGGGCTCGGCTCGCTGCCCGAGGAGCGGCACGGCACGCCGGTGGCGGTGGTCGGCGGCGGGATCGCGGGCCTGGTCGCGGCGTACGAGCTGATGCGGCTGGGGCTGCGCCCGGTGCTGTACGAGGCCGGGGAACTGGGCGGCCGGATGCGCGCGGTGCCGTTCCAGGCCGATCCCGGATATGTGGCCGAGATGGGGGCGATGCGCTTCCCGGTCTCGGCCACCACGCTGTTCCACTACTTCGACCTGCTCGGGCTCCGGACCCGTCCGTTCCCCAACCCGCTCTCCCCGCACACCTCCAGCACCCTGGTGCACCTGGCCGGTGAGCGGCACCTGGCCCGGACCGTCGAGGACCTTCCGACGGTCTACCAGGAGGTGGCCGACGCCTGGGAGAAGACCCTGCGGGAGGAGGCCGAGCTGGCGGTGATGGAGGACGCAGTCCGACGCCGGGACGTCCCGCTGCTGAAGGCGGTGTGGAACCGGATGGTCCGCACCCTGGACGACCAGTCCTTCCACGGCTTCCTCGCCGCCTCGCCGTACTTCCGTTCGTTCCGGCACCGCGAGATCTTCGGGCAGGTCGGCTTCGGCTCCGGCGGCTGGGACACCGACTTCCCCAACTCCGTGCTGGAGGTGCTGCGGGTGGTCTTCACCGCCGCCGACGAGGAGCACGTGAGCATCGTCGGCGGCACCGGACGGCTGGTCGACGGGCTGTGGACGCTGGCCGCGGAGGGCGCGGCGCACTGGCCGGCCGGCACCTCGCTCGCCTCCCTGCACGAGGGCCGGCCCAGGCCGGCCGTGACGGCGCTGCGCCGGGCGGCCGGGGGGATCACCGTCGAGGACGAGCGAGGCTCGGTGGAGACCTACCCGGCGGTGGTGTTCACCCCGCACGTGTGGACGCTGCTGAACCGGATCGACTGTGACCCGGCGCTGCTCTCGGTGCCGCAGTGGACCGCTGTCGAACGCACCCACTACATGGGCGCCTCCAAGATGTTCGTGCTCACCGACCGTCCGTTCTGGCTGGACCGCGACCCGCGCACCGGCCAGGACCTGATGAGCATGACGCTCACCGACCGGATGCCGCGCGGGGTCTACCTGTTCGACGACGGTCCCGACCGGCCCGGGGTGATCTGCCTCTCCTACACCTGGAACGACGACTCGCTGAAGGTCGCCACCCTGAACGACGAGCAGCGGCTGGAGCGGCTGCTCGCCGAGCTGCACAGGATCTACCCCGAAGTCGACATCCGGCAGCACATCAGCGGTCCTCCCGTCTCGGTAACATGGGAGACCGAGCCCCTGTTCATGGGTGCTTTCAAGGCGAACCTTCCCGGTCAGTACCGCTACCAGCGCCGGCTCTTCACCCAGTTCGTGCAGCACGGCCTCCCGGCCGGGCAGCGCGGCCTGTTCCTGGCCGGTGACGATGTGTCATGGACGGCGGGGTTCGCCGAAGGGGCGGTCACGACGGCGCTCAACGCGGTCTGGGGTGTCGTCGACGCCCTGGGGGGTGCGAGTCATCCCACCAACCCCGGCCCCGGGGACGTCTTCGAGGAGATCGCGCCGATCCTCCTGCCGGAGGAGTGAGCGCCCCCTACGGGGGTAGGGGTGCGGGGTCGGCCAGGGCGGACGGGGGAACGGTTGCGGTGTTGGGTGGGGGATGGCAGGGCTGCACACAGCCCGGCGGGGCACCATTGGGCTGGTCATGACACAGTTGATCAACGCATCGGAGCGCACCTGGGTGGAGCTCCTCACCGGCTTGGCCGAGGAGGAATTCGAGGACCTGCTGGATGCTCTGCGGACCCGCGCCGAGGCCGACGGCCCTCGGGCGGGGCGCCGCTGGACGCTCTCCCTGGAGGACCGGGTACTGCTGGTCACCACCTACTGGCGGACCCAGCTGACCATGCGTGAGGTCGCCACCCTGTTCGGGGTCTCCAAGTCGGCCGCCGACCGGATCGTCAGCCATCTCGGCACCTACCTGGAACTCTCCTCGGCGGGCCGCCGGCGCTGCCGCCTCTCGCTCCGCCTCGAGGTGCACGCCGAGGACGAGAACGCCCACCGGGTACCGGCACAACGCTCCTGACCAGCCCTTACGGCCGGTCCACCGCAGCAGAGCGCTGCGGCGGACCGGCCGTTCGCATATGCACCGTGACAATTACGGGACAGCCTGATTCCGATGCCGAGATGGCCGAATCCCGCAGGTTTGACGCAGCGATGAACGGCTTTTGACCGACCGACAGTTGCTAAGCCTCGAAGGTTAACTCCAGGCGCCACGACCCACACACCGGACACACATGAGCTTTGTCCGATTTGTCATGAGTTGCTGGGCTCAACCATCCTATGGAGAGCGCATCCGGCCCCCTGCACACCCCCTACCGCCACCCCTACTGCTCCTAGGCCCTTCAATTATTGATCGCTTCCTGACGGCATGCATCGTCCATCGGGCCGCCAAAGTGTTATGTTCAGACCAGTTGTCCCGCAACCTGATCGGCGGCGCCGGCTGAGCCGGCTGCGCCCGGAGTGCGCGGACATGAATTCGCCATAAATTAATGGTTGAGCGCCGGATAAACCTGTCCGCTTGTCCGGCATTCGACCGCCTTGGCGACTGCCAGCTCATTCGGGGGAATCACTGACGTGCCATCACTTCTCGTCTCCAGACGACGAACCGCTCCTGCGGTCTGATCTGCCAGAGCCCTGTCGCCCACTCACCTGAGACGACGGCAGACCGGCACCCTTCTCACTCTCAGAACAGACCCTGCCCACGGCGCTGTCCTCCCCTTACACGGACGTTCCCTGGGCGGGCATCGGGACCTGAAGCAAGGAGTCCACTACATGACGGCCCGTTCCGGCCTCATCGAACGCAGCGAGGAATTGCGGCTCCTGACCCGGCTCACCGCCGACCCACTCCAAGGCTCAGGCTCGGTCGGCCTGGTGGTCGGACCGGTTGCCAGCGGTAAAACCGGATTGCTGAACGCCCTCTGTGAGGAGGCCAGCCGCTCGGGCGTCATCGCGCTACGGGCGGTCGGGGCACAGGCCGAATGCCGTACGCCGCTGAGTATCGTCGGACAGCTGCTCAGGCAGGCCCCGCTCACCGCCGAACGCAGCGAGCAGGTACGGCTCCTGCTCGCCACGAGTGAACGCACTGCCGCACAGCACGCGACACCCACCGGGCCCGGGCAGGAGCCATGGCAGCTCCCGACCGACCTGGTCCAGGAACTGTGCGCGGTGCTCTTCGAACTCTCCACCGCTGGGCCGCTGCTGATCTGCGTGGACGACGTCCACCACGCGGACGCGCTCTCGCTCCAGTGGCTGCTCTTCCTGATCCGCAGGCTCGGCACCGCCCCGATCGCGGTGGTCCTCACCGAGCGCACCTCGGCGCAGCATCCCCACCCCGCCTTCCACGCCGAGCTGCTGCGCCAGCCGAACTGCCGGCGCATCCTGCTCGGCCCGCTCACCCACCAGGGTGTGGTGCAGCTGCTGGAGTCCCGCCTCGACGCCGAGCGGGCCGACGAACTGGCACCCTTCTTCGACGCGTTGACGGGCGGCAACCCGCTGCTGGTCCACGCCCTGCTGGAGGACCTGCGCACCTGCACCCGGCTGCCGTCCGAGCAGCGCCCGTCCAGACTGGGCGCCGGGTACGCCTTCTCCCAGGCCGTCGTCAGCTGCCTGCACCGCAGCGAACCCTCCGCCCTCGCGGTGGCCCGCGGGATCGCCGTGTTCGACGAGAGCTGCACCACCCACCTGCTCGGACAGCTGCTCGACCTCTCCCCCGCCACCGTGGAGTGCGTCATCCGCGGCCTGGAGTCGGCCGGCCTGCTGGAGCACGGGCAGTTCCGGCACCCCGCCGTGCGGACCGCCGTCCTGCACGACACCGACGCGGACGACCTCAGCAAGCTGCAGCACCGCGCCGCCCACTTGCTGTACACCCAGGGAGCACCCGAGCGGGCCATCGCCGAGCGGCTGCTGGCCTCCAACGAGCCCGGCGAGGCCTGGAGCACCCGGGTACTGTGCGACGTCGCCCGCCAGGCGCTCTTCGACGGGGACGCGGACCTGGCCAGGCGCTGTGTCGAGCACGCCCACCGGGTCTGCACCGACCGCCGGGCGCGCGGCGAGGTGCTCACCCTGCTGGCCGGCGTCGAGTGGCAGCTCCAGGCCGGCAACGCCACCCGCCACCTGCCCCAGCTTACCGCCGCCCTGCGGGCCGGCGACCTCGGCGACCGGCACAGCGTGGTGGTCGTCAAGTACCTGCTGCGGCACGGCCGGATCACCGAGGCGACGGCCGTTCTCGACCACCTGCTGGCCGCCCCGGGGCGTCCGGCCGAGGGCCGTACCACCGCCGAACTGCAGACCGTCAAACTGCTGCTCGCCAGCGCCTACCCCGGCGCACTGGCCGAACTGCCGCCCTTCGGGCCCCGCAACGTCAACGCGGACCGCGCCCCCGCCGCGGTCCGGGCCGACCCGCAGTTGCAGGCCGCCGCCGTGCTCGACGAGGTGCTCAGCGGCTGCGCCGGCGAGAACACCTTCCTCGGCGCGGAGCAGGTCCTACGGACCATCAGGCTGAGCTACCGCTCCTGGGAGCAGGTCGAGTTCGCCCTGCTCGCGCTGATCTACGGCGACCAGCTCGACCGGGCTGCGGTCTGCTGCGACCAGTTGCTCAGCCGGATCGGCCGAGCCGCCGAGGGCTGGCGGCCACCGCTGCTGGCACTGCGCGGCCAGATCGCCTTCCGGCAGGGCAGGCTGGTCGAGGCGGAGCGTTTCGCCAAGACCGCCCTCGAGGAGATGCCCTGGCAGGGCTGGGGCGTGACGATCGGTCTGCCGATGGCCGTCCTGCTGATGGCCCAGACCGCGATGGGCAAGTACGAGGACGCGGCGGAACTGCTGAGCCGGCCGGTGCCGCAGGCAATCTACAAGTCCCGCTACGGGCTGCACTACCTGCACGCCCGGGGCGAGTACCGGCTGGCCACCAACAACCCGCACGCGGCCCTCGACGACTTCCTGATCTGCGGCGAGATGATGCAGGAGTGGGGCATCGACCTGCCGACGGTGGTGGCGTGGCGGGCGGCCGCCGCCCGGGTCCACCTGAGCATGAACAACCACCAGCAGGCCAAGGTCCTGATCGACGAGCAGTTCAAGCGGCTGCAGCCCGGTCCGTCCCGCTCCCGCGGCATCGCGCTGCGGCTGGGCGCGGCCGTCGCCGAACTCCGCCACCGTCCCTCGATGCTGCGTCAGGCGGTGGACGAGCTCCAGCGCTGCGACTCCCCGGTCGAACTGGCCCTGGCCCTGGCCGACCTGGGCTACGCCTACCAGAACCTGGGCGACCACAAGCGCTCCCGGACCATGATGAACCGGGCCTGGCAACTGGCCAAGGAGCACTCCGCCGAGCCCATCCTGCGCGGCCTGTCCAGCATGTTCTGCGACGTCCGCGAGGAGGCGCCGCAGACGGCCTCCACCACTCCGCTCGCGGGCGATCTGAGCGACGCCGAACGGCGGGTGGCCTCACTGGCTGCACTCGGCCACACCAACCGGGAGATCGCCCGGGAGCTCTTCATCACGGTCAGCACGGTGGAGCAGCACCTGACCCGGGTCTACCGCAAGCTCAAGGTCACCCGGCGCAGCGATCTGCCGGGCGAGCTGTGCCTGGTGTCGACGGGCAGCAGCGCCTCCTACGCCTGACGGCGTCCGATCGGCGGTCCGCCCTGGGCGCGGGGAGCCGCGCGGGAAACCCTCCGCAGAGGTGGGTTTCCCGCGCGGTTCCCCGCGCCCTTCCGGTGTTCGGGGTTGCCCCGCGAGGGATCAGCCGGTGTGGGCGGCCAGGTGGTCGGTGATCTCGGCGAGCACCGCCTTCTGGTGGGTGGCCAGGTAGAAGTGGCCGCCGGGGAAGACGCTCAGCGAGAACTTGCCGGTGGTCTCCTCCGCCCAGGCCTTGACCTCCTCCACGGTGGCCTTGGGGTCATCGTCGCCGGTGAGCGCCACGATCGGGGTGCTCACCGGCTCGCCCGGCGTGCGCCGGTAGGTCTCGATGGCCCGGTAGTCGTTGCGGATCGCCGGCAGGATCATCCGCAGGATCTCCTCGTCGCCGAGCAGCGCCGTGTTGGTCCCGCTGAGCCCCTTGAGCTCGTCGACCAGACCGTCGTCGTCGCGCAGGTGGACGGTCTCCTCCCGGTGCGTGCCCGGGCCGCGCCGACCCGAGGCGAAGAGCACGGCGGGCCCTCGCCCGTCCGCCTCAAGCCGGCGGGCCAGCTCGAAGCCGAGGATCGCGCCCATGCTGTGGCCGAAGATCCCCAGCGGCCGGTCGTCCAGGGTGGCGACCATCCGGTGGACCTGGTCCGCCAGTTCGGCGATGGTGCCGATGCTCGGCTCGCTGCGGCGGTCCTGACGGCCCGGGTACTGCACGGCGAGGACCTCGATCCCGGGCGACAGCGCCGCCGAGACCGGGTAGTAGAAGCTGGCCGATCCGCCGGCGTGCGGAAGGCAGAGCAGCCGCGCCTTGCTGCCGGGGGCCTGGTGGAAACGGCGTATCCAGAGGTCGTACTCGGCACTGGTGGGCGTGGTCATCGGTTCTCGTCTCTCCTGAGTGTGACGGCTTGCCAAGTCTTGTCCGGTGGAGGTCCACCGGGGCTGTCCCGGCCCGTCGGGGGTCGGGCCGGGACAGCGGTCGGTGCAGGTGGTGCGGTACAGCTCTCACCACCTCAGCACGGTCAGCACACCTCGCGCAGCCAATTCTCGATCAGCTCGGCGGTGGCGGCGGCGTGTTCCTCCATCACGGTGAAGTGGTCGCCGCGACCGTCCAGCGCGGTGTGCTCCAGCGGCCAGGAGGCCCGGACGGCCGCCTCGGCCACCCCGTCCGGTCCTGGCGCCGCCAGGACGTCGACGGCACGGACCAGCAGGGTGGGCGCGGCGGTTCCGGTGGGCCGGCGATCGGCGAACAGCCGCAGATAGCCGCCCATCGCGGTGAGCCTGGTGTCGTCCATCGGGACGTACGCGCCCTCGCGCGCCAGCATCGCGCCGGTGAGCGCCGGGAGCACGTCCTCGACCCTGGCACCCGCACCCGCACCCGCGCCGTCGGCCCCGGCCTCGCTCTCGAAGGAGTACGTGTCCACCAGGACCACGGCCGCCGGACCCGTACCCAGCTCCTCCAGCCTTGCCGCCGCGGCCTGGGCCACCAGACCGCCGGTGGAGTGGCCGAGCAGCACGAAGGGGGCTCCCCCGGCCGCCCGCAGCGTTCCCTGCGCGACGACCTCGACGACCGCCTCGGCGGTGGCCGGCAGCGGCTCACCCTCCCGGAACCCCGGCAGCGGCAGCGCGCGGACCGCCCGCCGGCCGCGGAACGCCGCGGAGATCCGGGCGTACTGGTGCGGGCCCGAGATCGCCAGCAGCGAGGGCAGGCAGACCAGTACGGGCTGCTCGGGTCCGTCGGCCAGCCGGACCGGCTCCGGCGCCAGGTCGGCCGCCTCGTCGTGCTCGAAGGACTGCCGGAACCGCGAGGCCGCGATCAGCAGCTCCATGAACTCCCGGCTGCGGCCGGTCTCTGCGGCACCGCGCAGCAGCGTGCCGATGGTGCCCAGTGGGCGGGCCTCCTCGGCGACCGGCTCCGAGGACCCGGCGATGGCCAGCTGGTCGCGCAGCCGGACGGCCAGCAGCCTCGGGGTCGGGTGGTCGAACAGCAGGGTGGCGGGCAGCCGCAGACCGGTCGCCAGGGCCAGCCGGTTGCGCAGTTCCACCGAGGTGAGCGAGTCGAAGCCCATTTCCAGGAAGGCGCGTTCGACGTCCACCGCCTCCGGGGCCGAGTGGCCGAGCGCCGCGGCGGCGTGGGTGCGGACCAGGTCGAGCAGCACGGCTTCCCGCTCCTGCTCGGTACGGCCGGCCAGCATCCCGGTCAGGGCGTCGGCCGACTCCGAGGCCGCGGTGGCCGACCTGCGGGCCGGGACACGCAGCAGTCCGCGCAGCAGTGCCGGCACCTGTCCGGTCGCGGCCGCGTGGGCCCGCATACCGGCCAGGTTCAGCCTGACCGGGACCAGCAGCGACCGGTCCAGCGCGTCGGCGGCGTCGAACAGCGCCAGGCCGTCCTCGACGGAGAGCGGCGCCACCCCGCCGCGGGCGAGGCGCTGCAGATCGGCCTCGGCGAGCGTGCCGCCCATTCCGCCGTCCTGCTCCCACAGGCCCCAGGCCAGTGAGGTGGCGGGCAGGCCCTGGGCCCGCCGGTGGGCGGCGAGGGCGTCCAGGAAGGCGTTGGCCGCGGCGTAGTTGGCCTGGCCCGGGCCGCCGAAGACGCCGGCCATCGAGGAGAACAGCACGAAGGAGGAGATCGGGTGCTGCTCCGTCAGCTCGTGCAGGTGCCAGGCCGCGTCCACCTTGGGGCGCAGCACCCGGTCGACCCGTTCCCTGGTGAGGGTGGCGACGGCGCCGTCGTCGAGCAGGCCGGCGGCGTGCACCACGGCGGTGAGCGGGTGCTCGGCCGGCACGCTGTCGAGCAGCGCGGCCAGGGCGTCCCGGTCGGCCACGTCGCAGGCGGCCAGGCGCACCTCGGCGCCGAGGTCGGCCAGTTCCTGCCTCAACTCGGCGGCGCCTTCCGCCTCTTCGCCCCGACGGGAGGCCATCAGCAGACGGCGCACACCGCGTTCGGCGACCAGGTGGCGGGCCAACAGCCGGCCGAGGGAGCCGGTGGCGCCGGTGAGCAGTACCGTGCCGCTCGGGTTGGGGTCGGCGAGTCCGGTCTGCTCCGGCAGCGCCATCCTGGCGAGCCGGGGTGCATACAACTCACCATCACGCAAGGCGAGTTGGGGTTCGACCCCGACCGCTGCGGCGGACAGCGCCCGGTGTGCGCCGTCCTGGTCCAGATCGACCAGGACGATCCGGTCCGGATTCTCGGTCTGGGCCGAGCGGACCAGGCCCCACACCGCGGCGGCCGCCAGATCGGGCACGTCCTCGCCCTGCCGGGTGGACACTCCGCCCCGGGTGGCGATGATCAGCCGCGCGGTGGCGGTGAAGTCCTCCGCCAGCCAGGACTGGACCAGCTCCAGCGTCCGGCCTGCCGCCAGGTGGGCGGCCTGTGCCGCGTCCTGGTCCGCGGCTGCGGGCGGGCAGCACACCAGGACGTTGTCCGGGACCGGGGTGCCCGCTGCCACGGCCACCGTCAGCGCGTCCAGGTCGGGGTAGGCGGCCGCCCCCAACGCCGCCCCCTCCGCCGCGAGCTCCAGCGCGTGGGAGCCGAGGACGGCCCAGCTGCCGGCGGTCGCGGTGGTGGCGGGGACGGCGGCCCACTCCAGTGCGAACAGTGCGTCGTCCCTGCCGCTGCCGCTCGCGCCGAGCTGCTCGGGCGTCAGCGGGCGCAGCGCCAGCGACTGGATCTCCGCCACCGGTCGGCCGGCCGGGTCGGCCAGCTCCAGCGCCAGCACGTCATCACCCGACGGCCTTATCCGCACCCGGAGTTCGGCCGCACCCGTGGCGTGCAGGGTGACGCCGCTCCAGGCGAACGGCAGCCTTCCCTGGCCGGTGTCCGCCAGCAGACCGCCGAGGCCCAGGGTGTGCAGGCTCGAATCGAGCAGCGCGGGGTGCAGGCCGAAGGCCGCGGCCTGCGTCCTGACCTCCTCGGGCAGCGCGACCTCGGCGAACAGTTCGCCCTCGCGCCGCCAGGCGGCCCGCAGCCCCTGGAACGCGGGGCCGTAGGCGAAGCCGAGTGCGGCGAAGCCCTCGTACAGGCCGTCCACCTCGACCGGTTCGGCTCCCCGCGGCGGCCACTCGGCAAGGTCGGGGCCCGTGTCGCCAGTGGCGGCGGAGAGCACACCGGTGGCGTGCCTGGTCCAGGGGAGGTCTCCCGCCGCGTCCTCGGGCCGAGAGTGCAGGGTGAGGCGGCAGCGGCCGTCCCGGTCCGGTGCGCTCACGGCCAGTTGCAGCTGGATCCCGCCGCGCTCGGGCAGGACGAGCGGGGTCTCCAGGGCGAGTTCTTCCAGGTGTCCGCAGCCGACCTGGTCGCCGGCCCGGATCGCGAGTTCCACGAAGGCGGTCCCCGGCAGCAGCACCGCACCCATCACGGCGTGGTCGGCCAGCCAGGGGTGGGTGTCCAGGCCGAGGCGGCCGGTGAACAGCTGGCCTTCGGCGTCGGCCAGGGCGACGCTCGCGCCGAGCAGGGGGTGGTCGGCCGCCCCCAGACCGACCGCGGTGACGTCGCCGAAGAAGCCGGTGTACGGCTTCGGCCAGTAGTGCTGCCGTTGGAAGGCGTAGGTGGGCAGATCGACGCGCCGCGCGCCGGTGCCCGCGAACACGGCCTCCCAGTCGAGCTTGGCGCCCCGGAGGTGCAGCCCGGCCAGTGCGAGGGTGAAGCTCTGCTCCTCGGCGCGGTCACGGCGCAGGACGGGGGCGAACCACGCGTCCTCGGTGACGCAGTCCTGACCCATGGTGGCGAGGGTCCCGTCCGGGCCCAGCTCCAGGTACGTACGGACGCCTTCGCGCTCCAGGGCCCGGACTGCGTCGTGGAAGCGGACGGCCTCGCGGACGTGGCGCACCCAGTAGTCGGCGGTGCGGATCTCGTCCGTGACCGAGCCGGTGAGGGTGGAGACGATCGGGATGCGCGGTTCGGCGAAGGTCAGACCCTCGGCGACCTCACGGAACTCGGCGAGCATCGGCTCCATCAGCGGCGAGTGGAACGCGTGGCTGACGGTGAGCCGCTTGGTCTTGCGACCGTCCGCGGCCAGCTTCTCCGCGACCTCCAGCACGGCCTGCTCGACACCCGAGATCACCACCGAGGTCGGACCGTTGACCGCCGCGATCCCCAACTCCTCGGTGAGGAACGGCAGGACCTCGTCCTCGCTAGCCTGGACCGCCACCATGGCACCGCCCGAAGGCAGTTGCTGCATCAGTCGGCCGCGAGCAGCCACCAGAGTCGCGGCATCAGCCAGCGAGAGCACACCCGCGACGTGCGCGGCGGCCAGCTCGCCGATCGAGTGCCCGGCCAGGAAGTCGGGACGCGCACCCCACGACTCGACCAGGCGGAACAGCGCCACCTCGACCGCGAACAGGGCCGGCTGGGTGTACCCGGTCTGGTCCAACTCCTCCCCGCCGAACACCACCTCGCGCAGCGGACGGTCCAGGTGCCGGTCCAACTCCCCGCAGACCGCGTCGAAAGCCTCGGCGAACCGCGGGAAGGTCTCGTACAGCTCACGGCCCATGCCGGCCCGCTGACTGCCCTGGCCGGTGAACAGGAACGCCGAGCGGTTCCCCGAAGCGGCCACACCCTGAACCGTGTTCGCCGTCGACTCGCCGTGCGCCAGCGCCTTCAGGCCGTGCAGCAGCTCCACCCGGTCGGCGGCCACCACGGCGGCGCGGTGCTCCAGCGCCGCGCGGGTGGTGGCCAGCGACCAGCCGATGTCGGCCTGGTCCGCCGTCTGTCCGGCCTCCAGCCGGGCCAGCAGCCGCTCGGCCTGACCGCGCAGCGCCGCCGGCGAACGGCCCGACAGCACCCAGGGCAGCACCGCCCGGGCAGTGGGCTCGGTGGGAGCGGCGTGCTCGGCCGGGGCGGCTTCCTCGGGTGCCTGCTCGATGATCACGTGGGCGTTGGTGCCGCTGATGCCGAACGAGGAGACACCCGCGCGGCGCGGCTGTCCGGTCTCCGGCCAGGACCGGGCCTCGGTCAGCAGCTCGACCGCGCCGGCCGACCAGTCGACGTGCGAGGACGGCTCGCTGACGTGCAGGGTCTGCGGCAGTACGCCGTGCCGCATCGCCATCACCATCTTGATCACACCACCGACACCGGCCGCGGCCTGGGTGTGGGCGATGTTGGACTTCAGCGAGCCCAGCAGCAGCGGGCGGTCCTCGGGACGGCCCTTGCCGTAGGTGGCGAGCAGGGCCTGGGCCTCGATCGGGTCGCCGAGGGTCGTGCCGGTGCCATGGGCCTCGACCGCGTCCACCTGGTCGGCCGTCAGCCCGGCCGACGCCAGCGCCTGGCGGATGACCCTCTGCTGGGACGGACCGTTGGGGGCGGTCAGGCCGTTGGAGGCACCGTCCTGGTTGACGGCGCTACCGCGCACGATCGCCAGCACCGGGTGCCCGTTGCGGCGCGCGTCCGACAGCCGCTCGACCAGCAGCATGCCGACGCCCTCACCCCAGCCGGTGCCGTCCGCGTCGTCCGAGAACGCCCGGCAGCGGCCGTCGGCCGACAGGCCGCGCTGGCGGCTGAACTCCACGAACGGAGCCGGAGTGGCCATCACCACCACACCACCGGCCAGCGCCTGGGTGCACTCGCCGTTGCGCAGCGCCTGCACCGCGAGGTGCAGGGCCACCAGGGAGGAGGAGCAGGCGGTGTCGATGCTGACGGCCGGCCCCTCCAGGCCCAGGGTGTAGGACACCCGGCCCGAGGCGATGCTGCCGGAGCTGCCGGTGCCGACGTAGCCCTCGAAGGCCTCCGCCGACTGCTGGAGCAGCATGCCGTAGTCGTTGTACATCACACCGACGAAGACGCCGGTGCGGCTGCCGCGTGCCGAGTTCGGGTCGATCCCGGCCCGCTCGAACGCCTCCCACGAGGTCTCCAGCAGCAGCCGCTGCTGCGGGTCCATCGAGACGGCCTCTCGGGGCGAGATTCCGAAGAGGTCCGGGTCGAACTCGCTGGCGTTGTGGATGAAACCACCCTCACGGGTGTAGGTGGTGCCCTGCTGCTCTGGGTCGCTGTCGTAGAGCGCCTCGGTATCCCAGCCGCGGTCGGCGGGGAATCCCGACACGGCGTCGACGCCGTCGGCCACCAGCCTCCACAGCTCCTCGGGCGAACTCACCCCGCCCGGGAACCGGCAGGCCATCCCGACGATCGCGATCGGCTCGTCGTCGGCCGCCGCCACCGCGACGGCCGCCGCGTCGGGCAGCGAGCCCAGGAGCTCGGTGCGGAGCAGCTCGGCGAGCGCCCCCGGGTTGGGGTAGTCGAAGACCAGCGTGGCGGGCAGCCGCAGGCCGGTCGCGGCGTTCAGGCGGTTGCGCAGCTCGACGGCGGTCAGCGAGTCGAAGCCGAGGTCCTTGAACGCCCGGTCGGCGTCCACCGCGTGCGGGCCCGCATAGCCCAGGACGGCGGCTGCCTCGGCCCGTACGACGTCCAACAGGGCCGCGTCGCGCTCGGCCTCGGGCAGTGCCGCGAGCCGCTGCATCAGCGGAGAGGCGCCGCCGGGCCGCGAGCCCGCGTCCGCGCTGCGCCGTACCGGGCCGCGCAGCAGACCGCGCAGCAGCGGCGGGAGCATGCCCGCCTCCGCCTGCCCGCGCAGCCCGGCCAGGTCGAGGCTGATCGGCGCCAGCACCGGCTCCGCCGATCGCACGGAGGCGTCGAACAGTCGCAGGCCCTCCTCGGAGGACAGGGCGATGACACCGCCGCGGGCCATCCGCTCGACGCCCGCGTCGCCGAGGTCGCCGGTCATACCGCTCTCCTCGGCCCACAGGCCCCAGGCGAGTGAGAGTCCCGGAAGTCCGGCGGCCCGGCGCTGCTGTGCCAGGGCGTCCAGGAAGGCGTTGCCCGCCGCGTAGTTGCCCTGACCGGCGCCGCCGAAGACACCGGCGGCGGAGGAGAACAGCACGAACGCGGAGAGGTCCTGGTGCTTCGTCAGTTCGTGCAGGTTCCAGGCCGCGTCCACCTTCGGGCGCAGCACGGTGTCGATGCGCTCGGGGGTGAGCGAGGAGATCACGCCGTCGTCCAGGAGACCGGCGGTGTGCACGACTGCGGTCAGGCGGTGTTCGGCGAGCAGGGCGGCCAGCGCGTCACGGTCCGCGACGTCGCAGGCGGCGAAGACCGGCTCCGCACCCAACTCGCGGAGAGCGTCTGCGAGTTCTTCGGCGCCCTCGGCCTGAGCCCCACGCCGCGAGACCAGCAGCAGCCTACGCGCGCCGTACTCCGCGACCAGGTGCCGGGCGAACAGCGCACCCAACGTGCCCGTCGCACCCGTCACCAGCACCGTACCCTCCGGGTCCAGCACCAGCGGCTCCGCCTCGTCGGCCGCCGGGACCCGCGCCACCCTGGCGGCGAGGGCGGATCCGGACCGCAGGGCCAGCTGCGGCTCACCGCTGCCGACCGCCGCGGGCAGCGCGTCGAGCGATGCCCCCTCCTCGTCGAGGTCCACCAGGACGATCCGGCCGGGGTTCTCGGTCTGAGCCGAACGCACCAGGCCCCAGACCGTCGCCGCCGCCAGGTCCGCCACCGTCCCGTCCCCGTCGGTACCGGCCGCCACGGCACCACGGGTCACCACGGCCAGCCGGGTGCCGGCGAAGGCGTCCTCGGCCAGCCAGTCCTGCAGCACACCCAGAGCCCGGTGCGCGCTCAGGTGAGCGGCGGCTGGGATCCCGGCGCCGGGCTCCGCCTCGGCACCTCCCAGGAACGGCACAACCACGGTGTCCGGGAGCGCGGCTCCGCCGGCGAGGGCCCCGGTCAGCGCGGCCAGGTCGGCGAAGCCGGCAGCCTGGTCCAGGCCGAGCGTCTCGTCGCCCAGGACGGCCCACCGCTCGGCGCTCCGGCCGGCCGGGGAGCCGAGCGGCACCGCCGTCCAGTCCACCCGGTACAGCGAGTCGTGGTAGGCGGCGCGGGCGGCGGAGAACTGGTCCACCGACACCGGCCGGAGCACCAGCGACTCGACCGTGGCGACCGGCGCGCCGGTGCCGTCGGCGACGTGCAGCGCGACCGCATCCGGGCCGTTCGCGACGATCCGAACCCGAAGTGCGGTGGCACCGACCGCGTGCAGCGAGACTCCGGACCAGGCGAACGGCAGACGGGCCTGCCCGCTGCCCTCCAGTACTCCGCCGAGCCCGATCGCGTGCAGCGCGCCGTCGAGCAGGGCCGGGTGCAGGCCGAACCTTCCGGCCAACTCCCAGCTCTCCTCCGGCAGTTCGACCTCGGCGAACAGCTCGCCGCCCTGCCGCCAGGCGCGCCGCAGGCCCTGGAACACCGGTCCGTAGCCGAACCCGGCGGCGGCGAAGCCCTCGTAGAGCGAGTCGACGGGGACGGCCTCGGCGTTCGCCGGCGGCCACTCGGCCAGCTCGTTCATCGAGGCGGCCACGCCGGTACCGAGCAGACCGGCCGCGTGCCGGGTCCACGGCTCCTCCGCCGGCGCATCCTCGGCACGGGAGTACAGACTGACGGTGCGCCGGCCGGCATCGTCCGGGGTACCGACCCACAGCTGGACCTGCACCGCGCCCTTGGCGGGCAGGATCAGCGGCGCCTCAAGCGACAACTCCTCCAGGCGGTCGCAGCCGACCTGGTCACCCGCCCGGACCGCCAGCTCGACGAAGGCGGTTCCCGGCAGCAGCACGATGTCGCCCACGGCGTGGTCGGCCAGCCACGGGTGCGAGTCCAGCGCCAGGCGCCCGGTGAACAGGTGACCGTCCGCGTCCGCCAGCGCCACGGAGGCGCCGAGCAGCGGGTGGTCGGCCGAACCCAGACCGGCGGAGGCCACGTCGCCCAGCCAGCCGGTGAGCGGCCGGGGCCAGTAAGTGTCCTGCTGGAAGGCGTAGGTGGGCAGGTCGACGCGCTCGGCCCCGGTGCCGGCGAAGACGGCCGCCTGCCAGTCGACGGCGACACCGCGTACCCACGCCTGCGCGAAGGAGGCCAGCACGCGATGGGCACCGCCCTCGTCGCGGCGCAGGGTGCCGAACGCGGCAGCGTCACGCCCGCTCTGCTCGACGCTCTCCTGAACCGCCATCGCAAGCACGGGGTGCGCGCTGACCTCGATGAAGGTTCCGACGGAGTGCTCTTCCAGCAACGCGCGCGTCGCGTCCGAGAACTCCACCGTGGCACGGAGGTTGGTGTACCAGTACTCCGCATCCATGCCCGAACCGTCGACCAACTCGCCGGTCACCGTGGACAGCAGCGGCACCCGACCCGCCCGCGGGCTCACCTCACGCAACACGTCCAGCAGCTCGGCACGGATCGACTCCACCTGAGCCGAGTGCGAGGCGTAATCCACCGGCACCCTACGCGCCCGAACACCATCCGCCTCACAGGAGGCGATCAGCTCCTCCAGCGCGGCCGGCTCACCCGAAACCACCACCGACGACGGCCCGTTCACCGCGGCGACCGAGATCCGCTCCTCGCCCCA